>CAKPKP010000009.1 GCA_934167495.1 uncultured Clostridia bacterium | reverse complement strand
ACTTACCTAAAAATCAAAATGATCCAGATTTAATAGAAGTTTATAAAAAATACAAAAGAAAACAAATAGAAGATTCGGGAAGGTAAATTACAATTTATTTAAATAACGATTTATTGTATAAAAAACAAAGCTAATTATGCGAAAAATAATAGTGGAGCATAGTTAGCTTTTTTGTGTGTTAGATAAATTAATGAATATGGAAAATAAATTTGTATATTACTAGCATATTACTTGTATATTACAAATATAAAAGGCGAACAAATATAAAAATAGAAGTATTGAAATATCAATGCTTTTGGACATTTATAGTAAAAAATCACCAAACAACAATAAAAAACCCCAGAAGCCTTGAAACTTCTGAGGTTTGATATATTGTGTATAAAATATATTTTATCTCTTTGAAAATTGAGGAGCTTTTCTTGCTTTTTTAAGACCGTATTTCTTTCTTTCTTTCATTCTTGGATCTCTTGTTAAGAATCCATTAGATTTTAATACTGGTCTATATTCTGAATTAGCTTCTAATAAAGCTCTAGCTATACCATGTCTGATTGCACCAGCTTGACCAGTGAATCCGCCACCTTCTACTTTACAAATAACATCATATTTAGAAATTGTATTTGTAACTGTTAGAGGTTGTTTTACTATAACTTTTAATATATCTGTTCCAAAATATTCATCTAAAGATTTTCCGTTAATTGTGATATTTCCGTTTCCATCAACTAATCTTACTCTAGCGATAGATCTTTTTCTTCTACCTGTACCACAGAACATAATTTTTTCAGATTTTGCCATAATTATTTTACCTCCCAAACTTCTGGTTTTTGAGCAGCATTTTCATGTTCACTACCAGCATAAACTCTTAATTTCTTTAATTGTTGTCTTCCTAAGCTATTTTTAGGAAGCATTCCTTTTACAGCAAGCATCATAGCTTCTTCAGGTTTATTTTCCATCATAACTCTAGCAGAAGTTTCATGCATTCCACCAATGTATCCTGAATGACGTCTATAAACTTTTTGATCTAATTTATGACCTGTTAAAACAGCGTCTTTACAATTAATAACTATAACATTATCACCAGTGTCAATGTTTGGTGTATATGTTGGTTTGTGTTTTCCTCTTAATATTTTAGCAACTTCAGTAGCAACTCTACCTAATGGTTTGTTACTAGCATCGATTATATACCATTTTCTTTCAATTTCACTTTTTTTAGCACTATATGTAGTATTATTCATGGTAAAAATTACCCTCCATTCATTTTTATAATTCTAATAATTTGGATATTTAAAAATGCTTTTAACTACCGGGGAGAAGTTAATTACATTTCAAATACTCATAATGATTAATTATTCTAATACAAAAAAGGAAAAAAGTCAAGTAAAATCTATATTTTTTCAAAAAAAGAGTGATTTTGAAAGAAGAATATGAATCAAAGAATATTATTTATATTAAAACAACAATATTAATTACAAATTATTAGTATTAGTAAATATATGACTACAAATTTTCTTAAATCTTAAATAATAAATTATTTCATATTGTTAAATTAAACAAAAACTGAAAAAAATTTCTAAAACACTTGACTTTTTTAGAAAAATCTTGTATTATATTAATGTTTTAAGAAGAAGTCATCCACTTCTCACCTTATCTTAAGTTAAGAGTATAAGGTTGAAGAGAGTAAATAATAGATTTATTCATAATCTAATAAATAGATTAAATTATGTGGATTTGGCTTAAGGCAATCCATTTTTTTATTTTATAAAGAAAATAAAAAATGATTTTTCTTAAAAGCAAGAGAAAATATTTCTAAATTAAAGAAATATTTTAGCCTTAAGGGGAGGTGTTTTATATAAAACAAGAATTGCCTATTAATAGACAAATTAAAGAAAAAGTTGTTCAAGTTATAGGAACTGAAGGAGAAAAAATAGGAGAATTACCTATAGAGCAAGCTATAGAAATGGCTGAAGAAAAAAACTTAGATTTAGTTTTAGTTGCTCCAACAGTAAAGCCACCAGTATGTAAAATAATGAATTATGGTAAATATAAATTTGAACAAGCAAAAAAAGAAAAAGAAGCTAGAAAAAATCAAAAAGTGTTAGACATAAAAGAAATAAGGGTAACACCTAATATTGGTCAACATGATTTCGATTTTAAAAGCAAAAATGCAAGAAGCTTTTTAGAAGCTGGAAACAAAGTTAAATTTTCTGTAAAATTTAGAGGAAGAGAATTAAATAACGTAAAAACTGGTGAAAATATGTTAAATAAATTTGCAGAAGAATTAGCTGATATAGCTACTGTAGAAAAGAAACCATTTTTAGAAGGTAAAAATATGTTTCTTATATTAGCTAAAAAATAGAAAGGAGAATTACCATGCCAAAATTAAAAACAAACAAAGCAGCACAAAAAAGATATTCATATACTGCAACAGGAAAAGTAAAAAGAACAAAAGCTAATAGAAGACATTTATTAGCAAATAAAACAAAAAGACAAAAACATACAGCAAGAGTACAAGATGGATACGCAGCAAAAACAGTAGAAGCTGGAATTAAAAAATTATTACCATACGGTAACTAAAAATTAGAATATATGAAATAGGAAGGTGAATAAAAAATGGCAAGAGTTAAAACAGCAAGAACAACAAGAGCAAGACATAAAAAAGTATTAAAACAAGCAAAAGGATATTATGGAGCAAAACATTATAGATATAGAATGGCTAAACAAGCTGTTATGAAATCTGGAATGTATGCATATGTAGGAAGAAAAGATAAAAAAAGTAATTTTAGAAAATTATGGATTATAAGAATAAATGCAGCAGCAAGACAAAATGGTCTTACATATAGCAAATTAATAGCTGGATTAAAGAAAGCTAATGTTACAATAAATAGAAAAATGCTTTCAGAAATCGCTATAAACGATCCTAAAGCTTTTACAGAATTAGCTGAAATTGCAAAAAAAGCATAAATAATTGAGAATATATAAATAGAGAGGTATAAAATTTAATTTTATATCTCTTTTTTTGCTTACTAACATATAAATAAAATATAATATTTTAGTGTACTACTATAAAAAATTATAAAATTGATTTTTTATGTAAAGTGTAGTATAATAATATGCATAAATTCCTAGAGGGAATTAATTTAATACACAGAAAGGGTGGCTCTTATGGGACGGTCTGTCTACAAAATTGTTTTAGAAAACCTAAAGAGTAAAGAGGAGGAAATAAGAGATAAAATTAATGAATATTTTGTCTATACTTTTCTTCCAGAGATTTTTAAAGAACACACTGAAAAAAGTTTTACTTCCTGGAATTGGGATGAAAGAAATGAAGTGGAATTTGAGTACAGTGATAAAATTTTAGATAGTGACATAACAAATGTTGCTAATGAATTTGGATTTCAGTGTTCTTTAAGAAATGCTCAGGGTAAGAGATACCTTACTTTGTGGGTGTCTAATCCAAAATGCAATGACAAGCGTAGGTTGAATAATGCACAGAGCTGGGTTAAAAATTTAAACAAGGAGGTAAAAAAAGGAAGAAGTGAATTAAAAATTTTAGCTAAAGAAAATGCTGAGAAAATTTTTAATTCATTGATTGAAGGAAAGTTTAGTTTGGAAAACCGAACTGAAAAAACTTATGAAATCGTCATAAAGATAGATGATGATAAAATGATAGAAAATGCAGTTTATGTTGATTTTATAAGGAGAATTTTGAAATTTAAAAATTTTTCAAACGTAAGCATATCTCCTGAGGAAAAGTCTTGGCATATTGTGATAACCCGTTAAAAAAATTGTAAATCTGTGTAACCACTATAACTTTAATGTTATGGTGGTTTTTCTTATAATAGAAAATCACACAAAATGTTTTAAGTAAATTTAGCAATCTCAGCAAGGAATGGTAAAATATTCTATACTTCTTGAAAAACTAAGAAGATTGATATATAATATAACAAGTTTAAATTGAAGAATAAAATAAAAGGAGAAAAATATGGCATATAATTTTAAAGAAGTAGAAAAAAAGTGGAAAGATAAATGGGAAAAAGAAGGTACATTTAATGCAAAAAATGACTTTAGTAATAAGAAAAAATGGTATGGACTTATAGAGTTTCCATATCCTTCTGGTCAAGGTTTGCATGTAGGACATCCAAGAAGTTATACAGCCTTAGATATACTTGCTAGAAAAAGAAGAATGGAAGGATATAATGTGTTATATCCAATCGGATTTGATGCTTTTGGTCTTCCTGCAGAAAATTATGCTATAAAAAATCATGTACATCCAAAAATTACAACAGAAAATAATATAAATCATTTCAAAGAACAATTAAAATCAATTGGTTTTTCTTTTGATTGGTCTAGAGAAATAAATACAACAGATCCAAATTACTATAAATGGACTCAATGGATATTTATACAATTATATAAAAAAGGTTTAGCTTATAAAGCTACAATGCCAATTAATTTTTGTACAGGATGTAAAGTAGGACTTGCCAATGAAGAAGTTGTAAATGGTGTTTGCGAAAGATGTGGAAGTCCGGTAGTTCAAAAAGAAAAGAGTCAATGGATGTTAAGGATTACAGATTATGCTCAAAGACTTATAGATGATTTAGCAGATATAGACTTTTTAGATAAAATAAAAGTACAACAAAAAAATTGGATAGGAAGAAGTGAAGGTGCTCAAATAAAATTTAATATAGATGGAACTGATGATAATTTACTAATATATACAACGAGACCAGATACAATATTTGGAGCAACATATATGGTAGTTGCACCAGAACATCCATTTATTGAAAAACATGCTGATAGAATAACGAATTTAGCTGAAGTAGAAGATTATAAGGCAAAATCTGCTCTAAAATCAGATTTTGAAAGAGCTGAATTAAATAAAGAAAAAACAGGTGTTGAAATTAAAGGAATAAAAGCAATAAATCCTATAAGTGGAGAAAAAATACCTGTATGGGTTTCAGATTATGTTTTAATAACATATGGAACTGGAGCAATAATGGCTGTACCAGCTCATGATGATAGAGATTTTGAATTTGCTAAAAAATTTAATTTACCAATAAAACAAGTAATAAAGCCAGAAACTGAAGTTAAAGACTTTGATAAAGCTATTACAGACACACAAACAGGAACATTAATTAACTCAGAATTTTTAAATGGATTAAGCGTAAAAGAGGCAATAGAAAAAGTTATAAAATATGTAGAAGAAAAAAATATAGGAGAGAAGAAGGTAAATTACAAGCTTAGAGATTGGGTATTTTCTCGTCAAAGATATTGGGGAGAGCCAATACCAATGGTATATTGTGAAAACTGCGGTTGGGTTCCTATACCAGAAAGCGAATTACCATTAGTTTTACCAGATATTGAAGATTATGAACCAGGAGAGAATGGAGAGTCACCACTTGCAAAACAAGAAGCTTGGATTCATACAAAATGTCCACATTGTAACAAAGATGCAAGAAGAGAAACAGATACAATGCCTCAATGGGCTGGATCATCATGGTACTTCTTAAGATATATGGATCCTCATAACGATAAAGAACTTGCTTCAAAAGAAGCTTTAGAATATTGGTCACCAGTAGATTGGTATAATGGAGGTATGGAACATACAACATTGCATTTATTATATTCAAGATTTTGGCACAAATTCTTATACGATATAGGAGTTGTACCAACTAAAGAACCATATCAAAAACGTACATCTCATGGAATGATATTAGGTTCAAATGGCGAAAAAATGTCTAAATCAAAAGGTAATGTAATAAATCCAGATGATATAGTTGATGAGTTTGGTGCAGATAGCTTTAGAGTATATGAAATGTTTATGGGGCCTTTTGATCAAACTGCTCAATGGTCTATGGATAGTATAAGGGGATGCAGTAAATTCTTAGATAGAGTTTGGAAAATGCAAGAAATATTAGTTGATGGTGATGAGTATTCAGAAAAATTTGAAAAAATGATGAATAAAGCCATAAAGAAGGTTTCAGAAGATATAGAAGAAATGAAATTTAATACAGCAGTAAGTACATTTATGACGATGACAAACGAATTCTATAAAGAAAAGAGAATAAATAAAAAAGAATATAAAACATTTTTACAATTATTAAATCCATTTGCACCACATATGACAGAAGAATTATACAAAATCTTAGGTGAGAAAGAAGATTTAGCATATAAAGAGTGGCCAACATATGATAAAGAAAAAATAATAGATGATGAAATAGAAGTGCCAGTTCAATTAAATGGAAAATTAAAAGCTGTGGTAAAAGTTGCAAAAGATGCATCAGAAGATGAGGTTAAGAATGTGGTACATGAAAATGAAATTATCCAAGGTGCAATAGAAGGTAAAAATATAGTAAAAGAAATATATGTAAAAGGAAAAATTTATAATATAGTAGTAAAATAATATAATTATAAAGGGAAAAGCAGAGATTAGCTCTCTGCTTTTTTGTTTGGGAATGTGTTGTTATTTATTTAAACGCTTATTTGAGCTTAGAAAACCCAAAAGCGGTGTGTTGGACATAAATCAATTAAAGTGAATATGTTTTGCCGTTTGATTTAGTGTATCCAACAATAAAACCATCGTTGTCGTATGTCAGTGAAGTAACTTTTGTTGCCTTAACATACTGCTTCTTAGCACCAAACTCATAAGTTACAAGTTTGTTAGAAGAAGTAATGTATACAACTTTGTTTTTTGCAAAGCCATATGACTTTATGCCGTTCTTGAACAGGATAAGATTGTTAAAACAAAGGTAATCTTGTTCAATGTACAGCTGATGGTGCTGATCAGAACTTTCGACGTAAGTCATTCTCTGATCTTCAACGGTAAGATACGGATATTTTGTGTTATTATTATTTCCATTATTGCCGTTGTTGCCGTTGTTGTTGTTATTATTGTTATTGCCATTATTGCCGTTGATTGAGAAGTAATTTGTTCCTTCGTAATAGCCGATAACAAAATTGTTGTCATCAAACGCCAACTCTGTAGCATTCAATGAAATGATTACTCCGGAAGAAGCTGAGTACTTAACCAGTTCGCTCCTTGTTGTGATGAAATAGATTTCACCACTCTGAGAGAAACCGACTTCATCTTCATAAAGAAGAGCAGTTGTTAAAACGGTATCACCTGTTTTGTAATAAACTGAATTGTTCTTTACATTCAGAACGCCGGTTTTAACGTAAGCAGATTCAGCCTGCGAATAAGAATAATAATCAACAACTGTGTAGTCATTGATGGCATCCAGCCAACGTCTCACATACGGTGTAGAGTTTCCAGATACAGTGTATGCTGCAGCAGGAATTGCGAGAACGATAAGAATGAGTGTCGCCAAGATAATACTTAAGATTTTTTTCATATAGCATCCTCCTCTGATGTTGTAAATTCATTGATTAAAGCCTTTGCTGCAAAGAAAAGATCCAATGCAGATAAAACAAAAATCAAGGTTTTAAGTATTTTTTGTTCCATATTGCCTCCTTGCAATTATTCCCAAACAAACCCTTAATATATATAAAAGTCAAAAGACTACACTAATATTATAACACAAAAAATGATTAAATACAATATACGGTATTTTTTCATATTATTCTTTTTTCATTTTAGGTTTTGAAATAAGAGAAGCTATATATCCAAAGAATACTGCTGCTGAAATTCCACCTGCTGCAGCTTTTATTCCTCCAGTAAAAGCACCAATAAGTCCTATGTTTTTAACTTCTTCTATTGCACCTTTTGCAAGTAGATTACCAAAACCAGTTAAAGGGACAGTAGCTCCACATCCTGCAAAGTTAACAAGATATTGATACCATCCAAGTCCACCAAGGATACAACCAGTAGTTACAAAAATAACTAATATTCTAGCAGGTGTTAATTTAGTTTTATCAATTAACACTTGACCGATAATACAAATGATTCCACCAACTACAAATGATTTAATAAGCATAATCCAATCTAAATTTTGAAAAAAATCCATTTTACACCTCCACACTAATTGCATGAGCAATTCCTGGAATAGATTCTCCTTGTTGACTACTTGTAGAATTCATAAGAGAACCAGTACCTATAAGTAATACTTTTTTGTATTTTTGCTTTTTTAATAAATCATAAATATATCCAGAAAAGACTGAAGCAATACAGCCACATCCTGAACCACCTGAATGTGTATCTTGTTTTTCTTTATCAAAAATTAATACACCACAATCATTATAGTTAGCTTTAATGTTAAATCCTTTTGTTTGTGCTAAATCTATTAAAATTTCTTTACCAATATAACCTAAATCTCCTGTAAAAATTGCATCATAATAACTAGGACTACGGCCAGTATCATTAAAATGAGTGATTAAAGTATCAAATGCAGCTGTTGCCATTGCGGCACCCATATTATTTGCATCTTTAATTCCCATATCAACAATTTTTCCTGGTGTTAAAGTAGTAATATAAGGACCTGTTCCATCTTTTGTAAGCACGCTACTCCCTGAACCTGTAACTGTCCATTGACTTGTAGGTGGACGTTGATTTCCAAGTTCTAAAGGAAATCTAAATTGTTTTTCTGCACTACAAAAATGACTAGATGCAGAACAAACTACATTTTGAGCAAAATCTCCATCTATACACATTGAACCAAGTAACATACTTTCTATAAAAGTTGAGCAAGCACCAAATACTCCAAAGAATGGAATATTTATTTCTCTTAAACCAAAACTTGAAGAAATACATTGGTTAAGAAGGTCTCCAGCAAAACAAAAATCAAATTCATTAGATGCAATTCCAGATTTTGCAATTGCCATATTAGTTGTTTCTTTTATAATTTTGCTTTCTGCTTTTTCCCAACTTTTTTCTCCCCAAAATTCATCTTCAAGAAATTGGTCAAAATATTTACAAAGAGGTCCTTGACCTTCTTTTGGACCAACAATGCTTGCGGTAGAAAGTATTGTTACAGGAGTTTGCAATTTATAAGATTGTTTTCCAACTTTTTTCAAAAAATCATCTCCTAACTTTAAACTAAGCTTATGCTTTGAGTATTAAATATCAAATAGACAAGTCCGACAATAATAGATGTAGATATTCCATATACAAGAACAGGACCTGCTACAGTAAACATTTTTGCACCAACACCCATAACATATCCTTCAGATTTATATTCCATAGCAGGTGAAACTATAGAATTTGCAAAACCTGTAATTGGAACTAAAGAACCTGCTCCAGCAAATTTTCCAATTTTATTGAATAAATTAAGTCCAGTAAAAAATGCACTAATAAATATTAAAATAATAGAAACAATAGTATTAGATAAAGTAATATCTAAACCACGATACTTGGAAAATTCAAAAATTAATTGACCAATCATGCAAATTAATCCACCAACCCAAAATGCGTTGAAACAATTTTTAAAAATTGGAGAATTTGGTGATTTCTTATTAACATATTCTTGATAAGTTTTTTTACTTTCAATTGGATTCATAAATTTTCCTCCTTCTAATCAATATTTTCTGTGTTTCTATCTCTATCTACTATAAAGCCTAAATCTAATTCTACAAAATATTCAGCAATTTTTTTACCATTTACTTTTGCTCGTTGCTCTAAAATTGTAACAGACGAAATATAATCAATTGTTTTTGAAGTTTCTGCTATTGTTTGTACTATAGCATCCTTCCAAGATACAGTTGATGAACCAGTTAATCTTAAATGTTTTTCAGTATTCATTATTACCTCCTAAAAAATTTTCTATAGTTATAATTTGCAAAAAAACGTAAAATATACATAATTTTCATATAAATAAAAATACAAAAAAGATGCTATAATAATATTTAAAACAAATATTACAATATAGTTACAATTAAGTTACACTTGAATTAAAAATATTGACTTTTAATGTTAAAAAATATAATAATATATATATATTTCTTGTATTATGAAAAAATAAAATGCAAATAATATATGTAGATACAATAGCTTTAAAATAAAAAATAAAGAAGGAGAACAAAATGCCAAGTTGTTTAGGTATATATATTGACGAAAATATAATTAAATATGCAAAAGTGCAGAAAGAAAAAGATGTTTTTAAAGTAGAAGCATTTGGCGTAAAATTTTATGAAAAATTAGATGATGTATTAAAACAAATAATAAGTGAAACATACAGTTATAAAACGCCAATAAGCATAAATATATCAGATGAAATGTATAACTATTTTAACATTTTTTCTTTATTATCAAAGCAAGATATAAAAAAAGCTGTCGAAATAGAATTTGATGTACTTGCAGAAGAAAAAGGATATGAAAAAGATAAACTAGAATCTAAATATATATTAACTAAAAATTTAGAGGATCCTGAAAAAATTAAAGCTATGTATATATCAACTCAAAAATCGGAATTAATTAGAAGAATAGATAGTTTTGAAGGGTATAAAGTAATAAATGCTAGTCCAATGCCAGTAGTAATATCAAATTTAATTAAGGCATTAGATAAAGAAGAAAATTGTTTAATTGTAAATATAGAAGATGAAACTACAATAACAAGAATTATTGATGGCCAAGTTAATGAAGTTCAAACAACTTCAGATGGAATGAAAAGAATTCTAAATGAAATTAACAGAAAAGAAAATTCATTAACAAAATCTTATGAAATATGTAAAAATACTACTATATATACTCAGTCAGCTCAAGGATTACAATCTGAAGAAAATGAGTATCTTGAAGATATAATGCCTACATTATATAAAATAGTAACAAACGTAAAAAGAACAATAGATAATTCTTTAAATTCAATATCAAAAGTATATTTAACAGGTACTGGTACAGCAATAAATAATATAGATATCTATTTTCAGGAATATATATCTAATTGTAAATGTGAAATTTTAAAACCATTTTTTGTAGAGAGTTCTTCTATAAAAATATCAGTAAAAGATTATATTGAAGTAAACTCTGCTATTGCTTTAGCATTAGAAGGTTTAGATGGAAAAAATAAAGATTTGAATTTTTCTAATAAAGTAAAAAATGCTTTAAATATAGATTTAAAACAAGATGTAAAATTTACTTTAAAAGGTGAAATTGATGCTTTAGAAAAATTGTTATTAAGAATAGTTGCAATTATGATTATAACAATAGTAGGATATTCATTCTTAGCAAACTCTGTTTCTAATAAAATAGTTGAGAAAAGAAGTGAAGCGGCTAAACAATTAACTGCTGTTAATTCTGAAATAGCAAAAGTAGATGCTGATATTACAAAAATAAATTCACAAGCTCAAACATATACAAGGCTTATAAAGAATTTAGAAGAAGCAAATTCAGAAACAAAAATTAAATATTTAAGTAAAGATTCAATACCAAATTTATTGAATAGAATTATGAGTTCAATACCACAACAAGTTAAAGTAACATCAATTCAAAATACGGTAGGAACACATGTTGTTATAGAAGCACAATCAGCAAAATATGAGCAATTAGGTTTCTTTAAAGCTGCATTAGTTGATGGAAACATTTTAAAAAATGTTAAATCTACAAGTGGTGTTAAACAAGATTCTATTATAAAAGTTACAATAGAAGGAGATTTGCCATGAGAAAGATTTTAATTATACTATTAATTATTTTGCTTGGATATTTTGGATATGCATCTTTTGCAAATGGAATGAAAATAGGAAATGTAGAAATAATAAGCTATGATGATGTAAAAAATTCTTATGATCAACTAGATAAAGAAATTCAAACAATAGAAACTAAAAGTGCTATAGAATTTGAAAACAAAAAAACTACTCTTAATACTTCATATAACACATTAAAAGGATTAAAAGAAAATTACGAAGAAAAAATATACAGTAGTTTTTCTCAAGCAACAGATAAAACAAAAAATATATTTGTATATGATATAGATTTCTTATGGTCAAGAATTGGTGCACATGCAACAAATGATGAAGTTGAAATAACATTGCAATTAGCACAAAATTCAAGCGGAACAACAGCAGTTGGAAATTATAGTTTATGTGATTTTTATTTTACAGTTGTAGGGCAATATATAGATATATCAACATTTTTATATGATATCGAAGGTGATGAAGAATTAGCTTTTTCAATAGAAGAATTTAAGTTAGTTCCATCAGATAAAGGTCTTACAGCAACATTTAAAGTTTCAGAAGTTCCATTAAATAAAGAAGATTTAACTATAATATCAGAAAGTGGATTATCAAACTATACAGAACAAACAACAAATACTATGACAAATACAAACACAACAACTAATACTAATACAGCAAAACAACAATCAACAAATACTGTAACAAATACAACTTACTAATATTAGAAAAATAATTTGATTGGAGGTAAAAATGAAAGCTATATTAAAAGAAATTTTCATTATGTGTTTATTATGTGTTGTAATTACTTTGGTGTTAGGAATATTATTTTACGAATATACACCAACAAAAAAAGCATTACCAAATATGATATCATATGAACCAAATGAAAAAATAGCAAATCAAATTGAAGAAATAGATTTAGCAACAAAAAATTCAACAATTATACAAACATATAGAATGGGTTCTAGTGATTTAACTATGTATAAAGCTCAAAATTTGTATGTAAGTGGAAAAAAAGATCCATTTGCTGATTACAAAGTAGAAGAAAGCACAACAAACACATCAACTACACAACCAAATTCTTCAGATAATGCTCAATCTTCAAACAATAGAAATAATACATCTGGAAACCAAAATAATAATAATGGAAGTAATTCTGGTTCATCAGGTTCTTCTACAAACACATCATCAACTGGCAGTTTCTTTGAAAAGCCAGGGGTTAAATAAGGTTATATTTATAGTTTATATATAACAAAAAAATTAAATATTCTAAGGAGGAAGTTTTTATGAAAAAACAAAACGGTATAACTTTAATAGCATTAGTTATTACAATAGTAGTGCTATTAATTTTAGCAGGAGTATCAATGGCTATGGTACTTGGAGATAATGGTATTTTAAGTAAAGCCAAAGAATCAAAAACAGCTATGAACGATGCAACTACAAAAGAATATATTGCAAATGCAATAACTTATGTAGAAATGGAAGGGTTACAATCAAGCTCTACTATTGATGAAGCATGGATGACAAGTACAGGTTCATCATACTTTAATACAGATGTAAAAAAATCAGGTGTATTAACAGAAGGTGCAATAACAGGATATAAAAATGCTAATGGAACAGTTAGCTATCGTGGAACTGTAAAAAAAGGTGAAGATTCTGAAATTAAATTTATATCAGTAAATGGAGCTATAACATTAAATCCAACTGATGATGCATATAATGCTATAAAAACACCAACTACAACACCAACACCAGGTGTATAATTTATAATAAACAGAATAGGCATACCTAGGTATGCCTATTCTAATATAATACATAAAAGAAAAGGAAGAAATATGGAAATATATATTTGTGCAATAATATTCATAATGGGAAGTTTTTTTGGTAGTTTTTATACACTTGCTGTGTATAGAATTCCATTACATAAAGATATAGTACATGAACATTCATTTTGTCCAAATTGCAACCATAAATTAGGAATATTAGATTTATTTCCAATTTTCAGTTACATATTTTTAAAAGGAAAATGTAGATATTGTTCTCAAAAAATTAGAATAAGATATTTCTTATTAGAAATTTTATCTGGAATATTTTTCTTGTTACTATTTAAAAGTATGAGAATAGATTTATTAAATTTAGAATTGATAAAATTAATAGATTTTGCATTTTTGGTTTTAATTTTTTCAGCAGTAGCAATAAATGCAGGAATATCTAAAGAACATAAGAAATTTCAAAAATCTGTAACAATTTTTGGATTAATAATAACAGCTATATATATACTATATCTATATATAGTAGAAAAAGCTAATATACATAGATATGCTATATATTTAATCATTCCGTTAGCAAATGTTTTAATATATTTACTAACAAAAAAAGTAGAAAAAATAAATACACCATTTATTCAATCTGTCATTACAATAATATTAATACTATTAACTACTTTCATAATATATAAATTTTAACAAAGGTGGAAATATGAAAATAAAGAAAAATGAGAATGGCTTTGTAGGAGCCGATATAATAATAAGTTTTGGAATATTGATGTTATTTATAGCTTTAATAACAACTATTTATATAAATTCGAATCAAACGGCTATGCTAATTCAACGAAATGCAAGAGCAAGTGAAATAATAACAAACATTTTTGAAAAAATTGACTTGTGCTATTATGATGAAGTTCCTTTGTGTGATAACGTTATTTTAAAATGTGAGCAGGAGGAAGATAGTTCAGATAAGAAATTAATTGCAAATACAACTGATGAAGAGGCAAAATTAAAATTAGAAAATATATTTAGTGAATTAAATATACCAAATGGTTACACTGTAAATCTTTCTATTAAAAATTATAAACCAGATAATGAAAGCAATGTAGTAGATTTAGTAAAAAATGTAGAAGTAACAGTAAATTACAATATTTCTAAAAAGCAAGAAGAGATTTCAATGAATAAATTAAAAACAAGAGAAAATATAATTATTCCAAATACTCCGGTTATTGAATCTGAAATGCAACCAATAAAATATGATAGTATAGCAGGAGAATGGTATTCTACTGAGGTTACAGACAAACAATGGTACAATTATGAAAATATTTCAATAGTTTCAGAAAATAATATTACTACTGGAATTGCATATAGTGCAAAAATTGAAGATATAACAGTAGATATAAATGGAAAGGTAACTTTTAAAGAAGGAAAAAATCCTAAAGCTTGGGTTCCTTGTTATGGAAAAATAAAAAATAAAGAAGAATATAAATATTTATATTCTACAACAGGAAAAGCTACAAAAAAAAGCAATGAATCTGGAGCGTTAATAAATATTATAAGTGATGAAAATGTTGAAGTACAAGAAATTTTTAAAAATAAAAGTGGCAAAATAGCAAACGGATTATGGATAGAATTAGGAGATACAAATTATACTTCTTATATTGGCATAATAGAAAAAATATCCATGTAAACTAGTCATAAAATATATTATAATTAATGTAATAACGAATGAAAGGAGCCTTTAATATGGCAGATGTTAGAAAAACACCAATAGGGATAGAGTTAATAAAAAGAGGTGTAGTAACAAAAGAAGCTGTTCAAAAAGCTATAGAATATCAAAAAGAACACCCTGAAAAGAAATTAGGAGATATAATAAATATATTAAATTTATGTTCACAAAAAGATTTGATAGAAGCAATGGGAGAAATTTTAAATGAAAAAGTAATTCTTTTGCGTTTAGATTCAATAAATGTAAATGTAAAAGATTTTGCCTCTATTGAAGTAATTAAGCAAAATAAAGCCATACCTTTTGACGTAATGGGAGGAAAAGTAAAGGTTTGTTTTGCAGATACAGCAAATAAGAAAGCAATTGACCAAATGAGATTACTAATGTTAAATAAAGGGTTGGTAATGGACAAATATTTAACATTCGAATCCAATATAGATAATATTATAGAAGCTTTAGCCGGAAAAAAAGAAGAAAATTTAGGTACAATAAGCGATGTTACAGGATTAATAGATACTATAATTAGAGCTGCTATGGATAAAAGAGCAAGTGATATACATATAGAGCCAATGGAGGATTCTGTAAGAATAAGATATAGAATAGATGGTGAATTGATTACAGTTGCAAACTTAGATAAGAAAAAACAAACTCAAATAATAAACAGATTAAAAGCTATTTCAAATATGCATCAAGAAAAACAAGAACCACAAGATGGTAGAATTTTATTATACGATAATTATAATATCCGTGTTTCTTCACAAAAGAATGTTAATGGTGAGAAATTTGTTTTAAGACTTTTAGAAAAAGATAAAACAATAAAAGGAATTTTTGAATTAGGTTTCCCAGAAGATGAAAACTTATTAAAAAAATGTTTTGATAAAAGAAATAGTATAACAATAATTGCAGCACCTACAGGAGAAGGTAAAACAACAACTTTATATAGTATAATAGATTACTTAAATAAACCAGAAATAAATATAACAACGATTGAAGATCCAGTAGAAATAAGAATTCCTGGATTGAATCAAATTGAAATAGATTCAAAAACATCTTTTGCAGATTCTTTAAGAACAGTATTAAGACAAGATCCTAATATAGTTCTAGTAGGAGAAATAAGAGATTTAGAAACAGCTGAAATTGCAATGCAATCTGGACAAACAGGTCATTATGTTTTATCTACAATACATACAATAGACAGTATAGAAGTTATTACAAGATTAAGAAAAATGGGAATATCAGATTATGATATAGCAAGTACAATGGCAAATGCAATTTCGCAAAGATTGATTAGAAAACCTTGTCCAAATTGCTCTAAAAAAAGAGAATTTACAGAAGAAGAAAAAGAAATTATAAATAAGCTTGTGAAAAAATACGGCATGGAATTTAATTTTAATGGAAAATATACATATGATATAGCGGGATGTAAAGAATGTAACTATACAGGATTTTTAGGAAGAATAGCTGCTTTTGAAATATTAAATATATCAGAAGAAATAAAAGAAATGCTTATCAAAGGTGAATCTACTATAAAAATAAAAGATGTAGCTATAAAAGAAGGTTATAGACCATTGTTTGTAGATGCAATGCAAAAAGTAGTAGATGGAATAATAACATTAGATGAAGTAAATAGAAAATTAGTATTGTATTAATTTAGGAGGATTATATGTTAATAATAGAAAAAGTTTTTGATGAAGCTATTAAGCAAGATGCTTCTGATATACATTTAATATGTGGTTTAAAACCAATCTTAAGAGTTAGAAGAGATTTAATAGAAATACCAAGCGTAGATCCATTAACAGAAGAAACTTTATATGAAATTTATGATTATATTGTTAAAGGTAATGTTGATAAAGATGAAATTTTTAAAAGGACTAGAAAGTTAGATACTTCATTAATGTACAAAGAGATTCGTTTAAGAGTAAATGTTTCTTATTCTGGAGATATCCCAATATTTACAATGAGAATTATAAAGAATAAATTACCAACATTTGAAGAATTGGGTGTGCCAGAAGTAGTAAGAACTATGACATACCAACCACAAGGATTAATTTTGGTTACAGGAAAAACAAACTCTGGTAAAACAACAACATTAAATGCTTTAATAGATGAAATAAACAAAAAACAAAATAAAAAGATATTAACATTAGAAAATCCGGTAGAGTTCAAGCATACATGCAAAAAGTCAATAATAATACAAAAAGATGTAGGACAAGGTCAAGATACATTGTCATTTAGTGATGGTGTAAAAAACTCTTTGAGAGAAGATTGTGATATATTAGTAATAGGAGAGATAAGAGATAAAGAAACAATGGAAGCTGGTATAGAAATGGCGGAATCTGGACATTTAGTAATAGGAACTTTACATACAAAATCTTGTGCAGAAACAATAGATAGAATGATTAACTTTTATGAAGTAAGAGACCAAGTTTCTGTAAAGTATTTATTATCTTCATTATTAAAATTAGTAGTTTCACAAAGATTATTAAAATCAACAGATGGCAATCTTGTTTTATTACCAGAGGTAATGGTGGTAGATAATATAATAGCAGCAGCTATAAGAAAAGAAAAATTTAGTGTATCTGAAATAGAAGATGCAATACAAGGAAGCTTAGATAAAGGAAGTATAAGTTTAATAAATTCTTTAGCAACATTGTTTGTTGAAGGAAAAATAACATTAGAACAAGCTAAATCACAAATTGAAGAGAAAAATATAGACATATTGAATAGAACGATTATGCAACTTAAGATAAAAAGAAATTAGAAACAAAATGGAGGTTTTAATATGCCAACTTTTATATATAAAGCAATGACGAAAAATGGTCAAGTTGTAAAAAACAGAGTGGAAGATTCAAGCAAAACTAGTTGTATAAAGAAATTAAAAAGAAATGGTTTAATACCAATAAGCGTAGATCAAACTATAAGAATTAATAAGGAAATAAAAAGAAAAAATATTTCTCATGAAGATAAAGAAAAAAATAATGAATATTTATACAATCAAGCTAAAACTTCAAATTTGATAGATAGAAATAAGAATAGAGATACAATAAATAGTATAAATAAAGCATTAATGATGACTGAAAGAATAACAATAAGAGACGTTACAATATTTACTCAAAATTTCTATTTGTTAAAAAAAGCAAATTTTAACAATGTGCACGCTCTTCAAACTGTTATAAGTTCAACAGAAAATCCAAAATTTAAATTAGTACTAGAAGATATTTTAGCTGGAGTTGAAGCTGGTGAATTTATGTATACAACTATGGAATTTTATTCTAATATTTTTCCATTTATATATGTAAACATGATAAAAGTAGGAGAGTTGTCTGGTTCGTTAACAACATCTCTAGAACAAGCTGTAAAATATTTAGATGAGAGTACAGCACTTACCAGTAGAATTAAGAAAATAATAATACCAAATATTGCACAATTTATAGGAATACTTGCAATATTAATTGTAGGAACATTAGTTGCAGTCCCAGCAATTCAAAAAGTATTTGATGAAATTGGAACAAAAGATACACTTCCAGGTATAACAATATGGTTCTCAAATTTCTTAAACATGGCTATACAATATTGGTATATTCCAACATTAGTAATTGGTATAATAGTAGCCTTAATTATAGGATATATTAATACTCCAAAAGGTAAATATAATTTTGATTATTTTAAATATACAATGCCTATTTTTGGAAAGCTTATATATTTAATAGATTTTTCAAGATTTATGAAGGCTGTACTTTTGAATTTACAAAATGGTATGAGAATTCAAGATGCTTTAGAAGTTAGTAAAAATGTAGCAAAAAATATAGTTTTACTTTCAATGATAGAAAGATCTATTAACAATATATTCATGGGACAATCATGGATAGAACCTTTTGAATCAGCAGGCTTTGGTAGTCCGATGATAACAGAAATGTTAAAGATAGGTATGCAAACAGATTTAACAGAAATGATAGAAAAATTATTAATTTATATAGATATAGATATAGATAACAATATGCAAAGAATAATGAAAGTATTACCAGAAGTAAGTTATGCAATAGTAGGTGTTGTTCTAATATTCATGGTATTAGTTGTACTTGTTCCATGTATTCAAGTATATATGGGTCAATTCATGTTTTCAGCATTTGATGTATAAAAAAAGAAAAGGAATAATATATGAAGATAGGTATAGATTTAGGCGGAAGCCATATAGGCGTTGGTATAATTAACAATGGAGAAATAATAGAAAAGTTAGAAAAAAACTTAACAAGACAAGACAGAGTAAACATTGAAGAAACAATAATAAATGAAATTCAAAGAATGATAATAGAAATATTGTTAAAAAGAAATATAAAAATAGAAGAAATTGAAATGATAGGAATAGCAGCACCAGGAACTATAAGTAAAGGGAAAATCGTAAGAGCAGGAAATTTAGGAATAGAGAATTTCGAAATAGTAAATAAATTAAAAGAAAAAATTGATAAACCAATAATAGTAAGAAACGATGCTAAATGTGCAGGATTAGCCGAAAAGTACTATGGTGCAATGAAGAAATATGATGATGCAGTATTTTTAACAATAGGAACTGGAATAGGTGGAGCTATATTTATCAATGGAAAATTACTAGAACCTAAAAGATATTCTGGTTTTGAAGTGGGACATATGGTTATAAATAAAAATGGCAGAAAGTGTAGTTGTGGTAAATTAGGATGCTTTGAAAGTTATGCATCAATTAAAGCTTTAAAAACAAAAGTTACAAATACTTTAGATATAGATAGTGATATAAGTGGTCAATATTTAAGAGAAGAATTATTAACAAAAGATGATGAAAATGTTAAAGAAGATGTAGAACAATTTCTAGAAGATATGAAAGTTGGAATATGTAATCTAATAGATATATTTGAACCAGAAATTGTAGTGCTTGGAGGTAGTTTTTCATATTATGAAGGAAATCCAATACTAGATAGACTAATAGAAAAAATAAATGAAAAAAATGCAACATTTAATCATACCCCTCCGAAAATAGTGACTGCAAAATTACAAAATGATGCTGGAATAGTAGGCGCAACTATAATAGAATAATAAAAATATAGAACAATAGTGGGCTGATTAAATTTTTCTACATTTTAAATTGTAGAGTTCAGCCCACGTTTAATTGTTCGTGTGCGAAATTTGCATATAGCAAATTTCTGTACAAAGTATTTATATAATAGGAAATTTTGAGAAATTTCCTATTATATAAGAAAACCCCCAAAGTATTGGGGGCTTTTTTGAATTCAAGCTTTCGAAAGGTAATTAAGCAAAAATTTTATTCAAATTTTTCTTAATTCCTGAAACTGCAAATAAATCGCCGTGCAGCGGCTTGAACTCCACTTTGGGATTCTTTGAAATTACTTCCGGAGAAATCTTCTCTTTACCAATGTAGATGGTAAAAATCTCTCGAGCCACAGCCTTTACGTCATCGATAGCCGATACAGGACCTGTTACAATAGTGTAATCCCCGCTAGTACGATATTCGCACCAAGGATTATTGGGGATTCCTGCAATTTCTTCGTTTCTGAAGAGATGAGAAATTATATCCTTCCTTTCCTGAGAGATTTCTGTTGTTGTTTTTGTCATGCTGTTCATTTTTTCTCAAATCCTTTCAAATTATAATATACTGAAAAATCAGATTAACATTATTATAACACAAACAAAAATAAAATGCAAATTTTTCCAGTTACATAATATTTACCTTTTTAAAAATATTGAATCCTTGACAAAATTAAGATATGGATATATAATACTATGTATTGATTACCAAAGACTTTGGTAAATAAGAGATTTATAATATTAATAATTTTTAGATTCGGAAATAAAATTTAATAAAATGAGAGAATAAATTTATAAATAACATATGTTATTTATTGAATTAATGAGATTTAACATAAGATAAAATATTAAATATAATAGTTTTAGTAAAAAATAATGGTGACATATAAATAGAGTAGAGAAAGAATATTATTATGGTGTGTATAATATTCTAGTTTAAAGTTACTTAAATAATATTCATATGTAAATATATTTATTTTCTTTTTAAAATCCATATTATTAATATTATGTAATCATAAAAAGAAAAGGAGAAATTATGGAGAAAAAATTAATAGTTAAAGAAAAAAAAGAGAATAAAAAAGAAAAAATTGTTAATAGAAGAGAAAATCATAATAACAATAGAGCAACAAAAAGAAATGGAGAAAAAAAGCAAATTGAAAAAAACGAAAATGAAAATATTAATAAGTTTGCTTTTAAAAAAGACACTTTAAAAATAATACCATTAGGTGGTATTCAAGAAATAGGAAAAAACATGACTGTTTTTGAATATGGAAACGAGATAATTATAGTAGATTGTGGTTTAGCTTTTCCAGAGGATGAAATGCTAGGTATAGACTTAGTTATACCAGATATGATGTATTTAGAGAAAAATAAAGAAAAAATAAAAGGCGTAGTAATCACTCATGGACACGAGGATCATATAGGTGCGGTTCCATACTTTTTACAACAATTTGATGTTCCAATATATGGTACAAAATTAACAATAGGTTTAATCGAAAACAAATTAGAGGAACATAAATTACCAAGAAAAACTAAATTAAAAGTAGTTTCAGCAGGTCAAACAATAACACTTGGAAAATTTAAAATTGAATTTATAAAAAGTTGCCATAGTATACCAGATTCAGTTATGTTTGCTATAACAACACCAGTCGGAACTGTTATACATTCAGGAGATTTTAAAATAGATTATACACCAATAGATGATGAAAGAATGGATTTAGGAAGAATAGCTGAACTTGGAAACAAAGGAGTTCTTGCATTATTATCAGATAGTACAAACTCAGAACGTAAAGGGTATACAATGTCTGAACGTACAGTTGGAGAAGTTTTTGATAAATTATTTATTAATTGTACAAAAAGAATAGTTGTTGCAACATTTGCTTCAAACGTTCATAGAGTTCAACAAATAGTAGATGCTGCAGTTGCTAATAATAGAAAAATAGCTGTATGTGGAAGAAGTATGATAAACATGATAGAAACAGCTAGAAAATTTGATTATATCAAAGTTCCAGATAATGTTTTTATAGATATAGACATGATAAAAAATTATACAGATGAACAATTAGTAATAATAACAACAGGTAGTCAAGGTGAAACAATGTCAGCACTTACAAGAATGGCTTCAGGAGAACATAAAAAAGTTGTTATAACACCTAACGATTTAGTAATAATTTCAGCAAATCCGATACCAGGAAATGAAAAATTGGTTGGAAAAGTAATAGATGATTTAATGAAAATAGGAGCTGAAGTTGTATATAGTTCATTAGAAGATGTACACGTTTCAGGACATGCTTGCCAAGAAGAACAAAAATTATTATTATCACTTGTAAGACCAAAATACTTTATCCCTGTTCACGGTGAATATAGACAATTAGTAGCTCATAGCGAAACAGCTATGAAAATAGGTATAGATCCCAAAAATATTTTTATGATGACAAATGGTAGAGTATTAGAATTAGGAGAAAAAGGAGCTAAACTTACAGGTACAGTACCAGTTGGAAAAATAATGGTTGATGGATTAGGCGTAGGAGATGTAGGTAGTATAGTTTTAAGAGATAGACAACATTTATCACAAGATGGATTAATTATAGTAGTTCTTACTATGGATTCTGCATCAGGTTCTGTAGTAGCAGGTCCAGATGTTATATCAAGAGGATTTGTTTATGTAAGAGAGTCTGAAAATTTAATGGATGAAGTAAAAAGAATAATGAGAGAAAAAATTGCTAAATGCGAAGAAGAACATATAACAGATTGGTCTTCAATTAAGTCTATAATTAAAGATACTTTAAGAGAATTTGTATATCAAAAAACTAAGAGAAACCCTATGATTTTACCAATAATAATGGAAATATAAGGAAATAAAAAGAAATAATATATGAAAGGAATTTGATGAAAATGGATTATAAAGATTTAGCAAATTTAATTTTTCCAGATGCAAAAGATATATCATATTATGAAGAAAAATATAAAAAAAGAGAATTAAAAGAAGGTGCTGTAGTTACTAGATATGCACCAAGTCCTACAGGATTTATGCATATAGGAGGACTTTACCAAAGTTTAATTGCAAAAAAAGTTGCAAATCAAACAGAAGGAGTATTTTTTGTTAGAATAGAAGATACAGATCAAAAAAGAGAAATTGAAAATGGTGTAGAGCAAATTTTAGAATCATTAAAAGAATATGATTTATCACCAGATGAAACTGTACAAAGTAATGGTGAAGATAAAGGTGCGTATGGACCATATGTTCAATCCAAAAGAAAAGATATATATATAGCATATGCTAAATCTTTAATAGAAAAAGGAATGGCATATCCATGTTTTTGTTCAAGTGAAGAATTAGAAAAAATTAGAGAAAATCAAGAAAAGGCAAAAGAAAGAACAGGATACTATGGAAAATGGACAAAATGTAGAAATATGCCAGTAGATATGGCAATAGAAAAAATAAAAAATGGTGATCCTTACATAATAAGATTAAAATCACCAGGAAATCCAGATAAAAAAATTAAACATCATGATGTTATAAAAGGAAATATTGATTTTCCTGAAAATGATCAAGATATAGTTATTATAAAATCAGATGGATTACCAACATATCACTTTGCACATGCTATAGATGACCATCTAATGGGAACTACTTTAGTTATTAGAGGGGATGAATGGGTTGCATCTGTTCCTCTTCATTTACAATTATTTTATATGTTAGGATTTAAAGCTCCAAAATATGCACATATAGCACCTATAATGAAAGAAGAGAACGGTGGAAAAAGAAAATTAAGTAAAAGAAAAGACCCAGAAGCTGCAGTTTCTTATTATAAAGAAGAAGGTATTCCAAAGCAATCTGTTATAGAATATTTAATGAATATAGCAAATTCAAATTTTGAAAATTGGAGAAAACAAAATCCAACAGAAGATATAAATAAATTTGATTTTCAATTAAATAAAATGGGCGTAAGTGGTGCTTTATTCGATATGGTAAAATTATTAGATGTTTCTAAAACTGTTATATCAAAATATACAGCAGATGAAATATATGCAGATGTATCTGTATGGGCAAAGCAATATGATGAAGAACTTGCTAATTTAATTGCAGACAAAGAATACGCATTAAAAATTTTTGGAATTGAAAGAGGAAATGTAAAGCCTAGAAAAGATATAGCAAAATGGTCAGATGTAAAAAATTCTATTATATACATGTTTGATGATAAATTTTTTAATAGCGCAGAGGAATATAATTTCCAAAAAATAAATGATAAAGAAGAAATAAAAAATATAGTAGAAACATATGTAAATAAATATTTTGATAGTAATGATACTAAAGAAACATGGTTTAATAAAATAAAAGAATTATCTGGAGAATTAGGATATGCTAAGGAAGTTAAAGAATATAAACAAGAACCAGATAAATACAAAGGTCATGTTGGTGATGTAAGTACTGTATTAAGAGTAGTTTTAACCAAAAGACAAAATACACCAGATTTATATGAAATAATGAATGTTTTAGGAAAAGAAAGTGTAGAGAAAAGATTTAAAGAATTTATTGATAAAGTGTAATAAAACTAAATTATATACTTTATGAAAACGAGTTAATTTGCTATTATAAGAAAGGATTTTTTATATGGAATATAATGTAGGGGATATAGTAAAAACTAAAAAAAAGCACCCTTGTGGAAGCAATGAATGGGAAATAACTCGTGTAGGTGTAGACTTCAAATTAAAGTGCTTGGGATGTGCTCATGTAGTTATATTAGAAAGGCAAAAAGCTTTAAAAATGATAACTAAAAAAATTTAATACAAAGATAAGGATATTATGAAAATTGTAAAAATGCAATTTTTATAATATCCTTTTTTGAGCAAACGTGTATCATGTATTTATAATATAGGAAGTTTGAATGACTTTGGTATAGGTATAGGAATTATTGTTAAATAAAAAAATCGCACGCCGACTATTGCCGACGTGCATTGGAGGAAAATAAAACTACCGATTAGTAGAAACTATCAAATTAACTTTGATTAGGTTTCTGCTGCTTCTGAATGACTACCAGTAACGTATGCCATTACTTTTTCAGGGTAGCCGTGGGGGATAATAAAGGCACTGAAGAAAATGGAAAGATTATCTTCACTGCGTTTAATTATCGCAGAAGGAAAATCACTTGCAACTTTTGTTGCTGCTTTCTCTGCATCTTCATAAGAAGAAAAAGAAAGTTTGTGATAGTTCGGAAGTTTTCTTGCATACTGCTTGCTGATCATGTTGGATGTTCCTCCTAAAATTAAATTTAATTCAATCGAATTAAAAAAAGAAATTTGCTATAAATTCTCATGAATTAGTACTATTATAGCAAATTTGTAGAATTTTGTAAATAGATAATTGAATTTTATAAGATTAATTTTGTAACTTCATTCCAGATTGCTTCAGTATATATTTTTCTTTCAGCAGAAAAAGGAAGAATTGTACTGTAAGAAATACCTAGAAAATCCTTTATTTTATTTTTTGCATCGTCAACTTTAGTTATTGCAATTTTATCTGCTTTATTTGTAATTATTATAAATGGCAAATTTGTTTTTAAAATATAATCATACATCATATAATCATCTTTTGTAGGCTCATGACGTATATCCAAAACTAATATTATAAGAGATATGTTTTGCCTTTTTTCTAAGTAATTTTCAATAAATTTTCCAACTCTAACTTGTTCTTCTTTGGACATTTTGCTATATCCATATCCAGGTAAATCAACAAAGTAAAAAGTATTATCAATATTGTAGAAATTTATTTGTCTAGTTTTACCTGGAGTATTACTAGTTCTGGCTAAATTTTTTCTTCCAAGCATAGTATTTATAAAAGAAGATTTACCAACATTAGATTTACCAACTAAAACTACTTCGGGTAAATTTCCTTTAGGATATTGTTTTTCACTTACTGCAGATATTTCAAACTTTGAATTTTCTAGTTTCATTATTCCTCCAAAATTATTTTTTTTCTATTTTTTCTAATCCACCCATATAAGGTATTAATACTTCTGGAATTGTTATACTTCCATCTTCATTGTAATTATTTTCAATTAAAGCAATAAGCATACGAGGTGGGGCAACAACAGTATTATTTAAAGTATGAGCTAAATAATTACCTTTTTCGCCTTTTATACGAATTCCTAATCTTCTACTTTGAGCATCTGTTAGGTTTGAACAACTTCCAACTTCAAAATATTTCTTTTGTCTTGGACTCCAAGCCTCAACATCAACACTTTTTGATTTTAAATCAGCTAAGTCTCCACTACAACATTCAAGTGTACGAACAGGAACATTTAAACTTCTAAATAATTCAACAGTATAACTCCACATTTTATCGTACCATTCGTAGCTATCTTCAGGCTCACATATTACAATCATTTCTTGCTTTTCAAATTGATGTATACGGTAAACACCACGTTCTTCTATACCATGAGCTCCTTTTTCTTTTCTAAAACAAGGAGAGTAAGATGTAAGAGTATAAGGTAAATCAGATTTTTTTAAAATTTGATCTTTAAATTTTCCAATCATAGAATGTTCGCTTGTACCAATTAAATACAAATCTTCACCTTCAATTTTATACATCATGGCATCCATTTCTTCAAAACTCATAACACCAGTTACAACATCACTTCTAATCATAAAAGGAGGGATGCAGTAAGTAAATCCTTTATTTATCATAAAATCTCTAGCATATGAAATTACAGCAGAATGTAATCTTGCAATATTTCCCATTAAATAGTAAAAACCATTTCCTGCAACTCTACGTGCAGCATCTAAATCGATACCAGCTACGCTTTCCATTATATCTGTATGATATGGAATTTCGTATGGAGGTACATAAGGGTCACCATATTTTTGTACTTCTACGTTTTGGCTATCATCTTTTCCTATTGGAACTGATTCATGAATCATATTAGGAATTTTCATCATTAATTCTTTTATTTTAGAAGAGTATTCTTCTTCTAGTTTCTCATTTTCAACTAAACTTTCATTTATAGAGCTTACTTGTTTTTTTATTTCTTCAGCTTCTTCTTTTTTTCCTTCACGCATTAAATTGCCTATTTGAGTACTTAAAGAGTTACGATTTTTTCTTAATTCGTCGCCTTTTGAAGTAAGTTCTCTATTTTTTTTATCTAATTCTAAAACTTGATCTACAAATTCTAATTTATGTTCTTGAAATTTCTTTTTAATATTTTCTTTAACTAAATCAGGATTTTCTCTTAAAAATTTAATGTCTAACATTTTTTATTCCTCCCTATTATTTTTCAATTATTTTATCACTAAATCCCTAGAAATGCAATTAAATTTGAATAATTTAACAATTATGGAATATACTATGAATATGAAGGAAGTGAGAATATGCAAAACGAATTTTTAAGAGAACAAATAGTTAAGGACAAGAATGAAGAAGAAATAAATGATGATATAATAAGAAGTATAGTTGCATCTAAGATGGAACTAAATAATGCTCATATAAATATGAGATATGCAGATCCTGAACTTATTGATTATTATTCATATAAAATAAAAGCAGCAAAATCTAAATTAGATTATTTAATAAGAATTGCTAAGGATAAGAAACTTTCAGTAGATATGGTAAAAGCACTAGATATTGATTTAAATGAAGATAGAGTGGGATAAAAAATGATACCTTTTACAGGTATCATTTTTATCTAATAATAGGAAAGCTTCAATATTTTAAATTTGTTACTAATTATAATTTGGAGCTTTAAATAATATACTACAAACTTATTAGCTTTCTGATTTGTTCAATTATAGGAAAGTTCTCTGAACTTCCTATAATTGAAATATCTTGTATAGAAATTTGCTATATGCAAATTTCGCACACGAACAATTAAACGTGGGCTGAATGCTAGAATATTAAAATGTAGAAAAATTTAATTAGCCCACTATTGTTATTGATACAGGCAGTTTTTAGCTAATCAGAGAAAGTTTTTAGTTTATTCAACAGTTACTGATTTTGCAAGATTTCTTGGTTTATCTACATCTAATCCTTTTTCTTTAGAAATATAATAAGATAGTAATTGTAAAGGAATTACAGATAAAATAGGAGAGATAAGTGGATTAGTTTTTGGAATATTTATTTGTAATTCAAATTTTTTATCTCCTAAATCTTGATTTGTAATTATTAAAGTTTTAGCTCCACGAGTTATAACTTCTTGAATATTGCTTATAGATTTTTCTATTAAATCTGGATCTGTAAGCATTGAAATAACAGTGATGTCATTTTCAATTAAAGCAATAGGACCATGCTTTAATTCTCCAGAAGCATAAGCTTCTGAATGTATATAAGATATTTCTTTTAATTTTAAAGAACCTTCTAATGCAACTGTATAATCAACTCCTCTTCCTAAGAAGAACATATCTTTTTCTTTATATACTTTTTTTGCAAATTCTTGAATTTGTGTAGTATCTTTTAAAATTTCTTCTATTTTTTGTGGTAATTCTAATATAGATTTTTTTAAATCTGAAATTTTATCATTTTTTATTTCTAGTTTTTCAGCAATATATAAAGCTAATATTGCCATAAGAGCAACTTGAGCTGTATAAGCTTTTGTTGATGCAACTGCTATTTCAGGACCAGCATGAGTATATATTGAGTAATCAGCTTCTCTTGTTATAGAGCTTCCAATAACATTTGAAATAGCAAGTGTTTTAGCTCCTTTGCTTTTAGCAAGTTTTAAAGCTGCAATAGTATCTGCTGTCTCTCCAGATTGGCTTATATATATAGCAAGTGTTTTATCATCTATAATAGGGTCTCTGTATCTAAATTCAGATGCTATATCAACTTCAGTAGGTATTCTACATAATTTTTCAATTAAGTTTTTTCCAACAAGTCCTGCATGCATTGCTGTACCACATGCAACTATATAAATTTTATTTAAAGATGATAAATATTCTTTTGAAAAATTAATATCATCTAAATTACAAGCACTATTTTCTTGAAGTCTAGAACCTATAGTTTCTCTAATAGATTTTGGTTGTTCAAAAATTTCTTTTAACATGAAATCTTCATATCCGTCTTTTTCAGCAGCTGCAGCATCCCATGCTATATTTTTAACAGGTTTGTTTATTTCATTTAAATCAGTGTCATAGAATTTTGCTGATGTTTTATAAAGTACAGCAAATTCATTATCATTTAAAAGATAAAAGTCTTTTGTAAATGATAGTATTGCAGGGATATCTGAACTTATATAATTTTCTGTATCACCTTTTCCTATTACTAAGGGACTATCTTTTCTTACAACAATCATTCTATCTGGATATAAAGAAGATATTACTTCAATAGCATAACTTCCTTTTAATTGTGAGCAAGCATTTTTTACTGCTCTTAAGAATTTTAAATCATCTGTTTTTTCATCTTTTGAAAAACAAAAATGAATTAAGTTTGGTATAATTTCAGTATCTGTTTCAGATAAGAACTTATAACCGTTTTTAATTAATTCTGATTTTAATTCAGCATAATTTTCTATAATTCCATTATGAACAACAGAAAAAGTATTGCTGTTATCCATATGAGGATGAGCATTTATTTTAGATGGTTTTCCATGAGTTGCCCATCTTGTATGAGCAATACCAATAGTACCTTCTAATTTTGATATGTCTTCTTCCTCTAATAAATTATGAACTCTTCCTTTAGTTTTTATTGTAGCAATAGAGCTTTTTTCTAATGTTGATATACCAGCTGAATCATACCCTCTATACTCCAATCTTAGCAAACCATTATATAAAATAGGTTCTGCTTTTTGGTTTCCTATGTACCCAACTATTCCGCACATAAATCTTCATTCCTTTCATATAAAATATTTTAAGGTATGAAAAAATATAGTTACTTTCTATTGATTTGTTATAACATCACTGTTACTTTTTGCAATAAAATTTGGCTGTAACAAGCCATAGAATCATCCGCCGAATATTTCGATAAATTCTAACCTCGTCAACAATTAAAAAATTGTCCAGGCGCTTAATTAAAATAAATTTTATTATATATTTTTCATACTAGACTATATTACTATAAATAAAAAAAAAAAGCAATATTTATATATAGTATTCAAAATTGCGATAGAAAGTGATAATATATAATAAATGTATATTTAGCGATAGAGGAGATTTTTATGTTTGATATTGAGGCTGAAATAAAGAAATTACCTGATAAACCTGGTGTATATTTAATGAAAGATAAGAACGATAATATAATTTATGTTGGAAAAGCTATTTCATTAAAAAATAGAGTAAGGCAATATTTTAGAAAAAATAATAAAACAACTAGAATAGAAAAAATGGTTTCTTTAATTGACCATTTTGAATATATAGTAGTTGGCAGTGAAGATGAAGCTTTAATTTTGGAATGTAATCTTATAAAGAAAAATAGACCAAAGTTTAATGTTTTATTAAAAGATGATAAAACATACCCATATATAAGAATAGATGTTAAATCGAAATATCCAACAGTATTTATGACTAGAAGAATTTTAAATGATGGTGCGAAATATTTTGGTCCATATCCAAGTGTAGGAAGCGCTAAAGAAATGATATCATTTATAAAAGAGAAATTTCAAATAAGACAATGTAAAAATTTTAAATATAGAGATAGAGCTTGTTTAAATTACCATATAAAAAAATGTCTAGCACCTTGTATGGAATATGTTTCTTCAGAAGAATATAAAAAACAAATAGAACAAATTGTTATGTTGTTAGATGGAAAAATAGATAAAATAAAAAAAGATTTGTTAGCAGAAATGAATGAAGCTTCTGAAAAGCAAGAATACGAAAAAGCAGCAGCAATTAGAGATAGAATGATAGCAATAGAAAGAGTTACAGAAAAACAAAAAGTTTCAAATGTTTCAGAAAATAACATAGATGTAATTGGGCTTTATAAAAATGATATATCTGTATGTATAGAAATATTTTTTGTTCGAGGAAGCAAAATGATTGGAAGAGAACATTACTTTTTTGATGAATTAAAAGATATGGACGAGAAAGATATATTATCTGGTTTTATAAAACAATATTATTATGATAATCCAAACATTCCAAACAAAATAATGTTAAGAGAAGAAATTGATGATAAATTAGCAGTTGAAAAATGGTTGGAAGAAAAAGCTGGAAAGAAAGTAGAATTAAAGAATCCTCAAAAAGGAGAAAAATTAAAATTTGTTGAAATGGCAGAACTTAATAGTAAAATAACTCTAGAAAATAGAGTAAAAGATAAAACAGAAATTTTAACAGAATTTGTAGATGTTTTAGGACTAGAAAAACTTCCAAGAAAAATTGAAAGCTTTGATATATCAAATATATCTGGAAGTTTTATTGTAGCTGGAATGTGTGTAGCAATAGACGGAAAAATAAATAGAAGCAAATCAAGAAGATTTAAAATAAAGAATACAATAGGACAAGATGATCCAAAATGTATGCAAGAAGTTGTAACAAGAAGATTAAAACATTCATTAATAGAACCAAGCAATACAGGGTTTGGAACTTTACCAGATTTAATATTGGCTGATGGAGGAATTACACAAATAAGAGCAATAAAAAATGCTGTAAATTATTATAATTTAAATATTCCTGTGTATGGAATGGTAAAAGATGATAATCACAGAACAAGAGCTTTAATAGACGAAGATAGAAAAGAATATGAGATTTCAGAAAAATTAATGAATTTTATAACTAATTTTCAAGATGAAGTTCATAAAACAGCAATAGAATACCATAGAAAAGTAAGAGATAAAGAAATAACAAAATCAGCATTAGATGGTATAAATGGAATAGGTACAGCTAAAAAGAAAGAGTTATTAAAAAAATTCGGCAGTGTTAAAAAAATAAAAGAAGCAACAATAGAAGAATTGACAGAAGTAAAAGGAATAAATGAAAAATTAGCAAGAGAAATAAAAGAAAATTTGTAACCTAAAAAAGTGTATAAGGGTTAAAGCTGGTTGTCTATTTTTGTCTTTCTTTGTCCTAGAAAAATATGCATAATTAAAATCCCTTTGAATATATAATACATATAGGGGGATGAATAGAATGGGAAAGAATGCGAAAAAAGTTTTAATAGGTTTAGTTGTAAGTTTAATATTTTTTATGATAATAAATTTTGTTTTGGTTTATAATTTTATAAATATATTAAAATTGATATAAGTTGTAAAAGTATAGTTTTTATGATAATATATTTGCTAGAGAAAATTAATTAAAGGAAGTAAAAAATGGAGATTATATTAGGCGAAAAAGCTGGATTTTGTTATGGAGTAAAAAATGCAGTTGAAAAGGCAAATGAGAGTGTTGAAAAAAATAAAAATATTTATTGCTTAGGTGAGTTAGTTCATAATAAACAAGTTGTAGAATCATTAGAAAAAAAAGGTATGATTACAGTAAATGATATAAGTGAAGTAAAGTCTGGATGTAAAGTTATATTTAGAGCACATGGTATAAGTAAAAATGTATATAAATATGCAGAAGAAAATAAAATTGAAATAATAGATTTAACTTGTCCAAGTGTACTTGCAATACATAGGAAAGTTGAAAGTTGTTCAGATAATGGATTTGTTTTTATAATAGGAGAAAAGTACCATCCAGAATCTATTGCTACTGCTAGTTTTGCAGATAATAGCTTTATTATAGAAAATGAAGATGATATTGAATTAGCTTTAGAAAAAGTAAAGAAAAGTGGTTTTAATAAAATATACATATTTGCACAAACTACATTTTCTATGGAAAAATTTGATGTATTAGTAAATAAAATAAAATCTTTAGCAGAAGAGTGTGAACTAATTGTTAATAAAACCATTTGCAATGCTACAAAATTAAGACAAGAAGAAACAGAAAAAATCGCAAAAGAAGTTGAGTTAATGATTATAATTGGTGGAAAAAATAGTGCTAATACAAAAAAATTATATGATATATCAGTTAATAATTGTGAAAATGTAATACTAGTTCAAACTAAAGATAATATAGACTTAAACAATGTACATAGATTTAATAAAATTGGAATAATGGCAGGAGCATCAACTCCAGAAAAAAGTATAAATGATATAATAGAATATATAAATGGATAAAGGAAGGTTGAAATATGAATTTAGCAAATGAATGGAAAGACTACGAAATAATAGATATGGCAAATGGAGAAAAATTAGAAAGATGGGGAAATATTACATTAATAAGACCAGATCCACAGATAATATGGAAAAAGAAATCCTTTGAAAATAAGTGGAAAGATGCAAATGCAAGATATAAAAGAAGTCAATCAGGAGGTGGTGGATGGGATTATAAAAAGAAGCTACCAGAAAGTTGGCAAATTAAATATAAAAATTTAACATTCAATATTAAGCCAATGGGATTTAAACATACAGGTTTATTTCCAGAGCAAGCTGTTAATTGGGATTGGATGATAAATAAAATTAAAAATGAAAAAAGACAGATTAATGTTCTAAATTTATTTGCTTATACAGGTGGTGCAACTGTTGCATGCCTTTCAGCAGGTGCTTCTGTTTGTCATGTTGATAGTTCAAAAGGTATGGTAGCTTGGGCAAAGGAGAATGTAGAATCTTCTAAATTATCAGATAGAAAAGTTAGATTTATAATAGATGATGTTGTTAAATTTGTTCAAAGAGAAATAAGAAGAGGAAATAAATATGATGCTATTATAATGGATCCACCTTCATATGGTAGAGGAAAAAATGGAGAAGTATGGCAATTTGAAGATAATATTTCAGATTTAGTTGAACTTTGTATGCAAGTTTTATCAGATAATCCTTTATTTTTCTTAATAAATTCATATACAACAGGAACATCTTCAGAGGTTTTAGCTAATATTTTAAAATTAAATATCAAGAAGAAAGGGTCTATATCAGCAGGAGAAATAGGAATTCCAATGTCTAATTCAAATTTAGTATTACCATGTGGAATTTATTGTAGATGGGAAAAATAGATATGAAAAATTTAAATGTAATTTATGAGGACAACCATATTATAGTAGTTGAAAAAATGGTAAACGTACCTTCACAAGGAGATAAAACAGGTGATGAAGATATGCTTACTATTATAAAAGCATATTTAAAAGAAAAATATAATAAACCAGGCGATGTTTATTTAGGTCTAATACATAGATTAGATAGACCAGTTGGAGGAGTAATGGTTTTTGCAAAAACTTCTAAGGCTGCGTCAAGATTAAGTAATCAAGTAAGAGAAAAAAATTTTAGTAAAAAATATCTAGTAATAGTTGATGGAAAAATGGAAAGTGATACTGGTGTTTTTGAAGATTATCTATTAAAAAATGAAAGAACAAATACGAGTAAGGTAGTAGATAAGAATACTAAAAATGCTAAACTTGCATCTCTAGATTATGAAGTTTTAAAATACAATAGTGAAATAAATTTATCAGTTGTAAAAGTAAATTTGCATACTGGTAGACATCATCAAATAAGATTACAGTTTTCATCTAGAGGACATAGTATATATGGTGATCAGAAGTATGGAACTAGAGGTAGAGGAAAGCAAATTTGCTTATGGGCATATGAATTACAATTTAATCATCCAATAACAAATGAAAGATTAACATTTAATTGTATGCCAGAACTTACTGGTTCATGGAAGATATTAGAAGAAAGTAACTAAAAATTGGAGGAAACAGTATGAGTACTAATAAATGGACAAATGAGCAATTAGATGCAATTGAAAAAAATGGTTCTAATATTTTAGTAGCGGCTGCTGCTGGTAGTGGAAAAACAGCAGTTTTAGTAGAAAGAATAATACAAAAAATTATTAAAGAAGGAATAGATATAGATAAATTACTTGTAGTAACTTTTACTAATGCTGCTGCATCTGAAATGAGAGAGAGAATTTTGGATGCTATTTATAAAAAAATAGAAGAAGAACCTGAGAATACAAATTTACAAAAACAAATTATATTGCTTAATAAATCCAATATTTGTACCATACATTCTTTTTGTTTAGATGTAATAAAAAACAATTTCTTTGAATTAGATATTTCTTCTAATTTTAGAATAGGTGCCGAAGAAGAAATAGTTATTTTAAAAGATGAAACTTTAGAGGAGTTATTTGAAGAATTATATGAATCAGAGAATAATGAATTTTTAAAATTAATAGATACATATACTGGATATAAAGGCGACGAACCATTAAAAGAGTTAATTTTAAAGATATATAAATTTGTTCAAAGTAGTCCGTTTCCAGAAGAATGGTTACACGAAAATGTACAAAAATTTAATTTAGAAAATAAATTAGAAGAAGATTTTTCTAGTACTATTTGGGGAGAAATATTATTAAATGATTTAAAAGACGAAACTATAGATTGTATAAATGGATTAAAAACTATAAGAAATAAACTAATTAAATTTGATGAATTAGATAAATATACTAAAACAATAGAAAGTGATATAGAAGTTTTAGATAATTTTTCAAAATGTTTAAACAATTGGGACTTAGCTTTTGAGGAATCTAAAGGAATAAAGTTTAAAACATGGCCAACAGATAAAAAGCTAATAACAGATTTAGTTACTGATAGTAAAAAAAGTAGAGACATAATTAAAGACAAGTTTAAAACAGCATATAATAAAATCTTATTATATAATTCAAAAGATGCAAATTCAGATATTTATGCCATGTATGATTGTTTAAAAATTATAGAAAAATTAATTTTAGAATTTAGTAATAGATATCAAGCTAAAAAAAGAGAAAAAAATATAATAGATTTTAATGATATAGAACATTTTGCTTTAAAGATATTAGTGAAAAAAGATGAAAACGGAGAGTTTGTAGCAACAGATGTTGCAAAAACATATAGAGAAAAATTTGTTGAAATTGCAATTGACGAATATCAAGATAGTAATTTAGTTCAAGAAAAGATACTAACTACCATATCAAGAGGAAACAATGTTTATATGGTAGGAGATGTTAAGCAAAGTATATATAAATTTAGACAAGCTAGTCCAGAGTTATTCTTAAAAAAATATGAAGATTATGCAATAAATACAAGCAATGATAGTGGTCTAAAAATTAAGCTTTTTAAAAATTTTAGAAGTAGAAAAAATGTTTTAGATTTAACAAATATTGTATTTGAAAATATAATGAGTAAATTATTAGGAGATATTGATTATAACGAAGAAGAATATTTGAATGAAGGAAACCCATATAAAAATCCTGATATTGAAAATGTGAATTTGTTAAATAAAGCTGAACTCTGTATTATAAATACAGAGGAGGAAGAAACAGAAGAGCTTGATGATGAAGATGAAAGTGTGCTTGAAGACTTTAAGCAAAACAATAATATGAAAATGGAAAACACTGAATTAGAGGCGAATTTTGTTGCAAATAAAATTGAAGAATTACTTAATGGAAATAATTATGTATTTGATAAAAAGTTAGGATATAGAAAATTAACATATAAAGACATAGTAATATTACTTAGATCTACAAGTAGTTCAGCTCCAATATATGAAAAAGTAATTGCAAATAAAGGCTTTCCTGTATTTAGTGATAGTTCAGCTGAATATTTAGATTCGATAGAAATTCAAACAATAATGTCATTACTTAAAATTATAGATAATCCTATGCAAGATATTCCACTTGTAACAGTACTTAGGTCTTACATAGGAGGCTTTACAGATAATGAAATAGTTACAATAAGATTAATAGATAGACAAACTGGATTTTATGAAACTTTATTAAAAGCTAAGGAAGAACTAAAAGATGAATTAAAAGATAAAGTAAATAATTTTTTAAATAGATTAAATAATTGGAGAAAAGAAAGTGAATATTTAAGTTTAGACGAGTTAATTTGGAAAATTTATCTAGACACAGGATATTTTTATTATGTTTCATTAATGCCTAATGGAGCCTTAAGACAAGGAAATTTAAAAATGCTTTTTGAAAGAGCAAAATCATATGAAAAAACTAGCTTTAAAGGATTATACAATTTTATAAGATTTATTGATAATTTGAAAAAAGGAAATACAGATTTATCATCAGCAAAAATAATAGGCGAAAACGAAAATGTTATTAGAATAATGAGTATTCATAAAAGTAAAGGATTAGAGTTCCCTGTTGTGTTTTTGTGTAATACAAATAAAAAATTTAATTTAAGAGATTTAAATGATAGCATTTTACTTCATCAAAATATAGGATTAGGACCAAAGTATATAAATTATGAAAGAAGCATTTCATATAGTACAGCTGCTAAAGAAGCAATAAAAGTAAAGGCAAAAGAAGAAGTTTTATCAGAAGAGATGAGAGTTTTATATGTTGCTTTAACTAGAGCTAGAGAAAAACTTATAATAACAGGTATTTCTAAAAATTATGAAAAAGAACTAGAGAAGAAAAAAGAATTACTAGATGTATATGAAAAAGATAACAATAAAATAAATCATTTATTAGTAAAAAAATATAAATCATATTTAGATTGGATAGAATTAGTTATTTTAAACAATAAAGATAATATAAAAGATTTAATAGATATATATTGTTATAATAAATCTGATGTTTTAAATACTGAAATAAAAACTAAAGAAGATATGAATGAACTTGATTATAATGAATATAAAAATGAATTTGAAAGTATAAATAAGCTTTTAAATTGGAAGTATAAATATTCATTTTCAATAAAAATTCCAAGTAAAAGTACTGTAACTAAAGTAAAGCAGTTTGAGGAAGAAGAAAAGATTGAAGATTTATCTAACTTAAATAATAATGAAAAGCAATTAATCTCTACAGTACCTAAGTTTTTAAATAATGATAAAAATGTTATAACTTCTGCAAAGAAGCGGAACATTAATGCATTTAGTATTACAAAAAATGGACTTAAAACAAGAGTATAACTATGAAAAAATAGAAGAATTAATAAACAATTTAGTTTTATCTAAAATAATAACACAAACAGAGGCAGAAGCTATTGATATTAATAAAATAATTAATTTTATTAAATCTGAATTTGCAAAGAATATAGCGAGTGCAAAAATGATTTATAAAGAACAACCTTTTTATATAGATATTCCAGCAAAAGATTTGTGTAATGTGGATGTTGATGAGAAAATATTAGTACAAGGAATAATAGATTTATATTTTATAGATAAAGATGGAAATTTAATTCTAGTTGATTATAAAACAGATAAAGTTAAAGATGAAAATGAGTTAAAAGAAAAGTATAAAAATCAATTAAAAATATATAAACAAGCATTAGAAATATCATTAAATAAAAATGTTTATAAAACATATATATACTCATTATACTTAAATAAAGAAATATTAATTAATTTAGATTAAACATAAGGTGATAAATTATGGGGTTAAGAATAATATATGGAAAAAGTGGTACGGGAAAAAGTACATACATTTATAATGAAATAAAAGAAAAATTAAATAGTAATTCAAAAATATTTGTGGTAGTTCCAGAACAATTTTCTTTTACTGCGGAACAAAAGCTTATGGATATTTCAAATGGAAGCGTTATAAATGCAGAAGTTTTAACTTTAAGTAGAATGGCATATAGAGTTTTAAATGAAGTCGGAGGCTCTAATATCACTCATTTATCTAAAGTTGGAAAAGCTATGATTATCTATGATATTTTGAGTAAAAATAAAAATGATTTAAAATTTTTGGGAAAATCAGATAAAAATATAGAACTTGTTCAAAGAATGTATTCTGAGTTAAAAAAGCATGGAATATCAACAGAAATGCTAGAAAATGTTAATACAGATAATAAATATTTATTAGCAAAATTAAAAGATATTAATTTAATTTATTCTAAATTTCAAGAAAAAATAAGCAATAATTATATAGATGAAAATGATACATTAAGCTTATTAGCAGAAAAATTAGAATATACAACAAGTTTTGATAATTCATATATATACATAGACGAATTTGCTGGGTTTACTTTTCAAGAATATAGAATAATAGAACAATTATTGAAAAAAGTAAAACAAATAAGTGTAACTGTATGTACTGATAGTTTAGAAGAAAGTACAAATAAAGAAAGCGATATATTTTATTTTAATAAAATTACAGTTAAAAAGATATTAGCAGTTGCAAAAAATGCAAAAGTAGATATTGAAAAGCCTGTTAATTTAGATAATAACTATAGATTGAAAAATGCAGAACTAAGATTTTTAGAAGAGAACATATATAAAGTAAGCAAATTAAAGTATGATGAAAATGTAAAAAATATAAAACTATTTCTAGCCTCAAATCCATACTCTGAAATTGAGTTTGTTGCCAAACAAATTGTAAAATTAGTTAGAGATGATAATTATAGATATAAAGATATATCTATAATTTCAAATAATTTAGAAGATTATAGTGCGGATGCAAAGGCTATTTTTGAAAAATATGATATACCAATATTTATAGATGAAAAGAAAGATTTAAGTAAAAATATATTAGTAAAATACATAAGTTCTTTATTAGATGTTTTATCTAAAAATTATTCATATGAAAGTATGTTTAACTATATAAAATCTGGTCTTCTTTTACTAGAGCCAGAAGATATATTTATGTTAGAGAATTATTGTACAAAATGGAATATAAGAAATAATAAATGGAATCAAAATTTTGAGTATGAACCAATAAATGATATTCAAGAAAAACTAAATTCAATAAGAAAGCAAATAGTAGAACCTTTAAACCAGTTAAAAGAGAATTTGAAAAATAAAAATACAGGTCTTTTAATATGCAAAGAATTATATAATTTTTTGATTCAACAAAAGATACCAGACATAATAAATTCAAAAATTGAAAGCTTAGACAATATAGAACTTGCAAATGAATATAGTGCTAGTTTTACTGTAATATGTAATGTTCTTGATGAAATTGCAATGATTTTTGAGAAAGATATATTAACTTTTGATAAATTCAAAGAAATACTTCAAATAGGATTGAAAACTAGTGGATTAGGAAAAATCCCAGCAACTCAAGATCAAGTAATAATGGGAGATGTAGACAGATCAAGAAGTCATAAAGTAAAAGCAATTTTTATTATAGGGATGAATGATGGAATTTTTCCTGCTGTAAACAAAGATGAAGGATTTTTAAATGATAAAGATAGAGAAATTTTAAAATCATTAAATATAGAACTTGCAAATGGAACAACAGATAATTTATATGAAAGTCAATTTAATATATATAAAACATTAACAATTGCAGAAGAAAAATTATATTTATCTTACTCATCTTCAGATAAAGAAGGAAAATCTTTAAGACCTTCAATTATTGTAACAAAAATAAAAAAACTTTTTAAAGAATTAAAAGAAGAAAGTGATATTGTAAATAAAATTTATGAAATAACTACAAATAATGCTACTTTTGAAGAGGCAATAAATAATTACAAAGAGTTTTTAGAAGGAAATAATATAACAGATACTTGGAAAAATGTAATTAGTTTTTACAAAGAAAATGATTCAATAAAATTCAATAAAGCTTTAAACGGGATATATTACACTAATTTGCCAGATAAAATAAGTGATGAAAATTTGCAAAAACTATATGGAAAGACTTTAAAAACTAGTATTTCTAAGCTAGAAAGATATAGGCAATGTCCGTTTTCATTTCACTTAGAATATGGATTGAAACTAAAAGACAAGCAAGAATTTAAAATAGAATCAATAGATACAGGTTCTTTCATGCATGAAGTAATAGATTCTTTTTTTGAAATAATTCAAGATGAAAATATAGATGTGAAAAAAATAGAAACAGATGAAATAAGAAAAATTGTAAACAGAATAATAGAAGAAAAATTATCTACAACAAGATATTATATATTTTCTAGTACACCAAAGTTTAAAGTATTAACTAATAGGCTCAAAAGAGTTGTAACAAAATCAATTGAATATATAGTTTTAGGATTAAAGCAAAGTGATTTTAATATATATGGTACAGAAATAGAATTTAGTAATTCTTCGAAAATGAAGCCTATAGTTGTAACTTTAGAAGATGGAAAAAAAGTAGAACTTACAGGAAAAATAGATAGGATTGATTTTGCAGAAGTAAAAGGCGAAAAATATATTAGAATAATAGATTATAAATCATCTGCTAAAAGTGTAGAATATAATAAGATTTTAGCTGGATTACAAATACAATTAGTAACATATTTAGATGCAGCAACTGAATCTGAAGAAGCAATTCCAGCAGGAATACTATATTTCCCACTATTAGATAATATAGTTGATAAAAAGAGAAATCTTACAGATGAAGAAATAAGTGCAGAAATAAAGAAAATGTTTAAAATGAAAGGTGCAATCTTAGCTAATGTTGATGTTGTAAGAGCTATGGATAATAAACTAGACACTGGATATTCTGATATAATTCCAGTGCATATAGGAAAAGAAGGTAACATTACTTCTAAGATAGATAGTACTTTAAAATTAGAAGAATTTGAAAATTTACAAAAATACACAAAAAAAATAATTAAACAAATTTCAAAAGAAATTTTAAAAGGTAAGATAGATATAAGACCAATATATGATGCAAAGAAAACACCTTGTGAGTATTGTAAATACCACACAATTTGTTCATTTAGCACAGGTATAAAAGGTAATGAATATATGTATATTGATAAATATGATAAAAAAGCTGTTTTGGAAAAAATAAAAGAAGATTTAGAAAAAAATTAAAATTGGAGGAAATATGAAAGAAAGACCAACTGTAATGGAAATAGATATGAAAGCTTTAGATTATAATATTGCAAAAATAAGAGAAAAAGTTGGAAACGATGTAGATATAATGCCAATAATAAAAGCTAGTGGATATGGAACTTATATAGATACTAAGTTAGACTGGATGAAAAAAAATAATATAAATATAGTAGGAGTCGCTTTTGCAGATGAAGGTGCAAATATAAGAAAAATAGGGTATGAAAAAGATATTTTTATATTAAATCAACCTGCAATAGATGAGATACCAGAAATAATAGAAAATAACTTAGTTTCAGGAGTTTGTTCAGAAGATTTTATAAAAGAACTTGGAAAACAAAAAGAAGAAGCAAAAGTACATATTGAAATAGAGACAGGTATGGGAAGAACAGGAGTAAACCTAGATAATTTAGAAGATTTTATAAAGCTTATAAAAAAATATTCAAATATTAAAGTAGAGGGAATTTATACACATTTTTCTGTTGCAGACACAGACAAGGATTATACAAAACTACAAATAGAAACTTTTAATAAAGCTGTTCAAATATTGAAGGAAAGTTTTGAAAATATAAAATACATACATGCATCTGCCTCAAATGGAATATTAAATTTTAAAGAAGCACATTACAATTTAGTAAGACCAGGAATAATTTTGTATGGATATTTGCCATATGAAGGAGCGGATATAGAACTAAAGCCAATTGCAAAATTAAAATCAAAGATTAACTTTATAAAAACTGTAGAAAAAGGAGCTAGCATAAGTTATGGAAGAAGATTTATTGCGGAAAGTAAAAGAATTATAGCAACAGTGCCAATTGGATATGCTGATGGAATAAAAAGAATTTTAACTAACCAAGCTAGTGTTATGATACATGGAAAAAAAGTTAAAGTAGTAGGTACTATTTGCATGGACGGATTTATGTGTGATATAACAGATGTACCAGATGTAAAAGTAGGCGATGATGTATATATTTTTGATAATGAAAATATAACTTTGCAAGAAATTGCAGAAAAGTGTAATACTATAAATTATGAAATATTATCTACAATATCTCCAAGAGTAACTAGAAAGTTTAAAAATTAAAAGGTGTGAAATTATGGATTTTTCAAATAAAGATATAATACATGTAAAAACTCCCAAAATAGAATATATTCAATTTAAAGAGCTATTAAAACATGGAATTATAAATGCATATACATTAAAAAAAGATGGAATAAATTTTAGGTCAAATTCAATTGAAACAGAATATAGTTATAAGACCATATGCGATGAATTAAAAATAAAACCAGAGTATATAACTAAAGGATTTCAAAAGCATACTTCAAATGTACAAGAAATAGAAAGAGTAATGTCACTTGAGGAGTTAAAAGATACAGATGGATTAATTACAAATAAAAAGAATATAGCTTTATCTACTACAAATGCAGATTGTAATTTAATAATGTTATATGATATAAATAGAAAAGTAATTGCAAACGTTCATGCTGGATGGAGAGGGACTTTTAAAAAGATTATAGAAAATGCAGTTATAAAAATGATAAATGATTATAATTGCAATCCAAATGATATAATAGCATGCTTTTGTCCAAGTATACGTCAGTGTCATTTTGAAGTTGAAGAAGATGTAAAAAATGAATGTGAAGAAATATTTTCATATACAGGAAAGTTAGAGGAAATAATAAAACTAGGAAGAGTAGAAGAAAATAAGCAAAAATATAATATAAATACGGTATTAATAAATAAAATTTTAATGGAATCATTGGGAATAAAAAAAGAAAATATAATAGATTGCAATATATGTAGCATGTGTAATAGTGATTATATAAATTCATATAGAGCACATAAAGAAAGTTTTAAATTATCAACAGCTATAATAATGATGCAGTAAAGGATGTAATAATATGTATACAAGTTTAGATGAATTAAAAAATGAAATACAGAATTGTACAAAATGTAAATTATGTAAAAATAGAAGAAATGTAGTAGTTGGACAAGGAAATCCAAATGCTGATGTAATGTTTATAGGAGAAGGTCCAGGGGCAGATGAAGATATACAAGGAGAACCTTTTGTTGGAAAGGCAGGGCAACTAATGAACAAAGCTTTTCAAGGACTTGGAATAAAACGTGAAGAAGTTTATATTGCAAATATAGTAAAGTGTAGACCACCTTCAAATAGAAAACCAGAAAAAGAAGAAGCAGAAGCGTGTTTAGATTATTTAAGAAATCAAGTGGTTCTAGTAAAGCCTAAAATAATTGTATTATTAGGAAATACAGCATTAAAAAATATTTTAGGGTATGAGTTTAGTATATCATCTGCAAGAGGAAAATGGATAGAGAAGAAAGGTATAAAATATATGCCAACATTTCATCCAGCAGCATTGTTAAGAGATGAGTCTAAAAAAATAGACTTTTGGAATGACTTAAAATTAGTTAAAGAGATGAATGAAAAAATGAAAGAATAAATAAATACAAGTATATAGTAAGGGCTAAATAAGTGTATAAAAAATCACTTATTTAGCTCTTATTATATTGTAAAGTTTTAAAAATTTTCTATAATATGATAAAATAATAAAAAATATTGAAACTTTTTTTAATTTTAACTGTATATATAATTGAAAGTAGGGAATAAAATGGAAAAGAATTTGGATATAGAATTATATAATCAATATAAAAATGGAAATGAAGAATCTTTCGAAGTTTTATATAAAAAATATAAAAATAGAATTCAATATTTTGTTTTTAATATTGTAAAGGATTACCAAAAGGCAGAAGATATTACCCAAGATACATTTATGTATGTTTTAAAAAACAAATTAAGAGAAGATTATAGTTTTAAATATTACTTATACTTAATTGCAAAAAGTAGGGCTATTAATTATTTGAATTCAGAAAATAAAAAACAAGAAATTGACGAAAAATATTTTTTAGAAGAAAATAATAAAGATGAGCAAGATATTATTGAAACATTAATAAAAAATGAAAATGAGAAGAAAATTTTAGAAGAAATAAATATGCTTGAATACAAATATAAAACAGCTATTTATCTTGTAAAAATTGAAGGGTTGTCATATAAACAAGCATCAGAAATATTAGGTACATCTATTCAAAATGTAAAAAACTTTATTCATAGAGGCAAGGTAAAGTTGAGAAAAAATCTAATAAAGGGAAAATTTTATAATATGAATAAAATTTTGAAAATTTTTATAATATTAATTACTATGACTATTTTTTTATCCGGATTCGTTTATGCAGGAATAACAGTATATAAATATTTTTGTCAAAAAACTTCAAAAGGAAATATAACAGAAGATATGAATTCATGGTTTGAAATTAACAATCAGGAAATGTATTATACAAAAGTATCTTCATATAATGAATATTTAAAATATAAAAATAAATGGAGCTCGATATTAGATATGTCAGAAGAAAGTTTTAAAGAAAATTTTTTAGTTATTATAATAGCTACATGGAGAATGCCAGAAATTAAAATATCTAACATTTCAGCTGATACAAATTATTTATATATTGAAGTTGAAAATGATGTTACTGAGTTAGAAATAGAAAAAGAAGAATATATGGTTTCTACTATAATTCCTAGAACGTTAGATAGAGAAAATATTGTACTAAAAAAGAAAACTAAAGAAATTACTTCTAATGCATATGTTAAATTAGAAGAGTTACCATATAACTATACAACCAAAAATGCAGAATCTGATGGTTGTGTAGTTATTGAAGATTATGAAATAAAAATAGAAAGTAAAGAAAAGCTAAATAAATTTATAGAAAATACTAAAAACAAAAATGATGATTATATAAGGATTTATATAAAAAATAGAGAAGATATAAGGATTTATGATATAGAATATATAAATAGAGAATATATATTGTATATTGATGAAACAAGAACTAATGATTTTGGAAATAGAAAAATAAATTATGTAGATACATATCAAAGTATAAATATAATAAAAGAAGAAAATGAACTTCAAGGATTAACAAGAATTTATTTAGAAAATTTACTAGGTACAAATATAATAGTTGCTATGTATAATAATTAAATACTTTAAAAGAATAATACTTAAATTTCAAGTATTATTTTTTTTATTATAAAAAATAAAAAAGTATATATAAATATTTTACTAAAAAATTTTTTTGAAATTTCTAGCATAGGTAGATTTCTACAAAACTTCCTAAAATTCACCAAAGGAAAAAATTTCCAATTGTTGTATATTATATAAAGAAGTATGAAAGAATTCATTATATTTTTTTATTAGGAGGGATAAGCTTGGTTATTAAATATGAAGAAAAGGACAAGCTTTTAATTATTAATATTACTGAAGAAATTGACCATCATACAACAGAAATAATAAGGAGGAGAGTAGATTATGAAATTCAGAGACTTATGCCTAGAAAAGTTATATTTGACTTTAATAGTGTTTTATTCATGGATAGTGCAGGAGTAGGAATGATTATAGGGAGATATAAAACGTGTAGAACGTACGGGGGAATGTTAGAACTTAAGAATGTAAAGCCAAAAATTGAAAGGATATTATCAATGTCTGGTATAACTAAAATTATACCAATAATAGATAATAATTACGAAAATAATATGTATACAGAAATCGCATCTGCTAAATTAGTTTAAATTTTGAAAGGAAGATGAGAGATGAAAAGTTTATATGAAAATGAAATGAAATTAGAATTCTTAAGTAAATCTAATAATGAAGCTTTTGCAAGAATAACAGTAGGAGCGTTTGCAGCACAACTTGACCCAACAATTGAAGAACTTGCTGATATAAAAACTGCTGTTTCTGAAGCTGTTACTAATTCTATAGTACATGCCTATGATAATACTGAAGGAATAGTAAAAATAAGATGTTCATTATATCTAAATGAGATTGAAATAGAGATTTCAGATACTGGAAAGGGAATTGAAAATATAGAAATTGCAAAACAACCTTTATATAGTTCCAAGCCAAATATGGAACGTTCGGGAATGGGATTTACAATAATGGAAAGCTTTATGGATGAAGTTAAAATAGAATCTATAGTAGGTCTAGGAACAAAAATTACAATGAAAAAAATGATAAAAAAAGAAGATAAAGCCGTAAGCCTTCAAAATACATATTAATAAAAAAGGAGCATACTTATATGTATGAAACAAAAACAGAAGATATACTTGAGGCTAAAAATGGTAATGAAGAAATAATGTCTAAATTAGTAGAAAATAATGCTGGATTAATTTGGAGCATTGTTAAAAGATTTTCTGGAAGAGGGTATGAGTTAGAGGATTTATATCAAATAGGGTGTTTAGGATTTATTAAATCGATAAAAAGATTTGATGAAACTTATAATGTTAAATTATCAACATATGCAGTTCCTTACATATTAGGTGAAATAAAAAGATTTATTAGAGATGATGGAATAATTAAAGTAAGTAGAAGTATAAAAGAATTAGGAATAAAAATAAAAGATATAGAAAAAAGTTATTTTGAAGCAAGAGGAGAGTCTATAACCATAAGTAAGTTAGCTGAAATATTAAATGTTTCAGAAGAGGAAATAAGTATGGCTCTAGATTCTGTAAGGCAAGTTGAGTCAATAAATGAAGAAATATATGAAGATGGTAATGTAAGTATGGCTGATACTATAAGTAATAATGTTGATGAAGCCAGCTTAATAGTTGATAGAATTGCTTTAAACAATGTTATAAAAAGTTTAAATGAAAGAGAAAAGGAAATAATAATGCTTAGATATTATAAAGAAAAAACACAAACTCAAGTAGCTAAAATATTAGGAATTTCACAAGTTCAGGTTTCTAGAATAGAAAAGAAAATATTAATGTCTATGAGGGAAAAATTAGCAATATGAAAAAAGTTTTAATATATATTTTTATTATTATATTATTGTGTTTTTGTATTCCAATAATTTTTACTAATAAATTTAACAGAACAGAGGAAACGGGGGCAAATGTGGAAGAACCTCAAAAAGAAGTTCCTGCTGTTAGTACTTATGATTATAAGGAATATAACACAATAAAATTATTACATGCAGATACAGGTGAGATAGAAGAATTAAATTTAGATGAATATTTGTATGGAGTTGTATCAGCTGAAATGCCTGCTGATTTTGAATTAGAAGCATTGAAAGCTCAAGCAATTGTTGCAAGAACATATACAATGTATAAAATAATAAATGGTGAAAAGCATGAAGGAGCAGATATTTGCGATAATTCTGCTTGTTGTCAAGCTTGGATTTCAAAAGAAAATAGAATGGCAAGATGGGATGAGGATGTAAGAGATAGCAATTGGAATAAGATAGTAACAGCAGTAAATGATACTCAAGGAAGAATTATTACATATAATGGAGAGCCAATTAATGCGTTTTTTCATTCAAACAGTGGTGGATTTACAGAAATTCCAATAAATGTTTGGGGAGGAAGCGGATATGATTATCTCCAAGTGGTTGAAACTAGTGGAGAAGATGAATACTCTCAATATAGTTCAGAAGCCGAGTTTACTAAAGATGAATTAATTCAAAAAATGTTAGAAAATTATAGTGATTTTGAAATTGATTTTAATCAAGAAAATCCTATACAAATATTAGAGTACACAGATAGTAAAAGAGTAAAAACTGTGAAAATAGGAAATAAAAATATATCTGGAGTAGAAGCAAGAAAAATTTTTGGATTAAGATCTTCAAATTTTAGTGTATCTGTAATTGATGATAAAATAAAATTTGAAGTAATAGGATATGGGCATGGAGTTGGATTAAGTCAAACTGGTAGTGATAGTTTGGCAAAACAAGGATATAGTGTAGATGATATAATAAATCATTTTTATAAAAATATACAAATAATTAATTACTAAAAATGAATAATCTTCAAAAAAATGTAAATACTTGTATTAACAATAGTTTTAGGAGGTTAATATGAGAAAAGATAATAAAAGCGAAATTTTTGAAGGTGATAAATTTAAGGTAATAATGTATATAGGTGGAATAACACTTGCAGTTTCTATAATAGTATTTATAATAGTATTTTTATTTTATAATAAAAATTTAGATAATAATGCTGAATTAAGTTTAATAGAAATGGGAGCAGTTGGAAATACTTTAGTTCCAAATTCTATATCAGAAAATTCAACACAAGCAAGTATCACAGAAGATAAAACTGTTGGGCAGGCACAAAATACAATAGTAGTTGAGATTGAAAGAAAGGCAACACCTGCACCTACACCAACAGCAACACCAGAAGAGAAAAAAGTAGAACAAAATACAGAAGAAAATAGTAATGTAGAAGAAAATAATGATGAAAATAAAACTACTGAGAATGTATCAAACGAAAATATAAAGCTTGAAGCACCAGTTGCTGGTGAAATACTAACAGATTATGCAGACGAAACTTTAGTTTATTCAAAAACTTTAGATGAATGGACAACTCATTTTGGAATAGATATAAAAGCAAATAGAACTACTGTTGTAAAAGCATCTGCTGATGGAACAGTAGAAAGCATAAAAAATGATCCAAGATATGGACTTACAATAACAATATCACACGAAAATGGATTTAAAACAGTATATTCAAACTTATTAACAACAGAATTTGTTTCAGAAGGTGAAGAAGTAAAGTGTGGACAAACAATAGCAACAGTTGGAGAAACAGCAGCATTTGAAGTTTCAGAAGAAAATCATTTACATTTTGAAGTTTTAAAAGATAATAAAAATGTTAATCCTACTATATATTTAAAATAAACGATAACAATATTTTCAATATTATAACATTTGTAAATTAATGTTTTTGTTCTGGTGCAAATTTATTCAAGTCAAATATTTTACAAAGTATTTATATTATAGAAAGTTAGATAAAAAAAAGCCTAATTCAATTGAATTAGGCCCTTCTTTTTGCTTCGGAGAATTGCGAAAGATTATATTTTCGTATAGATTATTGATTCTCCAGTATGTCCTGTTGAGTAAGACACATTAGCTTTTCTGAGTATTTCCTCATAACGTTCATTGAGAGCGTCATTGAATGCGTAAGCAGTGTACAGTGTATCTCCTTTTTTGGCATCCTGAATCCTACGAATTTCCTCTTCCTCTGAGATGTTTTTAGGCATCAAATTCTGAATACTATGCTCAACTGAGTTCATAATATACAGCTCCTTTCTAAAAAATGTAAAACTATTATATCACACGTTTACATAATTTACAACGCTTTGAAGAAAAATAACTTTAATAATTATATAAAAATGTTATGGGTATTGTGTTATTTTTAGAAAAGTGCTAATATAATAATGAAAATTAATACAAAATATAAGCAAGAATAGAGCTTTTTGAAAGGAGCACTAAATGGAAAAAATGTCTATAGTTGTACCTTGTTATAATGAGGAAAAGGCTTTACCAATATTTTATAATGAAATAATTAAGGTATCAAAAGAATTTGAAAATGTAGAATTTGAATATATATTTGTAGATGATGGCTCAAAAGATAAAACTTTAGATTTAGTAAAAGAATTTAGAAAAAATGATGCAAGAGTAAGATATATATCTTTCTCAAGAAATTTTGGAAAAGAAGCTGCAATGCTTGCAGGACTTAGAGAAAGTACAGGAGATTACGTTACGATAATGGATGCAGATATGCAAGATCCACCATCACTTTTAAAGAAAATGTTTGATACACTAAAAAACGAAGGATATGATTGCGTTGCAACTAGAAGAGTAACAAGAAAAGGTGAACCTGTAATTAGAAGTTTTTTTGCAAGAATGTTCTATAGATTAATAAATAAAATGTCAAAAATTGAAATGGTAGATGGAGCAAGAGATTATAGATTAATGACAAGGCAAATGGTAGATGCAATAATATCTCTAAAAGAATATAATCGTTATTCTAAAGGGTTATTTAGTTTTGTTGGATTTAACACAAAATGGTTTGAATATGAAAATGTAAAAAGAGTTGCTGGAGAATCTAAATGGTCTTTTTGGAAATTGTTTAAATATGCATTAGAAGGTATAACAGCTTTTACTACATTTCCACTAGTATTATCATCTATAGTAGGAATGTTATTTTGCTTAATTGCATTTTTATTTATAGTAGTAATAATAGTAAGAACATTAATATATGGTGACCCTACAAGTGGTTGGCCATCTATGGTATGTATAATTTTCTTAGTAAGTGGTGTTCAACTATTTTGTATAGGAATAATAGGACAATATTTATCTAAAACATATTTAGAAGTAAAAAATAGACCAATTTATATTGTAAAAGAAACAGAAAAATAATATAAAAGTTGAAAAAATTTCTATTGAAAAAAATTTTGCTATATGTTATAACAAATATATAAGGAAAAGAGGTATTGTGATATGGATAAAAGTAGAATATTTACAAAAATTTTAGCAGGATTATTAGTATTTTTAATGGTATTTTCAATGTTCGGAACATTTCTATACTATTTATTTAATAATTATATATTTGCATAATGTATGTTTATAATAAATATATTAATGGCAAAATAGAGACTTAATCGGTAAAAAAAGTAATATATACCGTATTACGGTCTCTATATTAATTTAAATTTAGAAAGGAGGCTATGATATATTTATATATCATAAAAATATATGAAAGAGACGGTATTATTTTCATTTAAAACATTTTACGAAGAAAATATAATTGGATATTTACAATCTTTGTATGAAAATCCAGTTAGATTAATTTTAACAGCAATTGATATATTAATAGTGTTATTTTTATTAAAAAAATTTTTAGAGATGTTTAAAAACACTAGGGCTAGTCAATTATTTAAAGGAATTTTATTACTAATAGTTGTAACTTTTTTCAGTGGTCTTTTTGGATTGAAGATTTTAAATTACATATTGTCATCTGTTATGACATATGGAGCCTTTATGCTGATAGTTATATTCCAACCAGAATTAAGAAGAGGATTAGAGCAATTAGGTACTAGTAAGATAACAAAGTTTTTTGGATTTGATAAAGAAATTGAAGCAAAGACAAAAGAAAATGTTTATAAAATAGCGATTGCTGCTACGGAGCTTTCAAATACTAAAACAGGAGCTTTAATAGTAATTGAAAGAGATATAAAAATACCAGATATTATTTCAACTGGTATAGAAATGAATTCAGAAATTTCACCACAATTATTAGTAAATATATTTGTACCTAAGACACCTTTACATGATGGTGCAGTTGTAATTAGAGATAATAAAATAGCTGCTGCATCTTGTATGTTACCACTTGCAGATGATAAAGATATTGCAAGAGAGCTTGGAACTAGACACAGAGCTGCCATCGGAATTTCAAAAGAATCTGATGCAATAGTTGTAATAGTTTCAGAAGAAACAGGAAAAATGTCTATAGCCAAAGATGGAACTTTAATTGCAGACGTAAAAGAAGATGTTTTAAAGAAAATATTATTAAAAAATATTGTTACAGAAAGATTTATTCCAGAAGAAAATCAAAATAAAATAAAATTTTGGAATAAGAAAAATAAAGAGACAAATGTAAAGAAAGATAATAATTAAAGGCGAGTTAACACTCGTCTTTAATAAAATATAGAGGTAGAAATGAGAAATATAAAATTAATAATAGAATATAATGGAAAAGGTTTTAATGGATGGCAAAAACAGCCTAATAAACTAAATATACAAGGTGAAATTGAAAGAGCAATAGGAGAGCTTACAAATGAAGAAATAAATTTAATTGCATCAGGTAGAACAGATGCAGGGGTACATAGTTTTGGGCAGACTGCAAATTTTTATACTAATAGCAAGATTCCAATAGAGAAGTTTGCAATAGCAATAAATTCTAAGCTTAAGAAGACAATAGTAATAAAATCAGCAGAAGAAGTAGATGAGAAATTTCACAGTAGATATAGTGTTCACAATAAAAGATATAGATATATAATAAATAATTCAGAACAGGGAACGGCTATATATAAGGATTTAGAATATCATATGCCAGTAAAATTAAATGTAGATAAAATGAAAGAAGCTATAAAATATTTTGAGGGAAAACATGATTTTTCAGCTTTTAAAGCGAGTGGAACTAGTAGCAAAAGCAGTGTAAGAGAAATATATAAAGCAGAGATTATAGATAAAGATGAAAAAATTTATATTGAGCTTACAGGAAATGGATTCTTATATAATATGGTAAGAATAATTGCTGGAACTCTTGTAGATGTTGGGCTGGGAAAAATAGAACCAGAAGATATTCCAAAAATAATAGAAAGCAAAAAAAGAGAAAATGCAGGTAAAACTTTACCTCCACATGGATTATATTTAATGGAAGTAAATTATTAAGTAACAAAAGGAAACGCTAAAGAATAATATGAAGTAAATTAGTATGAAAAGGAGATTTCTTATGAATACATTGTTAATATTTTTTGCGTTTCCAGTTGCTGTAATTATTCTATCAGCAATTTTTGAAACAATATTAAATTGTCCATTTAAAATTGCAGGAATAACATTTTCGATTTTTTTAGTAATAACATTTGCTTTTTTTGACGAAACTTTTTTAATAGCAACAATAGTTTATACGATATTATCTTTTCTAGTAGCATTTTTAGTAAAAGCACTTCAAAACTACATAGATAATAATTCAGATGAGAATAATAATGATGACAATGATGATTCTTGCATGTGTGGCAGAAGTATACGTTCTATGTTAGATGAAGAAAAAGAACCTAAAATATCATATTGCAATTATAGAAGATATAGATAATGTAATAAAATTCATAAATTATATTGAATTTTATTCTATATTACTGTATAATATAGAAAATTTAAAAGCAAAGAAAAAGAGTAGTAAATTTAATTCTATCTATCAGAGATAAGGAATAGTAGCTGAGAGTTCCTTTTAGAAAAGGTAAATTGAAGTAGCTTTGGAGCTGATATATTGAAATAGTAGTAAATATATTCGTTTAAGAAACGTTAAAATCTAAGAGAAGTTACAAATAATAATGTAATAAATAAGGTGGTACCGCGTAAAGACATTTCGCCCTTAGCTATGGGTGAAATGTCTTTATTTATATTATAGGAAAGTTCGCTGAACTTCCTATAATATAAATACTTTGTACAGAAATTTGCTATGTGCAAATTTCGCGCACGAACAAAGACGCGGACTTCAAAATGTTTTAATAAGTACAAAAGTTATTAATGTCCGCTTTTGTTCTTTAAAGAATTGAGGTGTTATGATGTTAGAAATTAAAACTACAAGTAAAGGTGCTGAATTAATAAGCTGTAAATTAAACGGGAAAGAGAAAATTCATGATGGAGAAAGTTTTTGGAATAGACATGCTCCAATATTATTTCCAATAGTAGGCAAGTTAAAAGATAATCAAACAGAGATTGAAGGTAAAATATATAAAATGGGACAACATGGATTTGCAAGAGATATGGAGTTTAAGAAGATAGGCGAAAATAAATATGTTTTAACTTCAAACGCAGAAACTCTAGAAAAATATCCATATGAATTTGAATTATATGTGTCATATGAAGTAGAGAATAATAAGCTTATAACAAAATATAATGTACAAAATAAATCAAATAAAGTAATAATGTTTGGAATAGGTGGACATCCAGCATTTAAATGTGATTACAGTTCTGGCAATTGTAAGTTGGAATTTGAAAATGAAGAGAATAATATAGAAGTTTTACAATTAGAAGATGGATTAATTGCAAAAAAGGTAGAAAAAGAAAAATATATATTAGGAAATACAATAAAACTAGATAAAGATATTTTTAATAGTGATGCAATAATAATGAAAAATATAAGCTCAAATAAAATTACTTTAAAACAAAACGAAGAAAAAATATTAACTTTTAATTTTAAAGATTTTCCATATTTAGCAGTGTGGTCAAAACAAGGAGCTCCATTTGTATGTATAGAACCTTGGTTTAACACCGCAGATAAAATAGATAGCAGTGGAAAATTTGAAGAAAAAGAAAATATTATAAAATTAAAGCAAAATGAAAATTTTGAATGTAAATATGAAGTTGAATTTTTTAGCTAATAGAAAATTTAAGGAGGTAAAGTAATGGAAAAATTAAATGACAAATTTAATCCAAAAGATTTTGAAGAAAAATTGTATAGCGAATGGGAAGAAAAGGGATATTTTAAACCAAGTGATGATAGAACAAAAGAGCCTTATTGTATAATGATGCCACCACCAAATGTTACTGGAAAATTACATATGGGTCATGCATTAGATGGTACTATTCAAGATATACTAATAAGATTTAAAAGAATGCAAGGATATAATACTTTATGGCTTCCAGGAACAGACCATGCCGCAATAGCAACAGAAGTAAAAGTTGTTGAAAAAATGAAGAAAGAAGGATTAAGCAAAGAAGATGTTGGAAGAGATGGATTTTTAAAGAGAGCATGGGATTGGACAAATGAGTTTGGAGATACTATACAAAAGCAACAAAGAAAGCTAGGTTGTTCTTGCGATTGGGAAAAAAGAAGATTTACTTTAGATGATGGATTATCTAAAGCTGTTTTAGAACAATTTGTTAAATTATATGAAGAAGGATTAATATATAAGGGAAAAAGAATGATTAATTGGTGTCCTTCTTGCCATACATCTATATCAGATGCAGAAGTTGAATATGAAGAAGAAAATTCACATTTATGGCACATAAGATATAAAATAAAAGATTCAGATAAATATGTAATTGTAGCAACAACAAGACCAGAAACAATGCTTGGAGATACAGCTGTTGCTGTACATCCAGATGATGAAAGATATAAAGATATTGTAGGCAAAAAATGTATATTACCAATAATGAACAAAGAAATTCCTATAATAGCAGATAGTTTTGTTGAAAAAGAATTTGGAACTGGTTGTGTTAAAATTACACCAGCACATGATATGAATGATTATCAGGCTGGAATTAGAAATAATTTAGAAATTGTAGAAGTATTTGATGATAGTTCTATAATGCTTGATTTAGTTCCAGAGTATAAGGGAATGAAAGCAATAGAGGCTAGAAAATTAATAGTTGAAGAATTAGAAAAAATAGGAGCTTTAGTAAAAACAGAAGATTATACTCATAATGTTGGAAAGTGTTATAGATGTCATAGCACAATAGAGCCAAGAATTTCTGAGCAATGGTTTGTAAAAATGAAAGATTTAGCAAAAGTTGCAGCAGATAGTGTTAGAAATGATGAAGTTAAATTTGTACCAAAAAGATATGAAAAAATGTACTTTAATTGGCTTGATAACATACAAGATTGGTGCATTTCAAGACAATTATGGTGGGGACATAGAATACCAGCTTATTATTGTAAAGATTGTAATCATATAAATGTTTCAAGAGAAAAAGTAACAAAGTGTGAAAAATGTTCAAGTACTAATGTAGTTCAAGATGAAGATACTTTAGATACATGGTTTAGTTCAGCACTATGGCCATTTTCAACTTTAGGATGGCCAGAAGAAACAGAAGATTATAAATATTTTTATCCAACAAATGTATTAGTAACAGGATATGATATTATAACATTCTGGGTATCAAGAATGATGACACAAGGATTGAAATTAACAGGAAAGAAACCATTTAAAGATGTTTTGGTACATGGAATTGTAAGAGATAGTCAAGGTAGAAAAATGTCTAAATCATTAGGTAATGGTATAGATCCAATAGAAGTTATAGATAAGTATGGAACTGATAGTTTAAGATTTTCTTTAATATTAGGAATTTCCGCTGGAAATGATATAAGATATATGCCAGAAAAATTAGATCAAGCATCAAATTTTGCAAATAAAATTTGGAATGCTGCTAAGTTTATAACAATGAATATTGAAAATGAAGAAGATATTATAAATTTAAAAAATGAAAATATGTTAAACGAAAAGCTTCATATTGAAGATAAATGGATAATAAATAAATTAGATAAAACTATAGTTGAAGTTACAAGAAACATGGAAAATTATGATTTAGGTGTAGCTTTAGATAAAGTATATAATTTTATTTGGGATGAATTCTGTGACTGGTATATTGAAATGGTTAAACCAAGATTATATTCAGAAAATAAGGAAACAAAATTAATAGCAGAATATGTTTTAAATTCTGTTTTCAGAACAGCATTAAAATTATTACATCCATTCATGCCTTTTGTTACTTCTGAAATATATTCTAAATTAGTTAAATATGATGATAAAGATTTAATGATATCAGACTGGCCAACTATTAAAGAAGAATTTGATTATGATACTGAAGAAAATCAAATTGAAGAATTTAAAAAATTAATAGTAGATATAAGAAATATAAGAACAAAAATGAATGTTCATCCATCTAAAAAATCAAAACTTATATTTGTAACTTCAAGTTATAAATTAGCTATAAATTCTGCTAAAGCATTTATTCAAAAATTAGGATTTGCAGATGAAATAATAATTCAAGAAAATAAAGAAGGAATACCAGAAAATGCAATATCAATTATGGAAAATGATTTCCAAGTATTTATTCCTTTCGAAGATTTGGTAGACTTGAAAGAAGAAAAAGAAAGATTAGAAACAGAAAAGAAAAAATTAGAAGCAGAAGTACAAAGAGGAGAAAAAATGTTATCAAATCCTGGTTTTATAAATAAGGCTCCAGAAGCTAAGATCAATGAGGAAAAAGAAAAACTTTCAAAATATAAAGAGATGTTACAAAATGTAGTAGAATCATTAGAAAAAATGAATAATATAAATTCTTAATAAGAATAAAAAGATACCTTTTTTTAAAATAAAATTTAAACAAGGTATCTTTTTCTAATGTGAATTTTATATAATAGGAAGTCATACAAGTTTCATATTATATAAAATTACATTGTACGGAAAATTTATTTCATAAATTTTCGCACAAGAACAAATGTAATTTATAACATCATTTAAGGGCTAAAAACTTGACAAATCAGCATATAAAATATAAAATTAGCCTATATTAATTGTGATAATAAAATTAACAATTATATACCAAGGAGAGAGATTAAATGGAGTTTTTTAAAACAATAGCAAAAAATAAAAAATTAATATGGCAATTAGGAAGAAATGATTTTAAAAATAGATTTGCAAGTACAAGCTTAGGAAGCATTTGGGGTTTTTTACAACCTTTTGTTTTTATGTTTACATATGTAATTGTATTTCAATATATATTAAATATTAAAAGCAGTGGCAAAAATCCATATCTTGTATGGTATTTACCAGCTATGGCAATGTGGCAATGGATTAATGATAGTATAATGTCAGCAAGTGTATCAATTAGAAGTTATAGTTATTTGGTAAAAAAAGTGGTATTCCCTATAGATATTATCCCAATGATATCTATAGTATCGGCAAGCTTTGTAGGTTTATGCTTAATTTTAATATCAACTATAGTATGTATTATGTTTAAGTATATACCCAATGTTTTTCAACTTGTTTATGCGTTATTTGCTACTTATTGCTTTGTAATAGCTTTCACAAGATTTACTTCAGCAATTACTACAATTGTACCAGATTTTTCAAATTTGCTTGGAATTGTAATGCAATTGTTCTTTTGGTTCACACCAATTATATGGGATTTAGGAATGCTTAGCAAACATCCAATAATATTAGCAATTATAAAATGCACACCATTTACATATTTAATTACAGCCATGAGAGAAGCTTTTATATCTGGAAATATAATAACAGAAAATTATTTCTTATTTACTATTGTTTTTTGGGCAATTACGATAATTATGTTTGTATGGGGAAATTATGTATTTAAGAAAAACAAAAAAGATTTTGCAGATGTTTTATAGAATATAATAAAATAATAGAAAGGAATCAAACTATGGAACAAGAAGAAAATATTCCTAACCAAGATGATGTTGTAATAGAAATTAAAGATTTAGTAAAAGATTATAAGATATTTAAAAGAAAAAAAGATAGATTAATTGAAGCTGTTTTTCCAAAGATAAAATTACATGATACTTTTAAAGCAATGAATAATTTAAATTTAACAATAAAAAAAGGTGAAGTATTAGGGATACTTGGAAAAAATGGTGCAGGAAAATCAACATTATTAAAAATGATTACAGGAGTTGTAGTTCCAACATCAGGAGAGTTAAAAGTAAAGGGAAAAATAAGTTCATTACTTGAATTAGGAGTAGCCTTTAACATGGAACTAACAGGTGTAGAGAATATATACCAACATGGACAAGTTATGGGGCTAACTAATAAAGAAATAGAAGAGAGAAAACAAGATATTATTGATTTTGCTGATATTGGAGATCATCTATATCAACCAGTAAAAACATATTCATCAGGTATGTTTGCTCGTTTAGCTTTTGCTTGTGCTATAAATGTTGACCCAGATATATTAATTGTAGACGAAGTTTTGTCTGTTGGAGACATGGCATTTCAATTAAAATGTTTTAAGAAATTTGAAGAATTTAAAGAAAAAGGAAAAACAATTCTTTTTGTAACACATAATGTTTCAGATGTTTTAAAAAATTGTAATAGAGCAATAATACTTGAAAAAGGAACTAAAACATATGATGGAAACGTAAAAGATGGTGTAGAACTTTATAAAAAAATAATCACAGGAAATGATGATAGAACAAAGAAAAAGGAAATAGAAAAAGAAAATTCTAAATCAGAAGAATCAACAGAGAAAAGGCATGAAGGAAAAAAAGAGGAAGACACTTGGAAAAGTCATTTCAATCAAAATCCTAATTTAATAGAATATGGAAATTTATCAGCAGAAGTAATTGACTATGGTATCTTCGATGAAAATGGAAAGTTTTTAAATACAGTTGATAACGAAAAAGAAATCGTTTTAAAATCAAAAATTAAGTTTAATAAAGAAATAGATAATCCAATTTTTACAATGACAATAAAGAATTTTAATGGTGTTGAAATAGCTGGAACAAATTCTATGATAGAAAAAATTTATCCAGGAAAATTTAAAAAAGGTGATATTGCAGTTGCAGAGTTTAAACAAGTATTACCAATTGCTCCTGGTCCATATACATTATCTTTTAGTTGCACACACATTGATGCGAATGGAGAGTTAGAAGTATTAAACAGAAAATATGAAGCTTTGTTAATTGAAATATTATCTAATAAAGATTGCGTAGGAATGGTTAAATTAGATACAAAGATGAATATAGAAAGAGTAGAAAAATGATAAAAAAAAATAAAACTAAAGCTATTGGAATATTAGTAATAATTGCAGTTTTAATGTTTTTTACCTTAATAAAAATAGAGAATATTAATAAAATAGAATTAATACAATTATCTCCTCAAACCAAAGGTCAGATGATGGGATATATAATAAAAACTAAAAATGACAAGATGATAGTAATAGATGGTGGATTAGGTGAAGATGCAAAAAATCTTTTAAAATATATACAAAATCATGATAACAAAGTAGATTATTGGTTCCTAACACACAATCATAATGATCATGCAGGAGCTTTTGTAGAAATTATGAAAAGTGATGACGTTCAAGTTGATAATATATATGTTTCTCTAAATGAAAAAGAATGGTATCAAGTAAATGAACCTACAAGAGCAGAGTTTTCTGAGGCATTAATAGATACTTTAAATGAAGAAAAAATAAAGGACAAAGTAAAATCACCAGAGTTAAATGAAATAATTAACATAGATGATATAAATGTTGAAATACTTGGAATAAGAAATCCTGAATTCACTGAAAATCCTGGTAATGAACAAAGTATGGTTATAAAGTTTGATACTGGTAAAACTAAACTTTTAATATTAGGAGATACTGGAGAAAAGTCAAGTGAAAAATTATTATTAAATCAAAAAGATAAGCTAAAAAGTGATATAGTTCAAATGGCTCACCATGGACAAGCAGGTGCAACAGAAGAACTTTATAAAGCAGTAAATCCAACTATATGTTTGTGGCCAACACCAGAATGGCTATGGAATAATGATAATGGAAATGGCTACGGGTCTGGAAACTGGAAGACTTTAGAAGTAAGAAAATGGATAGATAATATTGGGGTTCGAGAAAATTATGTAGAAAAAGATGGAGATATTATTTTGAAGATAAAGTAAAAGGAGATATAATATGAATAATAGTGCAAATATACTAAAATGGTATCCTTTCAGAGAAAATGCAAAAGTTTTAGAAATTTATGATACAACTAGTATTCTCGAAAAAATTAAAAAGAATTTTGAATTAGAACAGCAATCAATACAAGATTTGCAAATTCAAGGAACTTACGATTACATAACATTAATAGGAACTTTTGAATATGCACCAACTATAATAGAAAATGAAAAAGCTTATTCTACTTTCTTAAGAAATTTAAAAGAACATTTAAATGAAGATGGAAAAATATTGCTTGCAATAGATAATAGGCTTGGAATTAAATATTTAGCTGGGGCAAAAAGTAAATATTATTCTAGAATATATGAAGGTGTTGAAAGTGAAATAAGACAAAAGATGCCAAATTTATTGCTAAAAAGGGAAATAGAAAAATTTATAAAAGAAGCAGGATTTTCAAATTACAAATTTTATTATCCTTTACCAGACTATAGAAATACTAATTCCATTTTTACAGATGAGTTCTTACCAAAATCAAACCATAGTAAAATATTGTATCCTTTAAGTTATGAAGAGGGAAGTAATATTACATTTAATGAAATAGATGTAATAAAACAAATATGCGATAATGATATGTTTACATATTTTACGAATTCTTATTTTGTGGAAATAGGAAAAAAAGAAATAGAAAATACTATTAAATTTGTAAGTTACAATATATTAAGAAAAGAAAAATATAAATTAATTTTGACTATTGATAAAAATTCAGTAAAAAAAGTAGCTGAAAATGATGAGGCTATTAGTCACATAAGAGATATAGGCAAAAACTTAGAAGAATTAAATAGCTTAGGATTTAAAACAATTGAAAAAGTAGAGAACGAAACAATATTAGGAAAATTCATGAAAAATGAACTAGATGATATAATTGTTGAAAAAATTAAACATGGAAAAGCAGAAGAAGCCTATAAAGAGATTGAGAATTGGTATAAATACATAAGTGATAAATTAGAAAAAAATGCAGAATATGAAGAAAATATTTTTAAACAATTTAATATTGAAGTTCCAAGTGAGATATTGGAAAAAATGAATTTTGTAAAACAAGGCTATATAGATTTATCATTTGAAAATATTTTCTATGATAATGGTTATGTTTTTTATGACCAAGAATGGAAATTTGATAATATACCATTAGAATTTATTTTATATAGATCAATTAATAATTTATATACATACAATTCAAAAAAATTAGGTAACTTTATAGAGAAAGATGAATTATTTGAAAAATTAACAATAAAAGATTACATTATTTATTTTGAAGAGTTAGAAAAGAAAATTCAAACTGAAATATTAGATGAAGATGTTATAAATGAATATAGAGAAACAATAAGCAGTTACTTTAAAAATAATGCAGTAGAAGAAAAAGTTGAACAAACTGATGAGGTAATAGAAGATATATTAGAAAAAAGAGCTGAAGAGATAGAAGAAACAAATGAAGAAGTAAATGAAACAGAAAGTCAAGAAGAAACTGAAAATGCTAATTTCAATATAGGAAAGATGGTAAAAAATTTATTTAGAAAAAACAAATAAACTTTATATTATGATTGAAAAATATATAGAAAAGAGGAAAAAATGAAAAAAAACAATAATATATTTATAACAATAGGTCTTATATTAATAACTATGATTTTTTTTACATATAAAATAACAATTACATATGATTCTTCACATTATTTGTGGTTAACAAGTTTATTAACTCAATATGGTGATTTCTCTACATGGGATGTTGCTAGAAGTATAGTTTTTCCATTGTTTATTAGAGTAAGCAACATGCTATTCGGTTATAATACATCTGGTTTGTTAGTGGGAATGTATATATTCTATATTACAATGTTAGGTACATGTTATTTTATATACAAAGATACTGTAAAAAATGAAGAATGTTTATCTAAAAAAATGAAATGGATATTTGGAATATTATTTTGTATATTAATAGCAATAAATCCAATAATATTTGGATATTATCATGTAGTATTAACTGAATTCTTTGCAGCAACTTTTTCAGTACTTGGTTGTTACTTATCATGGAAATGGATGAATATTGACTTTAAAGAAAATAAAATTAAATATATTATTTATACAGTAATATTATCAATATTAGTAGCTATTGCATGGCATCTAAAACAACCATATGTAGGAACAGTTTTATTTCCAATACTTATTTCGGCAGTATTATCTTTTATAAGAAATACAAATGTAAAAAACTTATTGCAAAGATTTATAACAGTTTTATCTTGTGTAATTATTTTGTTTGGAAGTATGAAACTATGGAATTTTGTATTATATAAGAATAATGTTAAAATACAAGAAAACAGAACATCAGAAGGATTTTTAAGTGAAGGTATTATAAAAGGAATAACAGAATACACTTTAAAAAATGCAGAAGAATTTAATAATATTGAAACTATAAAGCAAAATGAAAAATTAACTCAAGAAGATAAAGAAAAAATGGTTGAAATATTAGAAAATAATTCAGAATATAAATCATTTAGTGTAATAGATACAAAAAAAGAAAATTATGATGTAATATATTCTAAAAACAATGTTCTTTCTGTTGGTGATTCAATAAAATATTTATTATCTACACTTGTTAAAGAGCCAAAAGCAATTGTAAATAGTTATGTAACAAATTATTTAGCAACAGTAAGTTTATATAATATAGAATTTGATGGAATGCAAATTATAATAAATAAAGGCTTAGATTTTACAAATTCAGTAGAAATAGGAGCTATAGGATTTAGAATATATGAGCCAGAGATGGAAAATACATTTGTGTTATCAGAAGAATATGAACCATATGCTTTAATATATAAAGAAAAAAATACTCCTATAAGAATTGTAAATGTTGTTATGAAAAATTTACAAACTCCAGAAATAATAGTAATGAAAATATGTTATGCTTTATTACCAATATTTACAATAGCTAGTATTATATCAGTATTTTTAGTTAAGAAAAAATATAATGAAAAATATAGAAATATAATAGATATAATAACTATATTATATTCATTTAGTTTTGTGCACATATTACTTCATACTGTATTAGGTGCAACTATAGATAGATATACAATCCCAGCATTAATACCAACATTTTTAGCAATAATGCTTAGCATATATGCTATTGTGTATAGAAAAAAATATAAAATAAATAATATAGAAAAAAGTAAGAAAGGAGAATAGAATGAGTAAATGCGATATAATTATTCCAATATATAATTCACCAGAATGGGTAAAAATGTGTGTATATGCTTTATATAAAAATACACCAGATGAATATATTGGAAAAGTAATTTTAATGAATGATAATTCAGATGAACTTACATGTAATTGTATAAGAAATTTAGAGAAAAAATATCCTAAAATTGAAGTATATAAAAATGAGAATAATTTAGGATTTATAAAAAACGTTAATAGAGGCATGGATAAAACAACTGCAGAATATATATTATTATTAAATACAGATTGTTTAGTTTCAAAAAATACAATACCAAAGTTAATTGATCATATGGAAAAGAATAAAAAAATAGGCTTAATATGTCCTATATCTAGTAATGCAGCAAATTTATCATATGATATACCAGAACATTATAGCTATATGCAAGTTAATGATTTATTCTACGAGAATTTTAAAGGAATGAATTTTGATGCTTGTACAGTTGTAGGTAATTGTTTAATGATATCTAGAGAATGTATGCAAAAAACAGGATATTTAGATGAAATATACGGAATGGGATATGGAGATGAAACAGATTATCAATTTAAAGCTCATGAGCAAGGATTTGAAGCTAAAGTTGCAATTGATACATATGTATACCATAAATCTGAAGTGTCTTTTGGGACAAGCCCAGAAAAACAAAAAAGATTAGATCATAATAGAGCAATATTCTTTGAACGTTGGGGAGAACAATACAATAAAAAAATGCAAGAATATGTAAAAAATGATCCAATAGAATATATAAAAAATAATTTAAAAATAGATAAAAAACCAGAACCAAATATTTTATTTTTCTTACCAGATATTCATCAAAAAGCTGGTGGAGTACATGTTATTGTTGATATTGTAAATTATTTAAATATAAATGGATATTTTGCAAATATATTAACAGAAAGAATACATGAATATAAAGAGATAATGATATTTTCTCCAAGCTTTATGAAGGATATAAAAGAAGTAAGTCCTAAATGTATTGCAGGAACTATTTATCCAACTATATTTTTCTGTGAGACAATAGCTAAACATTATAATATTCCTTGTGTTAACTTTATGCAAGGTTATGAACCATGTTTTGATAATGGAGAAATTTATTCTTGGGCAGAACTTGCATGTAAAAATAGTCAAAACATATTAGCAATTTCTGAATTCTTACAAAAAAAATGCAAAGAAAATTTTGGTAAAGAAGCTAAAGTAATACCAAATTCTATAAACACAGATTTACTTTATAATTCAGATAAACAGATAAAAGATAAAAAGCAAGTAACATTTGTTTTTAGAGATAATTTTGCAAAAGGGGATTTTATATTAAGTGAAATATTAAAATTATTAACATTAAAAAATTATAATTTTGAAATTAATGTAATATACATGAGAGAAATAATGTTCCCAATAAATAATAATGAAAATCTAAAAATAAACTTTTATAAAGGACCTCTTAATAGAAAAGAAGTTAGCAATATATTATTTAAAACAGATATATTTGTAGATGCATCTTTAATGGAAGGGTTTGGTTTAATGGCACTAGAAGCAATGGCTGCGGGAGCAGTTCCTGTAATGTCACAATCTTTTGGTGTAGATGAATATGCAGAGGATAGTAAAAACTGTTTTATAATTAAAGAAGTTAATAATGCTGAAAAGTATGTTGAAAAAATAGAAGAATTATTAAAAGATAAAGAAAAACTTAAAGAAATGAGTAAAAATGCTCAAGATAAAGCTCTAGAATTTGATATAGATAAGAATGTAAAAAAATATATTGAATACTTTAAAAATGTAAAAATTCAAGAGATAAGTTTAACTGAAAAAGAAAAAGAAGAATCTAAGAGATGGGTTGTAAAAGAAGAAGATATATATCGCGATGAAGATGCAAATAAAGTTAAAATAAGTAAAAAGAGAAAATTATATCAAAATGTACTAAAAGTTTTTCCAAAAGGTTTAAAAACAAGAGTAAAAAACTTTTTAATAAAATTAACTCAAGGATAAAAGATTTAATGTAGAGAATTATAAGAAGAGCAGGCTCTAATAATTGTAATCATAATGATTAATAGTTACAAAATTGACATAATATGTAAAAAGTAGTATAATAATTAATAGAAGGTTTTTTATAGTAGTTACCTTCCAAATGTATTTTTGGAGGGTAATTCTCCAAATTATTGCATTTGAAATCAAATAATAATATTGGAGGAAAAAACGATGCTTAAAGAAAAATTAAACTCAATGTACAAAGAGGCTAATGTAGCCTACAAGGTGATGTTATCTGAGAAGGTAGAACCTATTGTGAAGGAAGAAGCTCCTAATGTTGCAAAGATACTGTGTGAAAACATGGTAGAAAAGATGACGGCGGAGATAACTGCTAACAATGGAAAACCTCCCAGAGACCTGAAGCTGTGCGTGGAGATGCATGATTCTTTAGGAGAATTAACTGTATTAATTGAAACCACTGTTGAAGAAAGAGCAGCTATTTTTCCTGTGACCGCGGGTAGTTGTTTTGAAAATGGGAAGATGTGCCAAGAGTATAACTCAAAATTGGATCCTAAATTCAAACAATATCTGATGGATGAGGTTAAGGGAATCTTGGCAAAAGAAGGAGTATATTCCAAAACCGAGAATGACTTGATAATGTTTTATTGGTCATACGAAAATCGTTCATGAAAGTAATTTTCTATCATCTGCGCATAAGCTACAAAGTAAAGCGACCGTTTCGGTCGCTTCAGACTGTTGACAAAGTATAATAAAAATATTTTGTTAAACAGTCTTTTCTTTTTTTAAATTATAGTTTAAAATA
>CAKPKP010000008.1 GCA_934167495.1 uncultured Clostridia bacterium | reverse complement strand
TCTTTCATAAGTTTTTATATAATTTCTTTAAAAAAATGGAGCTATACCTAGTCCATTTTCTTATCAAAATCTTATCTTATTTTATGCTTTTTTATATGCGATTTTGCTATATCTTTATACTTATGTTAACTGTTTTAAAGTTTCTAATATTTTCTCTTTTCCGCTTGTTTCCGTTGTTTTAGAGATTTACGTTTTTTTATTAATTCTTCTCTTTAATACTTAAATACTCAATTATATTTTCTATAAATTTTATCCAAACTAATCTTTATTTTGCATTTAAAATTTTGGCAACCGAATCTTATTTTTAGTTCCATTTTTTTCTATTTAAAATTTGTTATATTTCTATATCATCTTATACATTTAAAATAGAACTTTTAAATGTATTCATGTTTTTTTAATACTATTTTTTATAATATTATTTATGTTGTTATTAATAAATAATTATTTTATATAATATTGTTTTATTTATTTATTTTAATTTTTATAAGTAATAATATTTATTATTTATTTTGTATTATTTTTATTTCTGCTTTTATTTTATTAATTAATTATTTATATTTTATAATTAAATTTATTTTTTATATTAAAAAATTATTATTATTTATTCCTATTAAAATTTTATATCATAATAAATTATTTTATTTTTAATTTTAAATTAATTTTTATTTATTTTATTATTTTTAAACTTTCATCTTATTTAATATTTTTATTTTGCCCCAGGATCTCCATATTTCAATTTTTTATTGTTTTTTATATAATTTCACGTATTTTACATTTTATTGCTTTTTCGGATACTTTTTGTCTTATTCTTTTTATTTTTTAATTAACACAAAAAAAACATTGCAAAATGCAATGCTTTTGGCGGAGACGAGAGGATTTGAACCTCCGCTGCCCTTACGAACACTAGCAGTTTAGCAAACTGCCCCCTTCAACCACTTGGGTACGTCTCCATCTATTCTTATTATTAGAATATGCTAGATTAAAATCTAGCATATTACTTATGGCGGAGAGGGTGGGATTCGAACCCACGGTAGGTATTAGCCTACGCCAATTTTCAAGACTGGTGCCTTAAACCAACTCGACCACCTCTCCGTATTGGACAATTAATAGTTTAACATGCTAACTACTAATTGTCAAGATTTATTTGTATTTTTCTATAAAATTTTTCTTTTGAATTGCTAAATTTATTGCTCTAACCTCTTCATCAGATAATTTATATGTTGAATTACCTTTTTTTACAGGTTTAGCATATATATTAGATGACTCTTGTGAATATATACCATTTAATACTATTCCATCATCATTATTATCTAAAATTGCTAAAGCAAAACTTAAATCACTTCCAACATCTTTAAAAGCATTATATCTTACTAATCCAATTTTTTGCATACATAAATCTATATCATTATTTATCTTTTCACAATATCTTTTTATCTCAATATTGTCATTATTTACTTGATTTACTTGACTTATATAATGTTTTAAAGCTACTGATATATCTTCACCGTTCCCTAATTTGTTCAAACATTCTTTATATTCTTTTTTTAGTTTATACATATTAATCAAGATTATACTAACTAATATAATTAAAATTACATTAGTTATACTAAAAAAAAGAGTTAAATTATTTGCTAAATCAATCATACATTCTCCTATTTTATTAAATCCAATAATCTTTCTAAATCCTCATTAGAATTATATTCTATTATTATTTTTCCTTTTTTAGTTCCAGCATCTAATTTTACTTTAGTTCCAAAAAAGCCCTGAAATGTATTTTCGATATCTCTATATATAGCCTCATATCTTTCATCTTTTTTCTTCATTTTTTTTCTTACTTGCATTTTCTTCTCAGCTTCTCTTACTGTATCACCAGATTCTATCATATATAATGCCATATTGTATTGTTTTTCTGGATTATCAATTGCCATTAATGCTTTACAATGTCCTTCTGTTAATTTTCCTTCTAAAGCTAAATCTATAACTCTTTCATCTAGGTTTAATATTCTTACAGAGTTTGCTATACTACTTCTACTTTTTCCTAATATTTCGGCTACTTTTTGTTGTGTTAAATCATATTCTTCCATTAAAACTTTTATTCCTCTAGCTTTTTCTATAGGGTTTAAGTCTTCTCTTTGAATATTTTCAATTAAAGATATTTCTCTATTTTTTCTTTCATCATCTTCTCTTATAATTGCTGGTATTTCAGTAAGTCCTGCTTTTTTTGATGCTCTCCATCTTCTTTCTCCAGCTATTATTTCATAGTAATTTTCTTTTTTTGTTACTATTATAGGTTGTATTACTCCATAATTTTTTATTGATTCTGACAATTCTTCTAGAGATTCTTCATCAAACATTTTTCTTGCTTGTTCTTTATTAGGTTCTATATCTATAATTTTTAAATTTTTAACAATTTCATTTTTGCCTATCTCTTCATCTACTGGAGTATTGCTAAATAAGGCGTCTAAACCTTTGCCTAAACCTGACATTTTTGCCATTTTATCTCTTCCTTTCTATATCATATGTCTTGCTCTATCATTTTCTTTCAAAAATTCTTTTGCAAATTTTTCATAACTTTTTGCACCTTTTGATCTCGCATCATATAAAGTTATAGGCATTCCATAACTTGGTGCCTCACTTAATCTAATATTTCTTGGTATTACTGTTTTATAAACTTTATCTTCAAAATACTTTTTTACTTCTCTTACTACTTGATTTGATAAATTTGTTCTAATATCATACATTGTAAGCAAAGCGCCTTCTATCTCCAAACTTTTGTTTAGGTGCTTTTTTACCAAATTTATTGTATTTATTAACTGTCCTAATCCCTCTAGTGCATAATACTCACACTGTACAGGTATTAATACAGAGTTTGCTGCTGTAAATGAATTTAAAGTTATTAATCCAAGTGATGGTGGACAATCTATTATAATAAAATCATATTCATCTTTTATAATCTCTAATTTTTCTTTTAACCTTTGTTCTCTAGACATTTCAGACACAAGTTCTACTTCTGCGCCGGCTAAATTAACATTAGAAGGACATACTTTTAAAGTTTTCACACATGTATCTTGAAGTGTTTTTTCGATATCTATATCATTTATTAGGACGTCATACAATGAATATCCAACGTCTTTGTCTATTCCTAGTCCACTACTAGCATTTCCTTGTGGATCAGCATCTATTAACATAACTTTTTTGCCTTTTTTAGCAAGAATTGTGCTTAAATTTACTGCTGTTGTAGTCTTTCCTACTCCACCTTTTTGATTTGCTACTGCTATTATTTTTCCCAAGAAAATCCCTCCCTTTTTTCTATATAATAATATAAAAAATTTGATAATATGTCAATGTATTTATGAAAATTTCATTAAAAAAATGTTTATACCATAACATTTTGGTATAAACATTAATTTAACTAATATAGAGGCTCTTTAAGTGGTTTCCCTTTTCCTCTTGGATATATCTTTGGTGTTGTTTTAACTTTCTTTATTATAATTATATTTCTTTCAAGTTCATTATTTATATTTAATTTGTCAATTTTATCAATTTTTCCACCTAACAAATCTATTGCTTTTTTTGAATTTTCTAATTCTTCTTCAAAATTAGGTCCCTTCATGCATATGGCTTTACCATTAATTTTTAAAAATGGTAACATATATTCCGAAAGAGTTGTAATGTTTGAAAGAGCTCTTGATGTAACATAATCAAATTGTTCTCTATATTCTTTTTGATTTGCTATATCTTCAATTCTTGAATGAATTAGATTTATTTTTTGTATACTCATTTTTTCTGCTATATCTTTTAATACATTTATTTTTTTATTTACCGAATCAACTAATGTTATATCTAGGTTTGGTTTTACAATCTTTACAGGCATTCCAGGAAATCCAGCACCAGTCCCAATGTCTATCATTTTAGAGTTCTCATTTATATATTTTAAAATTGTTAATGAATCTATAAAGTGTTTCATGATAAACTCGTTTTCATCCTTTATTGCTGTTAAATTTATTACTTCATTCCATTTAAGAATATTTTTCATATAATCATATAATTGTTTTATTTTCTCATTATCTATATCTGTTATTTCATTTTTTTCAGCTTCTTCTTTAAATTTCAATATAAATTCATCTATATTCATTCTAGTTCTCTCCTTTATTGGCTTTTCGTTGTTCCATATAGATTAATAATACTGATATATCAGCTGGTGAAACTCCTGATATTCTTGAAGCTTGCCCTATAGAACGTGGTTTGTATTTGTTTAGTTTTTGTCTTGCTTCTATTCTTATTCCTTTTATATCTTCATAATTAATATCTTCAGGTAATAATTTCTTTTCTAATTTTTTAAAGCTTTCTACCTGGCGTTTTTGAAGTTCTATATATCCTTCATATTTAACCATTATTTCAACTTCTTGCTTTTCTTGCATTGTTAATTCTGGTCTATCTTCATCAATTTCTGCTAACATATCATAGGTTAACTCTGTTCTCTTTAATAATTCAGCTATTTTAGTACCAGCAGTTATCTCAGAGGAATTATGTTTTCTTAAAAATTCATTGTTTTTTTCGTTTGGTTTAATATTTGTTGTTTTAATTCTTTCAATTTCTTTTTCTATATTTTCTTTTTTCTTTAAGAAATTATTATATCTCTCTTGTGATATTAACCCTACTTTATATCCTATCTCCATTAATCTTAAATCAGCATTATCTTGTCTAAGTAATAGTCTGTACTCTGCTCTAGAAGTCATCATTCTATATGGTTCATTTGTACTTTTTGTAACTATATCATCTATTAGCACCCCTATATATGCTTCTGATCTATCTAATATTATAGGTTCTTTTCCTTTAAGTTTTTGTGCTGCATTTATTCCGGCAATCAATCCCTGAGATGCTGCTTCTTCATATCCTGATGTACCATTAATTTGTCCCGCAAAGAACATTCCAGATATTTTCTTTAATTCCAATGAACTTCTTAATTGAGATGGCTCTATACAATCATACTCTATTGCATACGCAGGTCTTGTAAATTGCACATTTTCTAATCCTGGTAAAGTTCTATACATTGCTATTTGCACATCTTCTGGCAATGAAGAGCTCATTCCTTGTACATACATTTCATCAGTATCTCTCCCCATTGGTTCAATAAATATTTGATGTCTTTCTTTATCAGCAAATCTCATTACTTTATCTTCAATAGAAGGACAATATCTTGGACCAGTTCCTTCAATTCTTCCTGAATATAGAGGAGATCTATGTAAGTTTTTTCTTATAATTTCATGTGTTTTTTCATTTGTATATGTTAAATAACATGGCAATTGTTCAAGATTTTCTATTTTATCCTCAAATGAAAAAGGAACAATCTCATCATCACCATCTTGTTTTTCCATTTTTGAAAAATCTATACTATTTTTATTTACTCTAGCTGGTGTTCCTGTTTTAAATCTTAAAAGTTCTATTCCTAGATTTTTTAAGCAGTCAGATAACTTATTTGAAGGAAATACTCCATCTGGTCCGCTTTCAAAAGAATTTTCACCTATATGAATCTTGCCTCTTAAGTATGTCCCCGTTGACAGGATTAAAGCATCTATCTCATAACGTGCTCCAATATTTGTCTCTATTGCACATACTTTACCGTCTTTTACTTCTATATTTACAATTTCTGCTTGTTTCATGTAAAGATTTTCTTGTTTTTCTAATGTATGTTTCATTTCCATTTGATATCTTTTTCTATCTGCTTGTGCTCTTAAAGAATGAACTGCCGGGCCTTTAGATGTATTTAACATCTTTATTTGTACTAAGGTTTTATCAATATTTTTTCCCATTTCTCCACCAAGACAATCTATTTCCCTTACTAAATGTCCTTTTGAGCTTCCACCTATATGTGGATTACATGGCATGTTTGCAACAGCCTCTAAACTTATAGAAAAAATTAATGTTTTCATTCCTAATCTTGCTGCTGCAAGCGCTGCTTCACATCCTGCATGTCCTGCTCCAATTACTGCTATATCATATTTTCCAGCTTCATAACTCATATTTTTCATCTCCTATTTTATAGTTCTGTTTTTTATGGAACAATAAAAAAATGTTCCACGAACGTTTATTTGTGTTATTTTGTCGAATTTTGTATTTTTGTCTATTTTGCTTTATTTTCGATTTTAAGATATTTTTACGTGTAAATGTCAAATTATATTGCCTGTATAGTAAAAACGTCTTATTTTCTATTTTCATGCGTTTATTTTCCTAAACAAAACTTTGAAAAAATTTCATTTATTATATTTTCAGAAACAGAATCACCTGTTATCTCTCCTAATTTTTCTAAACACTCTTTTATATAAGAAGCTATTATATCTATAGGCATATTTTTTTCAACAACATCGATTGCCTCTTTTATATTTTTTTCAGCTTCAATTATTAAAGTTTTATGTCTAATATTTGTAACAACTATTTCATTATCTATTATATCATTATTTTTATTATAAATAGAATCTATTTCATTATATATTTCTTCTATTCCTTTATTCTCTTTAACAGATATTTTTATTATTTTTTTATTTAATTTTGAAAGTTCTTTTTCCTCTATTTCCGTAGGTAAATCTGTTTTATTTATAATGATGATAGCTCTTTTGTTTTGAATTATGTTAATTATTTCTCTATCTTCTTCATCAATTTTTTTGCTTCCATCAAATACAGCTATTATTATGTCACTCTGATTAGCTATCTCTTTTGATTTATCAATACCTATTTTTTCAACAACATTATCTGAATCTCTTATTCCTGCTGTATCTATTATTTTAATTGGAAGACCTTTTATTGTAACAAATTCTTCTATAGAATCTCTTGTTGTTCCCTCAAAATCCGTAACTATAGCTCTCTCTTCATCTAATATTGCATTTAAAAGTGAAGATTTTCCAGCATTTGGTTTACCTATAATTGCAACTTTAATACCTTCTCTTAAAACTTTTCCGTTTTCAAAAGTATTTTCTAATTCTTTTAAATCTTTTTCTACATCTTCTAAAATTTGTTTGGTACTAGAATTTGTTACTTCCGGTACATCGTCATATTCTGGATAATCAATTGATACTTCTATATTTACCATTAAATCTAATAACTTACTTTTGATATTTGCTATACTATTTGATAATTTACCATTTAATTGATTCATAGATGCATTTTTTTCTCTTTCAGTTTTAGCATTTAAAATATCTATAACAGCTTCAGCTTGAGTTAAATCTATTCTTCCATTTAAAAATGCTCTTTTAGTAAATTCACCCGGTTCCGCTAGTTTTGCTCCGTTTTTTATACACAACTCTAGAATTTGTTTCATTACAATATTTCCACCATGTGAATTTATTTCACACATGTTTTCTGTTGTATAGCTTTTTGGTGCCTTAAAATATGATACTAAAACTTCATCAATTATTTTTCCATCTTGGCTAATAATATTCCCATACTTAATAGTATATCCTTTTATGTCTTCTATTTTCTCTTCTTTTCTTGGTTTAAATACTTTTTCTAATATTTTAAAACTATTTTCTCCACTCATTCTTATTATACCTATTCCACCTATCCCCGGTGCAGTAGATATCGCAACAATTGTACTCATATTAACTCCTTATTTATCATATAACCTAAATTAAGGCAGGTTATACCTGCCTTAATCTTTCGTTTCCTTATTTTAACGCTATTACAACCTTTCTATATGGTTCTTCTCCAACGCTATATGTTTTTACTTTTGAACTATCTTGCAATTTTGAATGTATAATTTTCCTTTCATAAGCTGTCATCGGTTCTAAAGTTATAGATTTTCTTGTTTTTACTACTGTATATGATATTTTTTCAGCTAAGTTTTCTAATTCCTTTTTTCTCTTTTCTCTATAACCACTAATATTCAAAATTATTTTCATTTTTTGCTTAGCATTTTTATTAACGATATTTGATATTATAGATTGTAAAGAATTTAACACTTCTCCTCTAAATCCTATTAAATATCCTGTATCTTGTCCTTCTATATTTATGAAAACATTTTCATTTTCTATTTCAACATTATAAGTTATTTCCTTTGTTGGTAATGAATTTATAAATTCTGTCATAAACTTATTTGTTGATTCCTTAATAGCTTCTACATCTATCTCTTCTAAATTAATTTTTCTTTCTTCTTTTTTGTGTATATTATTGTGATGATTTTGTTCTGCTTCATGTTCTTCTTTTAATTTCATTTCAACTTTTACAACTCTTGGAGTTAAAATACTAAAAAAACTTCTTTTTTCTTCTGAATCTAAGACTTTTATTTCAACTTTATTTTTTGACACATTTAATTCTTTTAAACCTTTTTCTATAGCTTCATTTGTAGTCTTCCCTTCAAAGATATAAGTTCCTTCCATGCGTTATTCCTCCTTTAAAAATTTATTTAAAATTAATCTTTCCGCTATCATTAGAATATTATTAACTAACCAATATAAAGCCAATCCTAAAGGAGCAATTAAAGCAATACTTACAGACATTACTGGCATTATTAAAGCCATATTTTTATTTGCTTGTTCCATTGGGTTTTCTTCTTGTTTTTCATCATTTTTTTCTTTATTCTTTTTGCTTGTACCATTTGTAATATTTGTAATTTTCAATGAAATAATTGTTGATAAAACATATAAAGCAGGAATAACAAATACTTTTGGATTACTTATATCTTGTGATGGAACATTACTTAAATCTAATCCTAAAAACATCATATTTAAATTTACTCTTTCATCTTCCTGACCTTTTTCTTTTATTACTGCTATTTCTTGATATCTTACATTAGAATTATTTTCTTTTACTTCTTGTACGTATTGATCTAGCAATTGTTTATCTACTTTTTTCATATATGTAAGTGGACTACCTACTAATAAAAATATTGACATTAATATTACAAGCTGAACTATTGAAGATAGACATCCGCTAAAAGGACTCATATTCTCCTTTTTATATAAATCCATAATTTCTTGATTCATTTTTTCTGGATTATTTGAATATTTATCTTTAATTTCATTAGTCTTTTCTTGTATCTTTGCAGACATTTTCATTGTCTTTTGCTGTTTTATTGATATTGGTATCATAACTATTTTTAACAATATTGTAAAAATTATTATTGCTATACCATAATTTTGAACCCATTCGTATATAATGTTTAATACATATCCTAGCGGACCAGCTAAACACCCAAAAAATTCTAACATTTTTTCCTCCGTTCTATTTTACAGGATCATATCCACCTTTTGAAAATGGATTGCATTTTAAAATTCTTTTTGTTCCTAAATAAACTCCTTTTATGATTCCGTATTTTTCTATTGCTTGTTTCATGTATTCTGAACAAGTGGGATAGTATTTGCATTTTATTCCTAAAAAAGAAAATATTGGTGATATTAATTTTTGATATAAATATATAAAAAACTTTAAAATTTTTTTCATTTTTTATTTACATAACACCTGCTTTTTTAAAAATTCCTTGCATTTCTTCTTTTATAGTATAAAATTCTGCATCGTCCGATTTGACATTTTTATTCCATACAATTAAAATATTTTTTCCACAAGATATTTTGTTTTCTAATAAAATATAATTTTCCTTAATTAGTCTTCTTATTCTGTGTCTTCCTACACTATTTGTGACTTTTTTCCCCACAGCTATTCCAAGTTTATTTATTTCTAAATTGTTGTGGAAAATATATATGTTTATGTATTTTCCACAATATCTTTTTCCTTTTGAAAAAAAATTTTTAAATTCATAATTTTTTTTTATCATTTCTGTTTTTTTCATTATCATCACTCATTATCTTAAAAAAGGGCACTTTACGTCCCCTCTTTTATGCACATAATATTTTTCTACCTTTTGCTCTTCTTGCTTTTAAAACTTTTCTTCCAGCTCTTGTTTGCATTCTTTTTCTAAAACCATGAACTTTTTGTCTTTGTCTCTTTTTTGGTTGATATGTTCTTTTCATTTTGCACCTCCTATTTCTCTCTATGCTAAAATATTTTTATTTATATCATAAGTATAAAGATTATACATCAACTATACATAAAAAGTCAATAGTTTTTAATTTTTACTTATCTTTTTTCAAATAAATATTGACTATTACTCATTTTTTTTGATATTATATGAAAAAATATTAAATATTTACGGCTACTAGCTTTTTAAAATATTTCATTATTAAAATAAACATAAATATATAATATTTATCCACATATGTGGTCGAAACTGTGGATAATTTCTAGGAAGGATGGTTTTTTTAATGTATGCTGACAAACATGAACTTTTAGAACAAGCAAAAGAACTTTTAAAAAACGAAATGACTAACATTTCCTATACCACATGGATTAAAAGTCTAGAAATAGATAGTTTTGAAAATAGTAATATAGTACTTTTAGCAACATCTAGTATCCAAAAAGATGCTGTAGAATCTAGGTTTTATGATTTAATTGTTAACACATTTAATTTTCTTACAAACAAAACTTGTACTGTTACAATATCAGATAAAAGTACAATGGCACCAAAACCTGCTGAAACAAATAATATTACTAATATCGAAAATTATAATAGTACTTTTTTAAATCCTAAATATACTTTTGAGTCTTTTGTTGTTGGGAATAACAATAGATTTGCTCAAGCTGCCGCTCTTGCTGTAGCCGAAGCTCCTTCTATATCATATAATCCTCTTTTTATATATGGAAAAGTTGGATTAGGTAAAACACATTTAATGCATGCTATAGGAAATGAGATTATAAGGAATAATCCTAATACAAAAATACTTTACGTAACATCAGAAAATTTTACAAATGAACTTATTAATGCTATAAAAGATTCAAATTTTAAAAATGAACTTTTTAGAAATAAATATCGTACAATTGATGTACTTTTAATTGATGATATTCAATTTATTGCAGGAAAAGCTACTGCTCAAGAAGAGTTTTTCCACACATTTAATACTTTACATGAAAAAGGAAAACAAATTATTTTATCTAGTGATAGACCACCTAGAGATATTCCTTTATTAGAAGAAAGATTAAAATCTCGTTTTGAATGGGGACTAATTGCTGACATATCAATGCCAGATTACGAAACACGTCTTGCAATTTTAAGAAAAAAAGTAAGCTCTGAAAATATATTAATAGATGATTATATTTTATCTACAATTGCAACAAAAATAGACTCAAATATTAGAGAGTTAGAAGGAGCTTTAAATAAAATAGTTGCGTATGCTTCATTAACTCATAGTCCTATAACAATTGAAATGGCAGAAAAAGCTATAAATGACATTGCTATGCAAAAAGAAAAAGTTATTTCTTCTGATTATATACAAGAAACTGTTGCAAGATATTTTAATATAGATAAAAAAGACTTAATTGCAGCTAAGCGTTCTAATGATATAACATACCCTAGACAAATCGCAATGTATCTTTGCAGAACAATAGGGCAGATGTCTTTGCCAAAAATAGGAGAAGATTTTGGAAAAAGAGATCATACAACAGTTATGCATGCTGTTAAAAAAATCGAAAAAGAAATAAAAGATAATCCAAATTCAAATACAAAGTTAATTGTGGATAGTGTGAAAACAATATTGACAGAACAAAAAAACGGATAGTTAAAACAAAAAATAGATTTTTTTAAAAACAATGTTTTATAAAACAAAAATTTTAAAAAACATATTAAATTAATTCTTACGGAACGGCTACATACGATATCAACATGTACACTGTTAATTGTGTGTATATAACATGTTAATATATAAATAATTCACAAAAGATTTTTAGTACTGTGGAAAAAATATAGATTTATACACATACTTATCAACAACAATTTTTTCTAGGGAATTACATATTTAGAATACTTTTCCACACAATCCACAGTACCTAATACTAATACTACTATAAATATTATATTATTATAAAAAGGAGCAAAAAAATGAAATTTATTTGTGAAAAAGAAAAATTACTAAAAGGTATTAATTCTGTTATTAATGGTGTTGCTTCAAAAACAACAATGCCTATATTAGAAGGAATACTTATTAATACAAATGATAACGAAGTAAAATTAACATCTTATGATTTAGAAATAGGAATAGAGTACATTATTAATTGTAAAGTAGAAGAACAAGGAAATACAGTAGTTAATGCAACAATGTTCAGTGAAATCATAAGAAAACTTCCTAATACAGATATAAAAATAACAATAAATTCAAATAATTTATTAGTTATAGAATGTGAAGGTTCTTTATATAAGTTAGCAACAATGAATCCAGATGAATTTCCTGAATTACCAAAGATCAATGTGGATAATTCTATAGAAATAGAGCAAAATGTTTTAAAAAATATGATAAGAAAAACAATATTTGCTGTAAGTACAGAAGAAAATAGACCAATTTTTACAGGATGTTTATTTGAGGTTGTAGACAATAAATTAAATGTAGTTGCTGTAGATGGATATAGATTAGCAATAAAAAGCAATGTATTAAATGTAAAAGCTAATGATTTTAATGCAGTAATTCCAGGTAAAACATTAAATGAAGTTAACAAAATTATATTAGATTCATTTGATACTGTAAAAATAGGAATATCTAAAAATCAAGCTTTATTTGAAATGGAAAATTGTAAAATTGTTACAAGATTATTAGATGGAGAATTTTTAAAATATTCAAATGCTATTCCTAGTAGTTGGGAAACAAAAATAATAGTTAATAAAAATAATCTTCAAGATTGCTTTGAAAGAATAAGTTTAATTTCATCTGCAAGCATTGAAAAAGAAAAAAAATATCCTGTAAAAATATCAATAGATATAGGAAAAGTTGTTATTTCTTGTGCAAATCAAACTGGAGATGCTAAAGAAGAAATATATGTTGAAACAGAAGGAAAAAATCTAGAGGCTGGATTTAATCCAAGATATTTTCTAGATGCTTTAAAAGCAATTGATGATGAAGAAGTTGCTATAGAATTTGGAACAAGTATATCACCATGTATAATAAAATCAGTTGAAAATGGGGATTACATATATATGATATTACCTATAAAAATGAAAGAATAAGAGGGAAAAATGTACATAAAAAAAATTAAATTAATTAATTTTCGAAATTATATTGAACAAGAATTAGAGTTTTCAAGGAATATTAATATAATTTATGGAGATAATGCACAAGGAAAAACAAATATATTAGAAGCAATTTTTTTATGTGCATTAGGTAAATCTTATAGAGCAAAAAAAGAAAAAGAACTTATAAATTTTGAAAAAGAAAATGCACATGTAGAAATAAATTATATAAAAGAAGATAGAGAAGGAACTATAGAACTAGAACTTAATCAAAATAAAACTTTTTTTATAAATGGTATAAAACAAAAGAAAATTAGTGATATAATAGGAAAAGTAAATATAGTAATGTTTACACCAGATGATATAGAAATAATCAAGGATGGACCTCAAAAAAGAAGAAAATTTTTAGATGTAATGATTAGTGGAATAAAACCAAACTATTTATATTTACTTAGTAATTATTTAAAAGTTTTAGAACAGAGAAATTTATACTTAAAGCAGATTAAATTTGAAAACAAACCAGAAGAATTATTAGATATATGGGATGAAAAATTATCAGAGTTAGATAATAAAATTTTTGAATATAGGAAATATTATATACAAAAAATTAATGAAAAAATAAAAGATATCCACAAATACATAACAAAATGTGGAAAAGAAAATGGATTTGAAGAAATTTCTATAAAATATTTATCAAATGCAGACACTAAAGAGAAATATTATGAAAATTTAAAGAAATCTAGAAAGCTAGATATTAATAGAGGAATAACAAGTGTTGGAATTCATAGAGACGATTTTTCTATATTAATTGATGGCAAAAATACAAGTATATATGGCTCTCAAGGACAGCAAAGAACCGCTATTTTATCTTTAAAAATGTCTGAGCTAGAGATAATATATGATGAAATAGGTGAAAGACCAATATTACTATTAGATGATTTTATGTCTGAATTAGATGAAGGCAGAAGAAACAGTTTACTTACAGGGATAAAAGAAAATCAGGTAATTATAACTTGTACAGATAAAATAGATATAAATTCTGAAAAAATTTATAAGATAGAAAATGGAATTGCTAAAGAAGGATAGTGATTGTATGTATGTACACTTAGGAAAAGATGTTGTTATAAATGCAAATAATATATTAGGAATATTTAATTTGGAGTTTATACAAAATACAAGTGAATATAGAATAATGTATGAAAGTATGTTAAAAAATGATAAAATTATAGATATTTCTGATGATTGTAAAAAAACGTTCATACTTTTCAAAGAAAAGAAAGAAATAAAAGCATATATATCAAATATAAGTGCAACAACAATAGCAAAACGAAAGAATTTTTTATATTAGTTAAGGAGGAAAAAATGGAAAAGTTTAAACACGCATATAACGCAGACCAAATTCAAGTATTAGAAGGTTTGGAGGCTGTAAGAAAAAGACCAGGAATGTATATAGGAAGCGTTTCTGTTAGAGGGTTACATCATTTAGTATATGAAATAGTTGATAATGCAGTTGATGAAGCTTTAGCTGGATATTGTGATGATATAAAAGTTACAATAGAACCTGGAAATATTATTTGCGTAGAGGATAATGGTAGAGGGATACCAGTAGATATTCATCCTAAAACTGGATTATCTGCAGCAGAAACTGTTTATACAGTATTACATGCAGGTGGAAAATTTGGTGGAGACAGTGGATATAAAGTTTCTGGAGGATTACATGGTGTTGGTTCATCTGTAGTTAATGCTTTATCTGAATGGACTGAAGTTACAATTCAAAGAGATGGTGGAATCTTTCAAATGAAATTTGAAAGAGGAAAAACAGTAAAAAGTCTAGAAAGATTAGGAGATTCAGACAAGACAGGTACAAAAGTTAGATTTTTAGCTGATGGAACTATTTTTGAAACTTTGGAGTATGAATACGAAGTATTAGAAAATAGATTTAGAGAAATGGCATTTTTAACAAAGGGATTAAAAATATCTATAGAAGATAAAAGAGAAGAAAATGTAAAGAAAGCAGAGTTTTGTTTTGAAGGTGGATTAAATTCATTTGTAGAGTATTTAAACAAAAACAAGGAAAAATTACATGAACATCCTATATATATTGAAAAAGGTGGGGAATATCCTGTTGAAATAGCTATACAATATACTACATCATATTCAGAAAATATATATACATTTGTTAACAACATTAATACAATAGAAGGAGGAACTCATTTAGAAGGTTTCAAAAGAGCATTAACAAAAGTATTTAATGATTATGCAAAAAGTAAAGGCATATTAAAAGATAAGGATGCTAATCTTTTAGGTGATGATATAAGAGAAGGTATAACAGCAGTAATTTCAGTAAAGGTTAAAGAACCTCAATTTGAAGGACAAACTAAAACAAAATTAGGAAATAGTGAAGTAACAGGTATAGTTCAAAGTATGGTAAATGAAAGTTTATCTGCATTTTTAGAAGAAAATCCAAATGTTGCGAAAGCAATTTTAGAGAAGTGTGTAAGTGCAGCTAGAGCAAGAGAAGCTGCAAGAAAAGCAAGAGAATTAGTAAGAAGAAAAAATGCCTTAGAATCAACAACTTTACCAGGTAAATTAGCAGATTGTTCTGAAAAGGATGCTTCTAAATGTGAAGTATATATAGTTGAGGGAGACTCAGCTGGAGGAAGTGCAAAACAAGGAAGAGATAGAAAATTCCAAGCAATTTTACCATTATGGGGAAAAATGTTGAATGTAGAAAAATCTAGAGCAGATAAGATATATAATAATGAAAAATTACAACCAGTAATATTAGCAGTAGGTGCAGGAATTGGTGCAGATTTCGATATCACAAAAATAAGATATGGAAAAGTAATAATAATGGCTGATGCCGATGTTGACGGAGCACATATAAGAACATTACTTTTAACATTCTTCTTTAGATATATGAGACCTTTAGTTGAAAATGGAAATGTATATTTAGCACAACCACCATTATATAAATTATCAAAAAGAGGCTTCAAAGATGTTTATTGCTACAGTGATGATGAAATGGAAGAAAAACTAAAAGAAATGGGAAGAGATAATGTTAATATTCAAAGATATAAAGGTTTAGGTGAAATGAATCCAGAACAGTTATGGGATACAACAATGAATCCAGAAACAAGAATATTAATAAAAGTAAATGTTGAAGATGCAATGAAAGCAGATGAGATATTTAATATATTGATGGGTGATGATGTTGCTCCAAGAAAAGAATTTATAGAAGCAAATGCAAAATATGTAAAGAATTTAGATATATAAAAATTAAGAGCTAGTAGATTTTTCTACTAGCTCTTATCGATAAAGCTCATATTAGTCTTTGCTAAGACTAATATATATAGTTTTTTAACCTAATGAGTATTACTACACAAATAAGCTATAAACCACATGTATTAATCAGTTGCTCGACTATAAATACACCAAAAGTAACTATATTCATCCAAATTAATGGACTAATAATAACCACTAGTATTAGATATACAAATAATCTTAACTAAGCTATCTAACCTATAATGTAACCATCATAATAATAGCTTGCATACAAATTAGATAACCATGTCGCTGGCCTATTATAACCTATAAAAGCTATAATAAACCTTTGCCCAAACAAAATTAAGCTAATATATATTTAACCTAATTTTATTCTTGGTTCGATTAATAAGAACCTTATAATCATATTATATTCAAATTTAAAAAATATATACAAAAAATAAAAAGTAAAAATTTGTCGAACGAAAAAACTTGATAAAACAAATAATAAATGCTAATATAAAAACTAATAAATTTTATTTCTTTTAAATTATATAAATAAATATAATTTTAATTCTTATTAAAAATCCCAATATTTATAAAAAGGAAGGAGAAAAATTGAACCCAAAAAAAGTAAAGACAACTCAAGAATGGTTGCCTTTTGAAAAAATACTAAATAATGGTATTTTTATTTATAAAAACAATTATATTAAAATAATTAAAGTAACACCAATTAATTATGATTTAAAATCAAATTTAGAAAAAGAAGCAATACTAAATTCATATAAATTATACCTAAAAACATGCGATTTTGATTTTCAAATATTGATTCAAAGCAAAAAAGAAAATCTAAAAAAACATATAATGAAAATAAAAGAAGAACAAAAAAATGAAGAAAATAAAAAAATAAGTAAAATATATCAAGACTATATCGAATATATAAATAATTTAAATAATGAAAATAAATCTTCATCTAAAAATTTTTATATATTAATAAAATATATAAACGAAAAAAATACTGAAGAAAATATAATAAATAATATTTTAAATGAAAAATATTTTAAAATAAAAGAGTGTTTATCAAGATGTGGAAATAATGTATCTGATATAAATGATAAAGATGAAATAAAAAGTATATTTAATTCTTTTTATAATTGTAGAAAAAATACTATGAAACAGGAAGGAGAAAATATTGTTAAATAATGAAAAATTCAAATTTTTAATTAATATATTTAAAAATAATGAAAATTTAACAGATAAAGAAGATATATTAAATAAATTGTATGAAATAAGATTGAATTTAATAGATGAAAAAATAAGCAAAAATAAAGAATATTTTAATACAATAAAACAAGTATATATATTATATGAACAAATAGAAAAAAATGTACAAGATGAACAAAACATGAATTTAATAGACGATTGGATGTGTTTAAAGAATGAAATGAATGAATGTGAGAATGAAATATATTATAAAACTGGAATAAAAGACGGAATAAATATTTTTCTTACGGCAATAGAAGATTTTAACGAAAATGAGGTGTAAATTTGGAAAATAGAAATTTTATAGAAGGTTCTATGTTAGAAAAAGATTTAATAGCTCCAGCATACATAAATTCAATGAATCCAAGATATGTAGAAATAGATAATATGTATTATTGTAGTTTAATTGTTATAGATTATTATAGAGAATATACAGATTTAATATTAAAAAATTTAATAAATACTAATATTAATATGAATATATCAATATATTACGAAAAACAGGATTCATATAAAGCAATAAAAGATTTAACATATCATATTGGAAATGTAGGTGTAGAACTAAAAGAAGTAAATAGAAATAGGGAAGATATAGATATTGCATCATTTACGTATAATGACGCAAAGTATATAAGAAGGGAAATGCAAGTAAACAATCAGGAATTATATTTTTTATATATTTATATAACTGTATTTGCAAATAAAATTAATGAGTTAGAATACATTACAAACAAAATAGAAGGAATTACAGAAAGTAACGGAATGCATACAATAAGAGCAAACTTTAGGCAGGAGCAAGTATTAAAAGCAACAATGCCAACAATTGATAATTGTGTAGATATAAAAAATGCAAGTAAAAGAAATGTATTAACAGATGGGTTACTTGCAACATATCCATTTATTTCAGCTACAGTGTTTGACGAAACCGGAATATTTATCGGAAAGAATATATATAATAATTCCTTAGTTTTTGTAGACAGATATAATAAAGAAAAATATAAAAATGCTAATATGTGTGTATTTGGGACAAGTGGTGCAGGAAAATCTTTTTATATAAAAACTTTAGTTTTAAGATATAGATTATTAGGAATAGAACAATACATAATAGATCCAGAAAGAGAATATTCAAAAATGTGTAAAAAATTAAATGGAACTATTATAAAAATTGGTCCGTCAACAGCAACATATATAAATATATTTGATATAAGAGAAGAAAGTATAGAAGATGCAAAAGGATATTTAGCAACAAAAATAGGAAAATTAATGGGTTTTTTTAATTTAATTTTTGGTGAATTAGATGAAGAAAAAAAAGCAATATTAGAAGAAAAAATAATATTATGCTATAAAGAAAAAGGAATAACATTTGATGATAAAAGTTTATATAAAAAAGATGATGAAAAAATAAATATAAAACCAATATTTAAAGAAAGCAAAGATATGCCAATATTAGAAGATTTATATAATATTCTTTCGGAGGATGAAAGTACAAAAATATTAAAAATAAAATTAACACCATTTATTAAAGGATCTTTAAAATATTTTAATAATTATACAAATATAAAATTAGAAAATAAATTAATTGTGGCAGATATTTATGAACTTGGTGAGGAAAATATAAAATATGGAATGTATATATTTACTGAATTATTTTGGGATAAAATAAAAAAAGATAGAAGTATAAATAAAGCTATATATTTAGATGAAATATGGAGATTAATAGGTATAACTTCAAATAAATATGTTGCAAATTTTATTTATAAAATATTTAAAACAATAAGAAAATTTGGAGGTAGTGCAGTTGCAATAACTCAAGATATATCAGATTTATTTAGTTTAGAAAATGGTGCATATGGAAAAAGTATTTTAAATAATTCAAGTATTAAATCATTTTTTTCTTTAGAAGAAGAAAATATAATGTTGTTAAGCAATTATACAAATATATGTGAAAAAGAAAAAATTGAAATAAAATCATTAAAAAGAGGAGAAAGTTTAATGTTTATAGGAGACAATCATTTAATTGCAAAAATTGAAACTTCAGATGCAGAAAGAGAAATTATAGAATAGGAGGTATAATTGAAAAAAATAATAACAGCCATGGGCAATCCACAATTAAATATAAAATTAAAAGAAATTAACAAATATGAAATTGTTTCAAAAGATATACAATATCAAGAAGCACTACTTGAAATTTTAGATAATAAAAAAGATGTAGAAATATTAATATTAAGCGAATTATTATCAGGAGAAATAAATATTAAAGAATTTATATTAAATATAAAAAAAATTATACCATCAATAGAAATAATTTTATTCTTAGAAAAAGAGAATGAAGAGTTAAAAAATTTTTTAATTTCTAAAGGAATATTTAAAATATATTTAAATAACGAATTAAGTATGGAAGAAATAATTAATATAATTGATAATTTAAATATAAATTCAAATGAAGATATAAGAGAAGAAATAAAAATATTAAAAGAAATGATTTCTAAAGAAAATAATAATAAATTAGAAAAAAAACAAAAAATAAAAGAAAAAATTAATAAAAAAAATAATAATCAAAATATAAATGGAAAAATAATTTCTATATCAGGTTTATATGGAAGTGGAAAAAGTATAATTTCAGCAATTTTAGGAGTGTATTTTAAAAGTAAAAGAATTAAAACATTAATAATTGATTTTGATATATTTAATAATAGTATAAGTACAATATTTGGAGTAAAAAAAGTTCCTAAAAATATTAATAAAGAAAATATAGTATTTGAAAGTTTAATAATAAAAAGAAATAAATATTTGGATTTAGTTTGTGGAATAGAGTTCCTTTTTAATAATGATAATAAAATAGATGATTATAAATTAAAAGAATTATTTAATAAAATAAAAAATAAATATGATTTAATAATAATAGATACGTCATCAGAAACTTATTTTAAATATAGTAAATTAATATTAAATAATAGTGATAAAATAATTTTTTTAATGGGTTCAAATGCAGTAGAAATAAAAAAAGCAAAAGATTTATTAAAAATTTACATAGAAGATTGGTTAATTCAAAAACAAAAAATAAATATTTTATTTAATAAAATAAACATTAATTTTGTAAAAAATATAATTATAAAAAATATTTTTAATGAAATAAAAATAATTGGAAAAATTAAATTTAATAATAATTATAATTTATTAATTAATAAAAATATGAATGAAATATTTTTTTCAAAAAATATAAAAACAGACATAAAAAAAATAGAAGAAAAATTATTTTAAAAATAAAATTTTAAAGAAAGGAGAAAATCGTATAATAGCAAATATATTTATAATATACGAAATGAAAATATGGATAATTTTTTAGAAAAATTAAATATAAAAAATGAAAATAATTTATTTAATAATTTATCAGAAAAAATACAAGAAATGCAGAATAATTATTTAAATAGTAATTTAAATAAAATAGTAGATTCAGCTATAAATATAGGAATAAAATCTATATTACCTGATTTTATTGAGGATCAAGTAATAGAAATAAAAGATACAATAATAAACGAAGGAATAAAAGAAGGAATAGATAGTCTAATAAATTCTACAATCGACATAGGAAAAACAGCAATAGGAATTTTTACAGGTAATTTTGAAAATATTTCACAAGTAGAACTTGCAGTTGAAAAAGGAGGATTAATTGATGGAATTTCGGATTTATTGGATTTGGCAATTAAAACAGCACAAGAAAAAGATTTAATAGATAAATCTACTGCAAAAAATTTAAAAAATGGAAAAAATGAGATATTAAAGACAATTACAAACAGTATAGAAAATAATATGAGTGACCAAATAAAATCAATAGATAAATTAAATAAATATACTGAAAATTGGAATAAAGCCTTTGAGAATAAAAACTTTAATGATATGGAAAAATCAATTGAGAAAATAGAAAAAGAGATGGAAAAAATAATACCATTAGAAAATATAATAAAAAATGTAAGAAAAATAGAAAATATACATAATTTAATAAAAAACAATGATAAAAATTTTGATATATCTGCTATAGAGCTTGAATTAGCAAATAAGCTGTATTGAAAAAAAACAAAAAATGATATATAATATAAAGGATATTTAATTATATCTAATAAATTTTGGAGGTAAATAAAAATTATGACTGTAGGAAAAGTAATTGAAGTGTTACGGGCAGAAGAAATCATTGTTCCAAATGAATGGCTTTCAAAGCTAAAAGATGTAGAGGAACAAGATATCCAAACTGATTTTGCAAGTGCTATTCAAAAAGTAGTTGGCTGTTGGGAAGAATGGATGCTCAATCCAACTCCAGAAGAGAAGGGAAAGATTGCAGGAAGAGCCTTACTTTCAATTTCAACAATAGGTTGTTCTTCTTTTAATATTATTCCAAATTCTAGGTCAAACATAAAAAGTTTTGTAAATATGTCTAAGAATACGCCAGATATAGTTACAATAATAAATGAGAGTTCAGCTGTAATTTTAATAGATGAACAAGGAAGAAAAAATTTATTGTAAAAAATCCAAAATTTTATCACAGCTCGATTGAGCTGTGATTTTTCTATTATATAAATACTTTATAGATAAATTTGGTTTGAAAAAATTATGTAAGTAAATCAGGATATGGATTTCAAAATATTTTAAATATAGCAAATACTATAAATATGCTGTTTGTATTCTGATTTATGTAAATTGACTGAGATGCATTAATATGGTATAATATGTAATAGGAGAGGAGAGAGAATATGACAACTTTACAACATTCTTTAATAACATTATTTTCTATGAATGGTGATGTAGAAAATTTTGAGAAAGCTCTTCCTTATACATTATTACCAGATGCTATAAGAAGATATTCAAAATTAAGACAATATAGCCATTTTGAAGAAAGTGAAGATAAAACAGATATATCATGGATAAAGTATCCAAAAAATATAAAGACTTTGAGTCAACAAGAAATTAATGAAACACCTAAACATATAGTAGAAGGATTAAGACCAGCAGTTATAGGTGAACAAACTCATATAGAGAAGTTTGAAAGCACAAATAGACATTTACCTATTGATTATTTTTATAATGTAAAAAAACATTTAGAGCAAGATTATATTTTTGATGAATTCTTAAGAGAAAGAATAGATGTATCTGGAAAATATCAAGATGAGTTCAATTTTAATGGTGAGAAATTAAATGGAAAACTAATACGTGAAGTAATATCTAATATAGAAAATCAAGGATTATATATATTATCTTATATGATGTATAAATCATATGGGATAACAACAAATCAAGAATGGTTTGATGAACATATAAAATCTACATTAGATAAAGCTTATCCACAAGAATTATCTGAAAATACATATAAATACATGAAAATACCGGAAGATATAAATCTGAAAATTACTAATCATGATTGGTCTGGATTAGGAGATGGATATATATCAATAAATGATTATAAGAATATGTATGAAAATGTAGCAAAAAATATGGTTAAAATTGATTTTGAAAGAATTGAACAGATATCTCGAGAAAATAGGGAAAATCAACAGTGTATATAAATTAATTAATTAAATAAATAATAAATAAAAAAATGCAGTTTTTATTAAAAATAACTGCATTTTTTTATCTAATAGGAAACTTGCTAACATAAATCAATAGATTAAAAAAATTTTTTCAGAAATTCCTATTAGATAAATACTTTGTACAGAAATTTGCTATATGCAAATTTCGCACACGAACAATTAAATGTGGGATGAATGTTACAATTTAAAATGTGGAAAAGTTTAATAAGCATACTATTAAAAATTTTATGCACGAACAAAAATGTGTAATTTTAAATAATGTAAATGTTATTTTATATATAATTTTTTAAATTTCTAAATTAGATATAAAAACAAAAATAAAATTGTGTATCCGTAAAGAAAATAAAACCAAAAAAACAAAAAAATTTGTTGATTTTTTTAGTTTATTTATATATAATACAAAAGAAAAGAATATAAAGGAAAGAGGATATTAAATGGATAGACAAGAAGAAAAAATTATTGAAAGAAATATTGAAGCAGAAATGAAAACATCTTACATTGACTATGCAATGAGTGTTATTGTATCACGTGCATTGCCAGATGTTAGAGATGGTTTAAAACCTGTACACAGAAGAATTCTTTATGCTATGCATGAAGACGGAATTACATCTGATAAGCCTTATAGAAAATGTGCTAATACAGTAGGTTCTGTTTTAGGAAGATATCATCCACATGGAGATTCATCTGTTTATGATGCAATGGTTAGAATGGCTCAGGATTTCTCAATGAGATATATGTTAATAGATGGTCATGGTAATTTTGGATCTATAGATGGTGATGGAGCTGCCGCAATGAGATACACAGAAGCAAGAATGGCAAAGATAGCAGAGCAAATGCTTGTAGATATAGAAAAAAATACAGTAGATTTTATGCCAAACTATGATGATAGATTACAAGAACCAACAGTTTTACCAGCTAAAATACCAGCATTATTAATTAATGGTTCTTCAGGAATTGCTGTTGGTATGGCTACAAATATACCACCACACAATTTAACAGAAGTAATAAATGCTATAATAAAGATTATAGATGATGACAATGTTTCAGATGAAGATTTAATGCAAATTATAAAAGGACCCGATTTTCCTACTGGAGGAGTAATATTAGGAAGAGAAGGAATAAAACAAGCATATACAACAGGTAGAGGAAAAATAACAGTAAGAGCAGAGGCTGAAATTGAGGAGATGTCTGCAAATAAACAAAGAATAGTAGTTTCTTCTTTACCTTATCAAGTAAATAAAGCTAAGTTAATTGAAAATATTGCTTTATTAGTAAGAGAGAAAAGATTAGAGGGAATTAGTGATATTCGAGATGAGTCTGATAGAGAAGATAGAGTCAGAATAGTAATAGAGCTAAAAAGGGATGCTAATCCACAAGTAGTATTAAATCAATTATACAAAAACACACAAATGCAAGATACTTTTGGAATTATAATGCTTGCATTAGTAAATGGTGAACCAAAAATATTAACATTAAGAGAAGTTTTAAATCATTATATAGAACATAGAAAAGTAGTAGTATTACGTAGAACTAAATTTGAATTAGATAAAGCAGAAGCAAGAGCTCATATATTAGAAGGATTAAGAATAGCAATAGATAATATAGATGAAGTAATACAAATTATTAGATCTTCATATGATGATGCAAAAGAAAGGTTAATGGAGAGATTTGGATTATCTGATATACAAGCTCAAGCAATTTTAGATATGCAACTAAAAAGATTAACAGGATTACAAAGAGAGAAAATAGAAGAAGAATATAATGAGCTAATGAAATTAATAGCATATTTAAAAGAAGTTTTAAGTAGTGAAAAATTAGTATTTGATATTATAAAAACAGAAGCTTTAGAAATAAAAGAAAAATTTGGAGATGAAAGAATAACAAAAATAGTAGCTGCTGAAGGCGAAATAGACATGGATGATTTAATAAAAGAAGAGCAAACAGTAGTTGCTTTAACAAGATTTGGATATATAAAAAGAGCTCCAATAGATACTTTTAAGAGCCAAAAAAGAGGCGGAAAAGGAATAACAGGAATTTCTACAAGAGAAGAAGATTTTGTAAAAGAGTTATTCACAGCTTCTACTCATGATACAATATTATTCTTTAGTAATAAAGGAAAATTATACAGATTACGTGGATATGAGATTCCAGAAGCAGGAAGAATTGCCAAAGGAACAGCAATAGTAAATCTATTAAGCTTAGATGCAGGTGAAAAAATATCTACAATAATACCAATTCAAAACTTTGCAGAAGGAAAATATTTATTATTTGCAACAAAAAATGGTATTATTAAGAAAACTTCACTAGATGAATATAATTCAAGTAGAAAAACAGGATTACAAGCTATTACATTAAAAGACGATGATGAATTAATAGGAGTAAGACTAACAGACGGTGAAGATAATATAGTTCTTGTTACTAAAAAAGGTATGTGTATTACATTTGATGAAAAAGACGTAAGATCTGTAGGAAGAGTTTCACAAGGTGTTATAGGAATTAGATTAGATGACGATGATGCGGTTGTTGGAATGGAATCTATAGTAAGAGGAAGTAAATCAACATTACTTGCAATTACTGAAAATGGTTTTGGTAAGAGAACAGAACTAGAAGAATATAGAGTTCAAATAAGAGGTGGAAAAGGTGTTATTACATACAAAATTACGCCAAAAACAGGAGAAATAGTAGGAGTTAAAATAGTAGATGACAATGACGATGTAATGCTAATAACAGATACTGGAACAATAATAAGACTAGAAGTAAAAGATATTAGTATATTAGGAAGATCAACTCAAGGTGTAACTCTTATGAGAACAAATGAAGGAAAAGTTGTTAGTATAGAAAGAATTGGTTCTGAATATAAAGAAATAATATCAGAATAAAAAAATATAAATAATAAAAAAGAAAGCGAATCCAGTTTGGATTCGCTTTTTTTAGGGTTATTTCTCGATTTTTTCAATAATCAGAGCCTGTTTAAACAGTTCTTCATATCGAGCTTCAAAAGTTTCAGTAGAATACTCTACTGTTCCTCTCGAGTCGTAAGGATCTGAAAGAATTACAGTATCCTGCTCGAGATCGTAGCCAATGAGTACTAAGCAGTGCTCACCAGCTATCCAGGTATACTTTGATCCATCTTCAAGGTACCAGGAGTTACCAGGCTTTGATGCTTTCATTTTGATTGTTGCCCATACAATGACAGGATGACCATCATCGATAGCATCATACAACTCTGATACAGAGCTACCTGATAAGTCTGTTACTTTGTATTCTTTGTCTAACTTATTTTTCTTGAAGTAATTTTCAAGAGTTTTCTTTATTACAGGGCTATAAGCTCCGTAATAATTCAGAGACGGATCACCAACAAATACGTCCCAAGGAGATGACCAAACACTATTTTCGTCAGGCCACTTATCCATAGGGAGATATGATACCATGTCCATTTTGGATTCAGTAATTCCAAGCTCATAGTTGAGAGCTATAGTAGTACTGGTTATTTCACATCCTGCTGGAAGTTCTGGAAGCTGCTGAATATTTTCTACAGGTAATACTACCCGAAGAGAATCTTCAACTACCGCAGCATTAGTCTTTGAAGCAACGGAAGTTACTTCAGTTGTTTTTGCTGTAGTGCTTGCTGGTGTTGTAGTTGTTGCAGTTGTTTCAGAAACATTTGATGTAGTGTCTGCCGACGTTACGGTTGCTTCAGAAACCTTTGAAATAGTGTTTGTCACTGCTACAGCTGTTTCAGCAAGAGATGTTGTTACATCTTCGAAGTCTTTCTGAACTGAAACTTCAGTCCATTCAACCTCGGATGATACAGCTGTGGTATCTGTTGTTGTCCAAACATTGGTAACGTTTTCGGTGGATGTTGTTGTCCAAACAGCTGAAAGAAGTTCTTCAGTTTGTGCTGTTGCCGAGTCAACATCGACTACCTCTGTTACCGTGGATTCTTCAGGTTCTGAAGAATTAATGTTGCTGCACGCTGTTGTTGGGATTAAAGATAAGCTAATGAGTATGGCTGAACATATTGATGCAAATTTTTTCATAATGAATCCTCCTCATAAAATATAAAGTAGATGAATAACCCTAAAAGCTATATGCTTATACTCAATATTATACCAAAAATGGAAAAATAAGTCAAATTTCGCTAATTATACAACATTATAATATAATTTGTAAGATATTTTTTATATTATAGTAAATCAAATAATAATTCCTACACTTATATTTGTTGTACTAAAGTTTTTCGAAAATTCTATAATATAAATACTTTGTACAGATATTTGCTATATGCAAATTTAGCAAACGAATAATTAAATGTAGTCTGAATTATACAATTAAAAATTTAATCAGTCTTAAATATGTTTGAAGTATTTTTTCATAATTAAACAAATTTTTAATATAATTAAATAAATTAATTAGAAAAGGAGTTTTTAATTTGAATACATTACTAAAAACAACTTTATTAGGATTATTTTTTGGAACTTTTGGAACATCTATTGGAGGGATTATAGGAGCATTATTAAATATAAAATCTAATAAAATTATGAGTTTCATATTAGAACTTGCAGCAGGGCTAATGACATCGATTATTTGTTTTGAACTTATACCAGAAGCACTAGAAATATCAAGTATAACCAATAGTATATTTGGAATAATTATTGGGGTATTAAGCATGATTATGTGTGATAACATTGTTAATAAAAAGTTAAAAAATGAGAAAAATACATTATTAAAAACTGGTTTAATAGTAGGAATTGGATTAGCAATACATAATTTTCCGGAAGGATTGGCAATTGGATCTGGATTTGGTGCATCATTAAAATTAGGATATACTTTAGCAATAGCAATAGCCTTTCATGATATACCAGAAGGAATATCAATGTCCGTACCTATGAAAAATGGAGGAATGAGTAAGAAAAAAGCTATAATATATACAATGATATCAGGAGTAACGACAGGAATTGGCGCATTTTTTGGAGGAATATTTGGAAATATATCTACGAGCCTTATAGGAATTTCCTTGTCTTTTGCAGCAGGAGCTATGTTATACATTGTGTCTGGAGAGCTCATACCAGAATCAAAAAAAATATATAAAGGAAGATTTTCAATTTTAGGGAATATAATTGGATTTATAATGGGATTATTTGCAATGAATATATAAAAAATACGGATATTTGCAAATATCCGTATTATATAATAAAATTTTATTTGTTATATTTTAATATCATTCTTTTTTGAAATGGAATAAGTAATAAAAATCCAATAATTAATCCAGTTTCATAAATGAATGTGCGAATTATTAAATGTAATTTTGTCATACTATAGTCATTAAACATTTCTTTGGTTAATATATTATTAAAATCATTTGAAAAAACTTGAGATTGAATTGAAGATGTTGTATATAGAGCAATTTCCATATTGTATATTGTAGTGAATAATTTTATTATAATAAATATAAATAAAACAAATAACAATATAAAGAAAAATATATTTAATTTTCTGCATATTAATTCAGTATTATCCTTGTTAGTTTTACATTTTTTAAATACATCAAATGTACTTAATCTACATAAAAAATGTAAAATAAATACGAATAATATTGAACAAATAATAGGGACACATAATGTTAATCTCATATCTTGACTTGAAAGAATTTTAAAATTTTCATTTAAAGCATATAGAATAACAAAACATATAAAACTTATTAGTATTCCATATGAAATAAAACCTGTAATTATAGCACGCGTAGCTGTTTTAAAATTTATTTCTTTTTTATCCATAACTATTCCTCCTTTGTATATCAAAATAATAACATATTCGAAAAAAAATAACAATATAATTTAAAAAATGCATTTACGAAAAAATATTTATATAGTATACTAAAAATTGTGTTGACAAAAAAATAAAAAGTAGTATAATTTAACAAACACAAGTTCTGTAAAAGGAGAAAAAAATGAGTGATATATTAGAACAATTAAACGATAAACAATATGAAGCTGTTATAAATACAGATGGTCCATGTCTTGTTATAGCAGGTGCTGGTAGTGGAAAAACTAAAGTACTTACACATAAAATAGCATATTTAATGAATGAGAAAAATGTTAAACCATGGAATATTTTAGCTATTACTTTTACAAATAAAGCAGCAAAAGAAATGAAAGAAAGAGTTGAAAAATTAGTTGGTGAAGCATCAAACGATATGTGGATAGGAACATTTCATTCTATATGTGTAAGAATCTTAAGAAAATATATAGATAGAATTGGATTTGAATCATCATTTATAATATTTGATACATCTGATCAGAAAACAGTTGTTAAACAATGTTTAAAACAATTAGAAATAGATGATAAATTACTTACAGATAAATCTGTATTATATGAAATAAGCAATGCAAAAAATGAAATGTTAGAACCAGAACAGTATGCACTAAGAACAAAAGGAGATTTTAGAAAAGAGAAAATAGCAAGTGTATATAAATTATATCAAAGTAAATTAAAAGAAAATAATGCAATTGATTTTGATGATATAATTAATTTTACAATTAAAATTATGTTAGAAAATCCAGATGTGCTAGAATATTATTCAGATAAATTCAGATATGTTTTAGTAGATGAGTATCAAGATACAAATAAAGCACAATTCACATTGATTACTCTTCTAGCTGGAAGACATGGAAATATAACTGTTGTTGGAGATAACGATCAAGGTATATATTCTTTCAGAGGTGCTGATATAACAAATATTTTAAATTTTGAAAAAGATTTCCCAGGAAGTAAAATTATAAAACTAGAACAAAATTATAGATGTACACAAAATATATTAGATACAGCAAATAATGTTATAAAAAATAATGAAACAAAATATGATAAAAAGTTATGGACTCAAAATGATAGAGGAGATTTAGCCAAAATATATAGAGGGGATACAGAATATGATGAAGCTTCATATATAGCAGAACAAATTAATCATTTAAGAAGAACAGAAAAATATAATTATTCTGATTTTGCAGTTTTATATAGAATGAATGCTCAAACACGTAGTATAGAAGATATATTAAGAAGAGAAGATATTCCTTATAAAATTGTTGGTGGATTAAAATTCTATGAAAGAAAAGAAATAAAAGATATTATTGCATATTTAAGATTAATCCAAAATACATCAGACAATATAAGTTTATCAAGAATAATAAATGAGCCTAAAAGAGGAATTGGAAAGACTAGTTTAGAGAATGTAGAAGCTTTGTCTACACAAACAGGAGTGTCTATGTATGATATCATAAAAAAAGCAGATGAATATGGATTAGGAAGAGTGTATATAAATTCTAGAGAGTTCATAGATCAAATAGAGTATTTGAAGGCTAAAAAAGATGAAATTTTAATTTCTGAATTAATAAAGGAAACTTTAAATAAAACAGGTTATACTAAAGCCTTAGAACAAGAAAATACAGTAGAAGCGGAAAATAGAATAGATAACTTAAATGAATTTTTAACTGTTGCAATGGAATTTGAGGAAGAGTCTGCAGATAGGTCTTTAGAAGAATTCTTAGAAGGAATAACATTATCAAGTGATTTAGATAATGTTGAAGAAACAGATGATTCTGTTACTTTAATGACATTACATAGTGCTAAAGGTTTGGAGTTCCCAGTAGTATTTTTAATAGGTATGGAAGAAGGAATATTCCCAGGTTATAAATCGATTGGAGAGCAAAAGGAACTAGAAGAAGAAAGAAGATTATGTTATGTAGGAATAACTCGTGCAAAGAAAAATTTATATTTTACTTGTGCAAAGCAAAGAACTATATTTGGTTCAACAAGTTGTAATAATATTTCTAGATTTATAAAAGAAATACCAAAAGAATTATTAGATGGATATGAAGAAATTTTTGATAAATCAGACAATAACAAATATGAGAGTGGACGAGTATATGAATGGAATTATGGTAAAACTTCATATGGAAATGTTTCAACTTACAAAGTAGAACCAAAAGTTGCAGCAAAAAGCACAGAAAACTTTGGATTTAGAACAGCAGAAAGTTTCTTAAAATCAATTAATACTAAGAAAAACGAACAAGTAGATTTAGATAATTATAAAGAAGGAACAAGAGTATTTCACAAGAAATTTGGTGAAGGTGTAATCAATTATGTAGAAGCAGAAGGTGATGATTTAAAAGTGGATATAACTTTTGAAAAATCAGGACATAAACGTTTAATGGCAAAATTTGCAGGATTAGAAATTTTATAAATCAAAATATAAGAAAAAGCAAATCATAATATTTATGGTTTGCTTTTTTGGTTTATCATTAGAAAAAATTGAATAACAAAATAAAAATTGTAAATAATAATTTGTATAAAATGTAGAAAGGATTGATAAATATGGCAAATTTAAGTCAAGTAGAATTACAAAATTTAAGACATTTAATTGGTGCACAAGATACAAATTATCAAAAATTAACTAATTATGCGGAAACAGCTGTTGATCCACAAATTAAACAAATATTTAATAAATCTGCACAAGATGCATTAAATACAAAACAAAAATTAATGTCATTTTTAAATTAAGGAGGAATACAAATGGAAGAAAAATATATGGTAAACGACGTTTTAGAGGGAACAAAAAGTACATTAAAAACTTATGAAGGAGTTATAGTAGAAGCAGAAAATGCAGAATTAAGACAAACTATACAACAACTTAGAAATAGCGGAGAAAGTTTTCAATATGAATTATTTAAAGTAGCTCAAGCAAAAGGATATTATACTCCAGCAGAACAAGCAAAACAAGAAGATGTTAATAAAGTAAAAACAGAAGTAAATTCTTAAAGCATAATATAAATATAAGTTCCAGTAAGCAAAATTATAAAGAATTTGTATGATAAATTTTGAAAAAATAAAAGATTTTAACAGAAATGTAAGATAATTGAAGAATTTAGAATATAAATTAAATTTACGGTTTTATATCAGGATTGAAAAAAATAAAAAAATAATATAAAATTACACTGATTTAATGTAAAGGAGTTATAAAAATGAAAAATGCGTTAATACATCTTAGAGCATCAATGAAGTTTTTTATTCTTTTATGTATAGGTTTCTTTATAATAGTAGGGATAATTATGTTTGTATACAAACCAATGTACAGTGTAACTATCGATGGAGAACTTATAGGATATACAGAAGATAAAAGCAAATTACAAAATAAAATAAACGAATACATGAAAAGTGGAGATAATTCACTAATAGCTTTTATTGAAATAGATACATTACCAGAGTACAAATTATGCTTATTAAAAAAAGAAAATAGTGATAATAATGATGAAATATTTGAAAAAATTATAAGTAAAGGTACAGCATATTATAAATATTATGCTATATTAGAAGATTCTGAAGAAAAATATTATGTTCAAACATATGATGAAGCAGAATCAATAATAGAAGAACTTAAAGAGAAAGAAAGTACTAATATAGATGATTTATCATATGCAGTTAAGTATGAAACAGAAGTTAAAGAATTTACTAGTAAAGATGATGCTGTTGCAGAATTATTTGTAGAACCAGTAAAAGTTCCAGAGAAAACTACACCAAGATACAACTATTCATATTCAACATATAATTATGATAACGGAACATACAGTTCAGATATAGGAATTGCTATAGCAGAACCAATCACTAGTGGATATGTCTTAACATCAAGATTTGGATATAGAGGTAGTGGTTATCATACAGGATTAGATATAGCCTCTCCTTTAGGAACAGATATTGCAGCAGCAGCTTCTGGTGTTGTAACATATTCTGGATGGAAAGGTTCATATGGTTATATGGTAATAGTTTCTCATGGAAATGGAGTTGAAACTTATTATGCTCATTGTAGTAGTTTGTATGTTTCAGCTGGAGAGTCTGTATCACAAGGAGAAATAATTGCAGCAGTTGGATCTACAGGAAATTCTACAGGACCTCATTTACATTTAGAAGTTAGATTAAATGGTTCACCTCAGAACCCAGAATATTATGTATATTAAAATAAAAAATACACTTTATAAAGAAGTGTATTTTTTTATCTAATAAGAAATTCCTTTGAATTTCTTATTAGATAAATACTTTGTAAGAATTTTATTAAAGACTTTTATCAGATAAAAGTCTTTAAAATTATTGAAAACAAATAATAATTTTTATAGTTTTAGATTAAAATAGAAATATTATTTTTAAGAAAGTTCAAAACTAAAAGGCAATAAATCATTTAGCGTATAAGAAATTGATTTTATTTCATTATTTTTTTCATAATAATTAATTATTTCAAAATTTGGACTACAAAATTCAGATATTAACTGTCTGCAAGTACCACAAGGTGTAATTTTATCTAGTTTTTGATTTTTGTATCCTCCAACTATAACTATTTTTTCAAAATTATTTTCTCCATTTGCAATTGCTGTAAAAAAGGCAACTCTTTCTGCACAACTGCCAGAACGAAGGGAAGAATCTTCAACATTACATCCAACATATATATTATTGTTTTTGCATAAAAGTGCAGCTCCCACTTGATAATTAGAAATTGGTGAATAAGCATTATTTTTAGCTTTTTGTGCCAAATTAAATAAATTTGAATTATCCATAAAACTCTCCTTTTATATAAAAAAAGGTATACTATACTTAGTATACCTTTTGGTGAACCGGAGACGACTCGAACGTCCGACCCACGGCTTAGAAGGCCGTTGCTCTATCCAGCTGAGCTACCGGTCCATAGAACAATTAATATAATAGCACGAAATTTATAATTTGTCAATTAATTTTTACAAATATATTGAAAAAAATATATTTTATTGATATATATATGTTATATTAACAAAAGAGTGGGTGAATAATTGGATGGATATAAATAATAAATCGGTTAAAACTGAAAAAAAATCAGTTATAAAAATACTAATAATTTTTGTTTTTGTAACTGTAGCTTTGGTGTTAATAGCACTATATATAACTAATGAAGATTTTAGAAATAATATTGATAAAAATATTTTAAAGAAAAATTTAACAGAAGAAAACTTAAAGACTATACAAATAAATTCAGAAGAAAATCCAATTATATATGCATATGATAAATATATTACTATATTAAATAAAAATGTTCTTACTTTATATAATAAAGATGGACAAATTACTGCTACTATAAATGTAAATATAAATAATCCTATAATAGATTCAAACAATAAATATTTAGTTTTAGCAGAGAAAAAAGGAAAAAAATTTTATGTTACATCAGAATCAAACTTATTATGGCAAAAGGATGTTGACGGAGAAATATCAGGTATTACAGTTAATAAAAATGGATATGTATCTGTAATTATTACAAATACAACTCATAAATCAGTAATAATTACATATGATTCTACAGGAACTGAATTGTTTAAAACCTTTTTATCAAAAAAATATGCATTATGTACAAGTATTTCAGATGACAATAAATATTTAGCTATTGGAGAAATAAACTATTCTGGTAGTATAATAAAATCTAGTGTTAAAATAATATCAATAGAAGAAGCAAGAAAAACTACAGATAATGTAATAGTACACACATATGAAGCCGAAAACGGAGAAATATTATCAAATTTAAAATACTATGGAAAAAATAATGTAATATGTATGTTTACAAATTATATAGAAAGTGTAAGTATTGATGGAGATGAAAAAGTACTAGATATAGATAACTACACATCATTCTTAGATATAAACCTAAACAATCAAATAATAAAAGTGGAAAAAGAATCAACAGGGCTATTCTCAAATTCTTATCAAATGAGAATTATAAATCCAGAAAATAAAAAAGAAAATTTGTATATATTAAACAATGGAATTCCAAAAGAAGTAAAAGTATACGGAAATATAATTTTAATGAATTTAGGAACAGAAGTTGAGATAGTAGATACAAACGGATGGTTACTAAAAAAATATACTTCAAAAAAACAAATAAAAGATGTTGTTTTATCAGACAATATTGTAGGAATAATTTATAAAGATAAAATTGAAATTATTAATATATAAAGGAGGAATTTTTATATGACTGGAATAATTGTAGATATTATAATTGTTGCATTAATAGTTTTATCAACTTTTTTCGGGTATAAAAAAGGATTAACAGGAGTAATATTAAAAATATTCTCATTTTTAATAGCAGTTGTTTTAATGTTAGTTTTATACAAACCTGTTTCTAACTTTGTTATAAAAAATACAACAATAGATGAAAACATAAAAGCTGGAGTTACGGAACAATTGAAAAAATTAGATATAAATAAAGAAAGTACAACAAAAGAAGAAAATGAGTCATTTGTAACAGAATACATAAATAAATATGTAAATGAAGCAATAGAGCAGGGAAAAGAAGATGTAATAGAGTATGTATCAGATAAATTATCTATAGCTATAATAAATGTAATAATGGCATTAATTGTATTTATAGTTTCTATGACAGTATTATTAATAATATCATTATTCTTGAAATTATTAGTAAAATTGCCAATATTAAGACAAATAGACAAATCTGGTGGAATAATTTATGGTATTTTAAGAGCTATAATAGTTATTTATGTTATATTAGCCATATTATCTGTAATGTCTGCTATGATAGAAGATTTTTCAATAATTAAAGCAATAGAAGACTCTACAATAGGAAATATGATGTATAACAATAATTTAATATTAAAAATGATTGTAAAATAAAAAATAAGCCAAGGTTGTAAAAAACAATCTTGGCTTATTTTTTCCTAATATGATTTGCTTTAAATAAATTTAATACGTCAGTTGAATAAAGATACGAGTTTTAAAAGGTTTTAAATAATTGCAAATATTATAAATCCACCTTTAATCTGACTTTCGTCTTTCTTCTTGATATATATCTATTACTTTTAAATCTTTTTTTGTTGGTTCAGTTATAATTTTACCTGTATAATCAAATCTAGAACCGTGACATGGACAATCCCAAGTTTTTTCTAAGTTATTCCAAGTAAGTTCACAACCTAAATGGGCACAATATGGTTCAACTGCAAAAATTTTACCATCTTTTCTTTTATATATTCCTAATTTTTTATTTTTATATTCAACAACTCCTCCACTTTCTGGGGATAAGTTTTCATATAATTCATCTGGAGAAGAAAATTTATTAATTATTAGAGAATAAGTCGTTTGTTTTAACATATTTCCAAATTCTTTAGAATTTTTAATAGGATTTAATCTTGTTGAAGAATATATATCTGAATAGTTATTGTTTTTCTTTAAAATATAATCTGAAATTATTTTAGCAGAAACTTGAGAAGATGTTATACCCCATTTTTTAAAACCAGTAGCAACATACATATTTGGTAATAAACTTGAATATTCACCAATATAAGGAATTTTATCTAAAGATATAGTATCTTCTGTTGACCATTTAAATTTAATTTCTGAATTAGGATAGATAGTTTTAATATAATTTTCTAAGTTTATATAGCTATCTTCAATTTTAACACTATTATCTCCAGTTTTGTGATCTGATCCAGCAACTAATAAAAGTTTTTTATTATTATACATAGCTGTTCTAAAAGAAGTTATAGGTTCACAATTTGTAATATACATACCATCAAATAAATTTGATTTTGTATCTAAAGCTAATATATAAGATTTGCTTTGATACATTTTAAGAAAATATAAACCAGGGAAATTTTTGATAGGATAATGTGATGTTATAACAACATATTTTGCTTGTATTTTATTAGTATTTGTAAAAACATCATATAAATTTCCATTTTGCTTAATATCTATTACTTTAGAATTTTCATAAATATCAACATTATTTTTACTACAAATATTAGCTAATTCTAGTACGTATTTCCTAGCGTTAAATTGAGCTTGATTAGGAAATTTTATTGCTCCAACACAATTTACTGGTAAGGAAATGTTAGTACAAAAGCTAGCATTAAACCCTAATGAATTTACAGCAGAAACTTCAGTTTTAATTTTTTCTAATTGGACTTCAGAGGATGTAAATACAAAAGAATCTTGAGTTTCAAAATCACAATTTATATTTTCTTTTTCAACAGTATTTTTAATAAAATTAAGAGCTTCTTCATTAGAATATAAATATTTCTTTGCAAATTCAAATCCGTAAGAATTAATTAAATAGTTATAAAATAAACCATGTTCACTAGTTATTTTTCCAGTTGTGTTTGCTGTAACCCCCATACAAATTTTATCTTTATCAATAACTGTAACATCTAAATTATTATTTAGTAACATATATGCTAAAGATATACCGGTTATTCCAGCACCAACAATACAAATATCTGTGGAGATGTCTTTTTCTAGCTTCGGATAATTTGTTTCATTTGTTGATTTTATCCATAAAGAATCATTCATTTTTACTCACCCAATATATAGTATTTGCTAAAAAATAAAAAAAATTTAAAAAACTATTGACAAAAAATGGAAAATATAGTAATATTATTTCATAAGTTAATTCTAAACGTTTTAAAATAATACAAAAAGAAATTAAATTTTTAATCTTATTTTTTATAATCAAAAATATAATCAAGAAATTTCAAAAATTAATTAAATAGTTATTAATCTTGCAATGGAGAAAATAAATTTTTTTCTAGAATTTATATCTATAATAATTCTAAACAGTAATATTGTAATCTTAAACAAAACTCCTTAATAAAAAAAGAAAATAAACCTCTATACATTTATTTTCTTCATTGCTAGCCCCCATAAATAAAATTTAAATAGAAATAAGTTTACTAGGACCGAAGCCTGCTAGCTACATTTATAGTTAAATCTTTTTCAGATAAATCATTACTATGTAATTCTTCAAGAACAGTTTGATATGCAAGTTCAGGAAAATTATTTTCCTTACTAAGATGTCCAAGCATAACTTCTTTCAATCCAGTTTTTAATAATGCTGAAACAGTTTTTCCAGCAGTGCTATTAGATAAATGACCATTAGGACCTGAAATTCTAGTTTTTAAAGAGTAAGGATATGGTGAACATTTCAATACTTCAGGATCATAATTAGATTCAAGCATTATAAAAGAACTATTTTTAAAATTATCAAAAACAGAATTATTAATATGCCCTAAATCAGTTGCAACAGTAATTTTAGAAGATTTATTATAAACATTAAAACCACAAGGATTTGCAGCATCATGTGGAATTTTAAAAGGATATATATCAAAATCTCCTATACTAAAATTTTTAAAAGGTGTATATAATTGTTGATTTAGAATAGAAACTTTATCTCTTTGAGCTGGCATTGCGTCCCAAGTTTCTGCATTTGCATAAATAGGAATATTAAATTTTTTAGAGATAGAACCAACACTTTGAATATGGTCACTATGCTCATGAGTAACTAAAACTGCATCAATATCTGAAATATCAAGATCAATAGAATTAAGAGCTGATGCTATTTTTTTCAAACTAACACCAGCATCTATTAATATATTTGTTTTATCAGATTTTATAAGTAAGCAATTTCCAGTACTCCCACTATAAAGACTACAAAATTGTAACATATATTTATTTCATCCTTTGCTACTTATTATTCTTCAATACGTTCTATTTTAGCACCAAGTGCTCTAAATTTTTCTTCTATATGTTCATATCCTCTATCGATATGATTTAAATTATAAATTTCAGTTTTTCCATTTGCTATAATTCCAGCAATTATTAATGCAGCACCAGCTCTTAAATCAGTGGCATTAACAGGAGCACCGTATAATTCATCCACTCCTTCAAATATTGCTGTTTTACCTTGAGAGGTTATTTTGGCACCCATTTTATTTAGTTCTTGAGTGTATTGAAATCTAGATTCCCAAATTCCTTCATTTATAATGCTTGTACCATTAGAAACAGAAAGAAGAACACCAATTTGTGGTTGTAAATCTGTTGGAAAACCAGGATATGGTAATGTTTTAATATTTGCTTTATTTGTTCTTTTATCACACCATACTCTAATAGAATCTCCGTTATCTTCTGCGTGTGCTCCCATTTCAACTATTTTTGCAGTTAAAGAGTCTAAGTGTTTAGTTATACAATTTTTTATTGTTACATCGCCTTTTGAGGCAACAGCAGCAATCATGAATGTTCCAGCTTCAATTTGATCTGGCACTACAGAATATGTAGCATTTCCTTTTAATTCTTTAACACCATTTATTTTAATAATATCTGTTCCAGCACCACGTATATCTGCTCCCATAGTATTTAAAAAGTTAGCAATATCTACAATATGAGGTTCTTTAGCAGGGTTATCTATTATAGTAGTTCCTTCTGCAAGTACACTAGCAAGCATAATATTAATTGTAGCTCCAACAGAAACTATATCCATATATATTGAAGTTCCTACAAGTTTTTCAGCACTTGCTGAAACATTTCCTTGAACTACTTCTACAGTAGCACCTAATGCTTCAAATCCCTTTATATGTTGGTCAATAGGTCTTGCACCTAAATTGCATCCACCTGGAAGACCTACTTCTGCATGTTTACATCTACCAAGAAGAGCACCAATTAAATAATAAGAAGCTCTAAATTTTCTAGTTATTTCTAATGATGCAATATTGCAATTTATATTTCTAGTATCTATAGTAATTTCATGCTCATTGTTCCAAGTAATTTTAGCTCCTAAAGATTCAAGTATTTCACAATAAAGTTTAACATCACTAATATTTGGTAAATTTTCTATTGTGCAAACACCATTTATAAGTATTGTGGCAGGAATAATAGCGACTGCAGCATTCTTAGCGCCACTTATAGTAACTTCACCTTTTAAAGGAGTTTTTCCTGTTATAACTAATTTTTCTCTTTTTTCCAAAATGTATACCCCCAAATTTATAACAATTATTAATATCTTAAAAAATATATCATAAAAAAAATATATTTACAATACTTTTAAGGAATTAACATTAAAGAGAAGGAATTATAAATGTCAATAATAAATTAAATTTTTTCGTGAAAATAATAAAATTATTTTATATTATTTAACCATTCTATAATTTTAAATTTTACTTTTACATCTGTAGAATTATCAGATATTATATGATACTCTTCCTCAGAAAGATTATTTTCCATTAATTCCTTTGAAGAATCATCAACTATTCCAGAGCTAACATCTACAAAACAAAGAGGAGGAAACATTACACACCACCAATTCTGACCATCAGCATTACCTATTTTAATTCTTAAAGCATCATAATATCCTGCTGGAAGAGAAATATCACCATAAGTTTTTGTCGGAAAAGCACAATTATCTATAGAAACTGATACATCATAATCAAAACCATTTTCTTTTATTGTAGAAATGGCTATATTACGAAAATCATCTAAGTGTTCAGTTAAGATTTTAATAGCTTCTTCCTTTGATTCACAGTCTAAAGAAATCTCATTCATATATTTTAAAACATTGTCACGTACAATATATTTTAAATTTTGATCTTCTTGACTATCACTGTTTGCAATTACATGCAATCTAAGTACACTTTCAGAAATGTCTGAAAAGACGGCATCTGCATAATATGTTGCTAAAATAAATATATAAAATATAAATAAAGTAATTAAAATTAAAAATTTTTTTAAAAAATCTTTTTTAAACATAAAACCTCCAATAAAGTATAAGATTTCATATATAATTTCCATAGAAATCCTATATTAAAAAATTAATGATAAATTTCTAAAAAATCTCACTAATTTAATTATTAACCAAAAATAATAAAATATACATTGTCGAAATAAATCACACGAAAGTAGTTGACATATAAAATATTAAATGGTAAAATTTACCAAACAGCACTTAGGAGGAATGTAAATATGTGTCTAAATAATAACTTAAAGAAGGATTGTAGTTTTTATGTAAGTGATTTTCACTTATTAGCAATGATACTACCATATATAAATAAAGAATTAAATGAAGGGAAAAAAGTTGTTACTATATTAGAGCAAGATTTACAAAATGAAATGGAAATATTAATATCAAAAATGAATTTAAAAGAAGAAACTAAAAATAAAATAATGAATATAAATTGGTATAAAGCCAAAGAAGATATAAATAATATAGAGGAAAATACAGATATAATTGTAGTAGGAGATAAAAAATATATAGATAATGCAAATGAAAAAATTAGAGCTAATACAAGTAAATCAGCTAATGCAAAAATAATAAATTGTTATGAAGTTTTCGAATTTAACAACAATATAGACGAAATTTTAAATTATCATGATAAAATTTTAAATACTAGTGGAGAAAAGGAAATAAATGAAATATTTGAAGGGTATGAAAAAAAGAAAATTCACTACGGAAATTAGAAAAATTATTATTTCTAAAATTATTGACTAAATCACTTTAATATAATAATATAGTACATATTAATATTATATTATTTTAGAAAGGGGTTCTGCAATTAATGGAAGAAAGATTAAAAAAGATAAAAGAAACTTTAAAAGCCAATAATCAAGAACATTTATTACAATTTTATGATAAAATGACTACGGAAGATAAAGAAAAATTGATTGAACAAATAGAAAATATAGATTTCAATTTAATGAATGAATTATATGAAAATGCAAAGAAAAAAGTGGACTTTGAAAAAGTTTCAATTGAACCAATTGAACATGTAGACAAAGCAAAATTAACAGTAGCAGAGAAAAAAATGTATGAAGAAAAAGGAATAGATGCTATAAAGTCAAAAAAATTTGCAGTTGTAACAATGGCAGGAGGTCAAGGAACTAGATTAGGACATAGTGGACCAAAAGGAACTTTTGATATAGGATTAGAATCACATAAATCTATTTTTGAAATTTTATGCGATAATTTTAAGGAAGCAAGAAGATTATACGATGCAGTAATTCCATGGTATATAATGACTAGTAGAGAAAACAATGAAGCTACAGTAAATTTCTTTGAAGAACATGATTACTTTGGATATCCAAAAGAAGCAATAAAATTCTTTAAACAAGGTGAACTACCAATGCTTGATTTAAATGGAAAAATATTGCTTGAAGAAAATGGATTTGTTAAACAAGCTGCAGATGGTCATGGTGGAACTTTAAAAGCACTTGGAAAAAATAATATTTTAAAAGAGATGAAAAAAGATAAAATAGAATGGATTTTCATAAGTGGTGTAGATAATGTACTTGCAAAATTAGTTGATCCATTATTAATAGGAATGGCTATACAAAATAATGTTTTAGGAGCTGTAAAATCTGTAGAAAAAACAGATCCAAAGGAAAAAGTAGGAGTATTTTGTAGAAAAAATAAAAAAGTAGGCGTTGTTGAGTATACAGAGATTTCAGAAGAAATGGCTTCTATGAGAGATGATTATGGTTCTTTAGTATATGGAGATTCACACGTTTTATTAAACTTATATAATATAAAAGCATTAGAAAAAGTATCAGATTTAAAATTACCATATCATACAGCAGTTAAAAAGGCAAAATATATTGATGAAAATGGAAAATTAATAACATCAAAAGAACCAAATGCATATAAATTCGAGTTATTTATATTTGATTCTTTTGAAATGATAAATGATGTAGTAGTTTTAAGAACAAAAAGAGAAGAAGAATTTGCACCAGTAAAAAATGCAGAAGGTTCAGATAGTCCAGAAACAGCAAGAAAATTATACAAAGATTACTTTGCTAAAAAAGAAATATATAGAAAATATGAACAATGGTGTAATAATCCAGTATTTGATGAAGAAACTAGAAATGAATTAAAATTAATATCAGGTAATGAAGAAGAAATTAAAGATAGATTTTATAAAGATCTAGAGTTTGGAACAGCTGGATTAAGAGGAGTTATTGGTAACGGAACAAATAGAATGAATAAATATACAGTAACAAAAGCAACACAAGGATTAGCTAACTTTATCTTAAAAGAAGGCGGAGAGAATAAAGGTGTTGTAATTTCATTCGATTCAAGAAATATGTCACCAGAGTTTAGTAAAGAAACAGCTTTATGTTTAAACGCTAATGGAATTAAAACATATATATTTGATGCATTAAGACCAGTTCCAGAGTTATCATTTGCTGTAAGAGAATTAGAATGTATAGCAGGTGTAATGATAACAGCAAGTCATAATCCACCAGAATATAATGGATATAAAGTATATTGGGACGATGGAGCTCAAATAGTTGCACCAAAAGATAAAGAAATAATTGATGAAGTAAAAAAAGTTACAGATTATGCAGATGTAAAAACAATGGATATGGATGAAGCCTCAAAGAAAGGCTTGTACAATGTAATTGGTAAAGCAATAGATAAAAGATACATTGAAGAAATAAAGAAACAAATTTTAAATCCAGAAGTAATTAAAGAAGTTGAAAAAGATTTAAAAATTGTTTATACACCACTTCATGGAGCTGGAAATGTACCAGTACAAACAGTATTATCAGAATTAGGATTTACAAGAGTGTACGTAGTTCCAGAACAAGAATTACCAAATGGAAATTTCCCTACAGTAGATTATCCAAATCCAGAAGATCCAAAAGCATTTAAATTAGCATTAAAATTAGCTAATAAAATGGATGCAGATGTTGTATTAGCAACAGATCCAGATAGCGATAGATTAGGTGTATATGCTAAAGATTCAAAAACTGGAGAATATGTATCATTTACAGGAAATATGTCAGCATTATTAATAGCTGAATATGTTTTATCACAAAAGAAAGAAAAAGGATTATTACCAAAAAACGGAGCAATAGTAACAACAATAGTTTCATCTAACTTAACAAAAGCAATTGCAAAAGAATATAATAGTGAATGTATAGAAACACTTACAGGATTTAAATATATAGGTGAACAAATAAGAAACTTTGAAAAAACACATTCTCATGAATATTTATTTGGATTTGAAGAAAGTTATGGATGTTTGGTAGGAACTCATGCGAGAGATAAAGATGGAATAACAGCTGTAATGATGTTATGCGAAGCAGCAGCTTTCTATAAAAAACAAGGATTAACTTTATGGGATCAAATGATTAAAATATATGAAAAATATGGATTCTATAAAGAAGGTGGAGCAACAATAACTTTAAAAGGTGCTGATGGCGCAGAAAAAATGAAAGAAATGTTAGATGAAATTAGAAAAAATCCACCAACAAAATTAGGAGATAACAAAGTTATCGAAACTAGAGATTATCTATTAGGTAAGGTAGAAAATTTAGTAACAGGAGAAAAAGGAAAAACAACATTACCTAAATCAAATGTTTTATACTATGAATTAGATAATGATGCTTGGTGTTGTGTAAGACCTTCTGGAACAGAACCAAAAATAAAATTCTATATGGGAGTAAAAGGAACTAGTCTAGAGGACGCAAATAAAAAATTACAAAAATTATCAAAAGCAGTTACTGAATTAGGTGAATAAATATAATTATAAAAAAAGTAGGTATTTGTAAAAAATGCAAATACCTATTTTTTTCCTCTAATAGTAAATTTTTCTGAATTTTCTATTAGAGAAATATTTAATTACTATTATTTTATAACTTTCCATCCACTAATCTCTTTTCTTTGAATTGCGCCAAATATATTTTCTTTTATGTGAGGTATATCTTTTCTAAATGATTCAATTAAGTTTTTCATGTCTTCACGTTTTGAAAAACCATCCATTGGACAACATTTAGGCATTAATGTAATATTACTCCTTTTTATAAAAGCTCTTATTTCTTTTTCTTCTAAACAGATTAAAGGTCTTATAAGAGTTATTTTTGACCTATCCATATAACTAACAGGTGAAAAAGTAGAAATATTGCCAGTATATAATAAATTTAAGAAAAAAGTTTCTAAAACATCATCTTTATTATGACCAAGAGCTATTTTATTACAATTTTCTCTAATTGCAATGCTATTTATTATTCCTCTTCTTAAATTAGCACATAATGAGCATGGGTTTTGTTCTCTTCTTATGTCAAAAACAATTTCTTTAGCGTGGCTATCTTCAATGAATAAAGGAACATCAACACTCTCACATATATTTTTTAAAAGATTAACATCAAAAAATTCGAAACCAGGATTGATACTTATTGCAATTAAATCAAATTTTTGTGGTGAAAATCTTTGATAGGCTTTTAATGCCATAAGAAGTGTGACAGAATCTTTTCCGCCAGAAAGACATACTGCTATTTTATCTCCGTCTGAAATCATATCAAAATTAGAAATTGCTTTTCTCATTAAACTAAGTATTCTTTGCATAAAACCTCCAAAATTAATAAATAATATTAATATATTGCATAAATTATATATTCATATGAAAAAAAAATCAAGAAATTTAAAAAAAATGTAAAAAAACAGTTGACAGATTTAAAAAAATGGTGTAATATATAAAAGCAGTTGCAAAACTGGTAAACAAAAAAGGTGACATGGGCTATTAGCTCAGGTGGTAGAGCACTTGACTTTTAATCAAGTTGTCCCGCGTTCGAGTCGCGGATAGCTCACCAAAATAAATATCAATGTTTCATTGATATTTATTTTATAAGGCCCGTTGGTCAAGCGGTTAAGACATCGCCCTTTCACGGCGGAGACATGGGTTCGATTCCCGTACGGGTCACCAATTTAATTGCCGCTGTAGCTCAGTTGGTAGAGCAACTGACTTGTAATCAGTAGGTCGTCAGTTCAAGTCTGACTAGCGGCTCCAATAAAGGTCAAGAGTTTTGAAGAAGTTCTTAATTCTTGACTTTTTTTATATTATAGGAAAGTTTTCTGAAAATCCTATTAAATAAATACTTTGTACAGAAATTTGCTTTGCAAATTTCGCACACGAACAATTAAACGTGGGCTAAACACTACAATTTAAAATATATAAAAATTTTGTTAAATGTTAAACGAAGAATTTTAAAGTTAACCATATTAAAATTATGATAGAAAGGGAATAAAATATGAAAACAATATTGATTACAGGAGGCTCAAGAGGAATTGGAAGAAATATAGTAGAGGAATTTGCAAAAGAAGGATATAATGTGTTCTTTACATATAACAATTCTGAAACTGAGGCAAAGGAAATCAAAAGAATTTCCACAGAAAAAGGATACACTGTGGAATACATGAAAGTAAATATTCAAAATGAAACAGAAATAAAAGCTATGATAGAAAATTGCATAAAAAAATTTAATAATATAGATATTTTAGTTAATAATGCAGGAATATCATATAATGGATTAATTCAAGAAATGAGTTTAGATAAATGGAATGAAATTATAAATACCAATTTAACATCTGTTTTCTTAAGTTCTAAAGAGGTAATACCATATATGCTAAATCAAGGTTCAGGGCTTATAATAAATATTTCATCTATATGGGGACAGACAGGAGCATCTTGTGAGGTGGCATATTCAACAAGTAAGGCAGGAATAAATGGATTTACTAAAGCATTAGCAAAAGAATTAGGACCATCTAATATAAGGGTAAATAGTATTGCACCTGGAATGATAAATACAGATATGAATAAGAATATCGATGAAGAATCAATGAATAGATTTAAATATGAAACACCATTAGAAAAGATAGGAAATCCAATAGATATAACTAAGTGTATAAAATGGCTTGCAGAAGATGAATTTACAACAGGTCAGGTAATAGGTATAAATGGAGGGTATATAATGTAAAAAAAGAAACTTTAAACAGTTTCTTTTTTTATGTTTCTATGAAAAAACTTATATATAGATATTTTAAATAAATTATGCAACAGAACCTTTTTTCTTATAATTTCCAGAAATAATTCTAGGAACATATGTTATTATTTTATATATAGCCAATTTTATTTTTTTAGTTAATAAATAAGATTTTCTAAGCTTTCTAGGAGCTGATATTATAAATGAATCATTATTAGTTGGAATAAGAGCTGTTTCTATATGTTCTATAGGAAAAATATAATTTTTATTATCATTATTGTCCCAAACATCTTGATCATTTTTAAAACAAAAATTTAAAGAATTACTATCAATAAGCTCTAATTCAGTTTGAAAACCTAATTCTGTTTTTTCCATTTTTATATCATTTATATTATTCCAATTTTCTCCAAAACCACAATGAATATATACTTCTTGAGAATTATCTTGATAAAATTTACCTGTATAAGAAATTTTAATTTTAGTATTTGGAGTTAATTTATCTGTATTAAAAAATATATTTTTAACCAATTCCATTATAATATCTCCTTTAATTATCTTTTGTTGAAGACATTATATAATTAAATTACATTTTCTTCAAGTATAATTTAAAATAATATATAAATGTTATAAAAATGTAATATAATTGTAAAAATACTTATTTTACAACAAAAATCTTACCAATAATTTGAAGATTTTCTAAGTCAGAAATTAATATATCTTCTATTTCTTTATTATCTGCTCTTAATAAAATTGCGCCTCTTCTTAAAATTAAACGACGTATATAAAATGTGTCATTATATTTAAAAAGTCCTATATCCTTATTATTTGGAATAGTATTCCATTCTAGATAAACGTATGAATTTAATTTTAAAGTTGGAACCATACTATCATCATTTATTTTTAATGCCATAGAAGCATTTGGAACTTTTAAAGGACAATCAACAAAATCTGTTATATTATCTAGAACAGGAATTTTTTTGCAAGATATATTATTTACTAAATTATATTCTTTTTGTTCTTCAGACAATTCCTTATCATATGTATGCATTAAAGGTTGATAAGGTAAATTTAAAGCATCACATAAGTTTCTAAGTGCTTTATGGCTTGGATTTCTTTTTCCTTGTTCAATATGTGTTAAATGTCCTATATTAATATCTGTTTTCTCAGATAATTTTGTTTTTGTCATTGAAATATCTTTTCTAGCTTTTGATAAAACATCACCTATCATAATTACACCTCTTTTTCTATTAATTATATCTATAAAAAAAATAAATGTCCATAAAAAAATTAAATTGAATATAAATTACTAAATAGAATAAAATTTTATAAGTGATATTGTAAAAAAAATCTAATTATGGTATCATGTAAAAAACATTTAAAAGGAGAGAAAAACAATGTCTTCAAAGGAAAACGAGGAAAAGGATGTAGAAGAATTAAAGGTAGAAAGCACAGAAAGTAATGAAGCTAAAGAAGATAAAGAAAAAACACTTGAAAGTGAAGAAAAAGCAAATGAAGTAAAAAAAGAAGAATCTCAAGAAACAACTGAAGAAGAGAAAAAAACAGAGGAAAATAACGAGACTCCAAAAGATACAAATGATTCATCAGAAAAAAAAGAAGAACCTAAAATAATAAACGAATCTAATTCTGAAGAGAAACCAGAATATGTTGTTAAAATGATAAAAAGAAGAAAAAGAATAGCAATAACTATTTTTTTAGTAACTATAATAATTATTTTAGCAATAGCATTTTCAACGGTTTTTGCTTTGCTTAATTCAAATAGTCAAAAAATAATACAAGGTATATATATAAAGAACATAGATGTTTCAGGATTAACAGTAGAAGAGGCAACCAAAAAAGTAAATGATGCTATAAATATAGAACTTCAAGAATCAGTAAGTATGAAATATAATGATTATACTGCTGAAATAGAGCCAAATAATATTGAATACAGATATAATGTCAGTGAAGTAGTAAAAGAAGCATATAAAATGGGAAGAGAAGGAAATTTAGTACAAAATAATTATAAATTATTATTTTCTTCAATCTTTCATAATAATCTAGAACTTACGGAAAATTATAATGATGAATTATTAAATGCTGCAATTACAGATATATCTTCTAAATTACCAGGAATTGTTGAAAATCCATCATTTTATATAGAAGAAGAGGAAAACAAACTAATAATTGTTAAAGGAAAAGATGGATTAGATGTAAATAAAGAAAAATTAAAAACAGATATTATCAAAAATATAAAAAATAGAAAAGCACAAGATATTTTAAATGGCAAGAAAAGTGATACAGTAGATATTGCTGTTGAAAACAAAAAAGCAAAAGATATAGATATAGATGATATATATAGTAAAGTACATAAAGAACCAGTAAATGCACACTATGATGAAGAACCATTTAAATTATATGCACAAGTAGATGGAATTGATTTTGATATATCATTAGATGAAGCTAAAGCAATGCTTGCAGAAGATAAAACAGAATATGAAATACCATTAAAAATAATTCCAGCAGAAATTACACTTTATAATATAGGATTAGAAGCATTTCCATATGAGATATCAACATTTTCAACTAGATATGATGTAACAAATGTAAATAGAAGTATAAATTTAAAATTGGCAGCAGATAAGATAGATGGAGTAGTTTTAATGCCTGGCGAAGTCTTTTCATATAATCAAGTTGTAGGAAAAAGAACTATAGAAGCAGGATATAAAAATGCGGCTATATATGTAAATGGCGGAGTAGAAGACGGTTTAGGAGGAGGCATATGTCAAATATCTTCAACATTATATAATGCAGTGTTATTAGCAAATTTAGGAATAGTAGAAAGAGAAAATCATACATTTGTAACTTCATATGTCAAACCAGGAAGAGATGCAACTGTTGTATATGGAAGTATAGATTTTAAATTTGAAAATACAAGAAATTATCCAATTAAATTTGAAACATCAGTAGAAAATGGAGTTGCTACAATAAGTATTCATGGAATAGCAGAAGAAACTGAATATGAAGTAAGAATATTACCAGTAATTACAGCTACAACGCCATTTAATGTTGAATATATAGAAGATCCTAGTTTACCAGAAGGTCAAGAAGTCATTACTCAATATGGAAGCACAGGATATAAAGTAACAACATATAAAGAAGTTCTACTTAATGATGTAACAATTTCAAAAGAAATATTATCAAATGATACTTATAGCGCAATGAAAAGAATAGTAAAAATAGGAACAGCAGAATAGTTTAAAAGTAAATACCATAAAAAGGAAAAAATGTATTGACAAAAAATCCTTTTTATGGTATTTCTATATAACAGAAAAGATTTAAAAATCTAAAAAATGCAAAAAAATTTAAGTTTCATAATAAATTTAATTCAATTATTTTAATTCTAAAAAAACAATCAAAAATAACAATTAAATATGGAGGTATAATGTTATCTATTATAAACAGCATGTCATTGCATGGATTGGATGGCTTTTTAGTTTCAGTTGAAGTGGATGTATCTAGTGGAATGCCATCATGGGATGTAGTGGGGTTACCAGATATAAGTATTAAAGAATCAAAAGAAAGAGTAAAAACTGCAATAAAAAATAGTGGAATAGAGCTAAAAAGTAGAAAAGTAATAATAAATTTATCACCAGCTGATATAAAAAAAGAAGGTTCTATTTTTGATTTAGCAATAGCAATTGGAATATTAGTAAACATGGGAATAATAAGGTGTGAAAATATAAGAGAATATGTTTTTATAGGAGAATTATCACTAAATGGAAAGATAAATAAAATAAATGGAATATTACCAATGTGCATTGAAGCTAAAAAATTAGGAATTAATAAAATTATAATTCCAAAAGAAAACGAAAAAGAGGCTTCAATAGTAAAAGATATACATATAATTGGAATTAGAACTTTAAATGATTTAATTAAATATTTAAATGGTGATATAGTTATTAAATCAGAAAGAATTAATGTAGAAGAATTATTAAATGATACAAATAATTATAAATTGGATTTTTCAGAAGTTAAAGGACAAGAAAATATAAAAAGGGCACTTGAAGTTGCTGCAGCCGGAGGGCATAATTGCTTACTTATAGGAAATCCTGGTTCAGGAAAAACCATGATGGCAAGAAGGTTACCAACAATATTGCCTGATTTAACCTTTGAGGAAGCATTAGAAGTTACCAAAATACATAGCATAGCAGGATTATTAGATACAAACCAAGCAATAATTAATACAAGACCGTTTAGAAGTCCACATCATACAATATCAGGAGTGTCTTTAGTAGGTCGGAGGCAAAATTCCTAAACCAGGAGAAATAAGCCTTTCACACAGAGGAGTGTTATTTTTGGACGAATTACCAGAATTTAAAAAAGCTACATTAGAAGTAATGAGAACACCACTAGAAGATAAAAAAGTTACAATAAGTAGAGTAGGTGCAACTTTAACATATCCTTGTAACTTTATGCTAATTGCAAGTATGAATCCATGCCCATGTGGTTATTATGGTTCAAAAGATAAAATATGTAATTGTACAGAAGATATGATTCAAAAATATAGAGGAAAAATCAGTGGACCTTTGCTAGATAGAATAGATATACAAATTGAAGTATGTCCAGTTAAATATTCAAAGCTAGAATCTGAAGAAAAAGTAGAAACATCCAAAGAAATAAAACAAAGAGTAAATAAAGCTAGAAATATTCAAATTAATAGGTATAAAGAGTATGGTATATTTTCTAATTCTGAATTAACTCCAGCTTTAATAGAAAAATATTGTAAGTTAAACTTAGAATCAAGAAGTTTACTAGAGAAAGCATTTGAAAAATTTGGATTAACAGCTAGAGCGTATGGAAGAATATTAAAAGTAGCTCGAACAATAGCGGATTTAGAACAAGCAGATGATATAGAAGTAACACATATAGCAGAAGCTATACAGTATAGAAGTTTAGATAAAAATAATAATATAAAATAAGAAAGTGTGATAAATGAATTTTATAAAAATAGATATAAAAGATAAAAAATATCCAGAACAATTAAAATGTATAAAAAATCCACCAAATCAATTATTTGCAATAGGTAATTATAGTTTATTAAATGAATATTCAATATCTGTAATTGGATCTAGACATTGTAGTGAGTATGGAAAAAACATTACTAGAAAAATTGTAACAGAACTTGCTTTAAGAGATATATGTATTGTTAGTGGAATGGCAATTGGAATAGATACAATCGCACATATGAGTACTTTAGATGTATCTGGAAAAACAATAGCTGTTTTAGGAAGTGGATTTAATAAATTATATCCTAAAGAAAATATAAAATTATTTAATAGAATTATAGAAAATAATGGTCTTGTTGTAAGTGAGTATGAACCTAATGTAGAACCATGTTCTAAAAATTTTCCAAAAAGAAATAGAATAGTAAGCGGACTTTCTTTAGGGGTTTTAGTTATTGAAGCAATGTATAGAAGCGGAACAAGTATTACAGCAAATATTGCAGTAAAACAAGGTAAAAAAGTTATGTGTATACCAAGAGATTTAGAAAGTAAAAACGGAGTAGGTACAAATAATTTAATAAAGAAGCGGAGCTAAATTAGTTACAAATTATAAGGATATCTTAAATGAATTTAAAGAATTTAAAAATACAAAAAGAAGAGAATTAATTTTAGAAAAAAATATAGATGAAAAATATGCAGATATTTATAAATCCATACAAAATAATCCATTAACAATAAATGAAATTGCAAAAATAAGTAAGAAAACAATTAAAGAAATAGAAATAGCATTAACAATGCTTGAAATAGAGGATGTAATAGAAATAATACCAAATAAAGGAGTTATACGAAAATAGTGTATATAAAAAAGAAAATTGGTAAATATGGAGAAGATATATCTGTAAAATATTTAGAAGAAAATAATTATAAAATATTAGAAAGAAATTTCAATTCATATTATGGTGAAATAGATATAATAGCAAAAGAAAAAAATGAAATTATATTTATAGAAGTTAAGTCTAGAAGAAATTTTAAATATGGTAGACCAATAGAAGCTGTAAATAATATTAAAATTAAACATATAAAAAATACAGCAATGTATTATTTAGTAAAAACTAAAAGTGAAAATGCTAATATAAGATTTGATGTTATAGAAGTATATATATCAAAAAAAGGAACAATAATAAAACATTTTAAGCAAGTAATATAAATAATATTTCCAATATAAAAAATATATGGTATAATAAAAAAGTAACTTAAATTCAATAAAGAAGGGAGAACAAAATGGAGAATAAGAAGAACTGGAAAAGATGGATATATTGGTTTAGTTTAATAGTTACAGTTATTTTTGTTTATAAAACACTAGATAGTTTTACATATATAATGGATTTTATATCAAATTTATTTAATTTGATGATGCCATTTGTAATGGCAATAATAATTGCATATTTATTTTATATTCCAGCAAGAAGTATAGAGAGAACCTTTAAAAAATCTAAACTTAAATTATTTAAAAAACATGCGAGAGGAATAAGTGTATTTACAGTATATTTAATAGCTTTAATTTTATTAGTAATAATAATTAATTTTGTATTACCTGCGGTATATGAAAGTATTAGTGAATTAGTAGTTAATTTACCAAATTATTATAATAGTGCAATAAATTTCGTTAATGATTTGCCAGAAGAATCTTTTATAAGTAGAGAAGCTATACAAAATATTATATCAAATTTACAAAAAATAGACTTTTCTACAATGATAAGTCCTGAAAATATAAGTAATTATTTAAAAAGAGTTCTTGGAATAGCAAATACTCTATTTGATATGTTTGTTACATTAGTAGTTTCTGTATACATTTTATTAGAAAGAGGAGAAATAAAAAGATTCTTTTCTAAATTAAATAGAGCTATTTTCGATAAAAAAGTAAGTGATTTAATAAGCGAATATAGTTCAAAAACAAATGAAATATTTTTTAAATTTATATCTAGTCAAGTATTAGACGGTATATTAGTTGGAATATTAACATCAATTGCAATGTCAATAATGGGAGTAAAATATTCAGTATTATTAGGATTTTTAATAGGAATTTTAAATATAATCCCATATTTTGGAGCTATAATAGGAGTTGGATTATCTATACTAATTACAATTTTTACAGGAGGATTTGCAAAAGCAATATGGCTTGCAATAGTAGTTATTATTATTCAACAAATAGATGCAAATATAATAAATCCAAGAATATTAGGAAATTCATTAAAAGTGAGTCCAATATTAGTAATATTCTCTGTAACAGTTGGAGGAGCATATTTTGGAGTACTTGGAATGTTCTTAGCAGTTCCAGTAGTTGCTATAATAAAGATAATTTTATTAGATTATATAGAATATAAAAATTCTAAAAATAATATATATTAAAAATATAAAATTCATAAAATAGGAGTTCTTTTTTGAACTCCTATTTTGTTATAGTTGTATAAAATAAGATTGATAAAATAAATCGTACATGTTATACTAGAAAAAATTAAATACAAGGAGAAAAAATGGATATTTTATTTGTAAGACATGGACAAACAGATTGGAATGTACAAAAAAAAGTACAAGGATTAGCAAACATAGAATTAAATGAAACAGGAATTAATCAAGCTGAAAATGCAAGAGGACTTTTAGAAAAAGAAAATATAGATTTAATAATATGCTCACCATTAAAAAGAACTATTCAAACAGCTAATATAATAAACAAAAATAAAAAAATAGAATTAATAATAGATGATAGAATTATAGAAAGAGATTTTGGAGAATTTGAGGGAGTAAATAAAGAAGAATTTAATTTTGGAGATTTTTGGAGTTATGATAAAAATATAAAATACAAAAATGCAGAGAATATTCAGAAATTTTTTAAAAGAGTGTATGCTTTTTTAGATGACTTAAATCAGAAATATAGTGATAAAAAAATATTATTAGTCTCACATGGAGGAGTTAGCATACCAGTAAGATGTTATTTTGAAGGTATACCACAAAGAGAAACTCTATTAGGAATAGGAGCAAAAAATTGTGAAATTAAGAGATATAAAAAATAACAATGATTAATCATAGTATAAATGAACCATTATTAAAAATATAATTACAGAAAACAATAATTATTTAAAATTTGAAAGGAGCAGAGAATTATGCAATATTTTAAGAAAATAGTTGGCGACAGAATATATTTATCTCCAAAAGGAGTTTCTGATGAAGAAATTGAAAAATTTACTGAATGGATGAATGATTTTCAAGTAACTGATTTTATTGGGAGAAGTAGTCAAGTAGTAACAAGCATGGCAGAAAAGGAATGGCTTGAGAATTCATCAAAAAATACTGAAAGTAGAAATTTTAATATTATTGATTTAAACAATAACAAACTAATTGGAACTATAGGATTAGATAAATTTAATTGGATTGAAAGAAGTGCTGTATTAGGAATATTTATTGGAGATAAAGAGTTTAGAGATAATGGATATGGAACAGAGGCTATAAAACTATTATTAGAATATGGTTTTAAATATCTTAATTTGCATAGTATAAGATTAGACCTTATTTCTGTAAATGAAAGAGCACACAAATGTTATTTAAAATGTGGATTTGTTGATACAGGTTGCAGTAGAGAAGAAATATTTTTAAATGGAAAATATTATGATAAATTACATATGGATATACTTGAAAGTGAATTTGATGGAGATTATATTAGAAATAAAAATATAAAATAATATATATCTTATAAAAAAGAAAAAAAGGAGTATCTATGAAGCAAGGAATTATAATAGCTGGATTTACTGCCATAGGTAAAACAACATTAGCAGAAAAATATGATAATATAATAGACTTAGAATCAAGTTTATATCAATGGAAGTATGATAACGAAATGACTCTTTCAGAAATAGAAAAAAATAAGGGAAAAAAAGAAAGAATTCCAAATGATGAATTTCCTAAAAATTATATTAATGCTATATTAGAGGCTAGAGAAAAATATGATATAGTTTTAACATCTATGCATTGGAACTTATTAGAATATTTTAACAAAAATAAAATTGATTTTTATTTAGCTTATCCGAAATTAGATTCAGGAGATATTTTAAAGCAGAGATGTATAGAGAGGGGAAATACTGAAAGCTGGGCTCAATCTATTAAAGAAAAGGTTGAGTTATGGTATCCTAAAATAAAAGAATATAATATAAAGAATGTTATATTTATTGATAAAGAAGAATGTTTAGAAGATGTTTTAATTAAAATGGATTTATTAAATGGAGAATAAAAATGAAAAAAGATACAAAAAGTTTAATTAAATTATTTAAATATTATAATAGGTACAAATTCTTATGCATTATAGTAATTATATTAAGCTTAAGCTATGCTGGAATATCATTACTTTCTCCTATTTACGAAGGTAAAATGTTAGGATATTTTGAGAACTTTGATAAATCTAATATATTAAAAGTTGCGTTTTTCCTTATGGTATTAAGAATTGTAATAGAAATAGTCACTAACTTATGGTCAAGAGCAGTTTTAAAACTTAATGGAAAAGTAAATTTTGATTTAAAGCATGATATGATAGAAAGTTTAACTAATTTTGAATTAAAAAATTTTGACAATACTAATTCAGGGATATTTATTTCAAGATTAAATAAAGATACATCAGAACTTTCTGAATTATTTGATTATATAACGGATGATTTATCTGGAATTATTTTAAATTTAAGTTTTATTATATATGTATTGTATCTTAACAAATATTTAGGATTATTTTTAATATTAAATGTTATACTGGTATATATTTTAACTTCTAAAAAATTATTTTATTATAAAAATGCAAAAACTAAATATAAGCAAAAAGATGAAGAAATCGTTGGAATATATACGGACATGATAAGAGGAATTAGAGAAGTTCAAAATTTAAATTTAAAAAATACATTATTAAATAGAATTAATATAAGACAAAAAGATGTAATAAGTTATGATATAAAAAGAATACACACAAGAAGAACCTGGAATAGATATATTAAAGCTTTTCAACATATATTAGATTTCTTGTTTATAATTATTTCTGTTTATTTCATAACAAATCATGTATTACAAGTAAGTTCTTTCTTAATAATATTCTTATACAAGAATAAGGTATTAAATTTAATAGATTATATATCTGAAGTAAGAGAGAAACTTGCTGATGGAAAAGTATCTGCAATAAGAGTTTTAGACATTATTGATTATAACACATTTACTAAAGACTCATATGGTAATATTGAAATATCAAATGTAACAGGAAATATAGAATTTCAAAATGTAAATTTTCAATATAATAATAAAGAATTGTTCCAAAATTTAAGTTTTGAAATAAAAGCTAATACAATGGTAGCATTTGTAGGTAAAAGTGGTGAAGGGAAATCTACAATATTAAAATTAATAGGAAAAAACTATAAATTAAACAGTGGAAAAATTTTTATAAATAATATTGATATTAATGAATTATCTGAAAATACTATTAGAAATAACATTTCTATTGTTTCACAATCACCATATATTTTTAATTTATCAATTAAAGATAATATTAAATTAGCAAAACCAAAAGCAACTGATGAAGAAATAATGGCAGTATGTAAAAAAGCTCAAATACATGATGATATAATTACAATGAAAGATGGATATAATACATTAGTTGGAGAAAATGGAGTTATATTAAGCGGAGGACAAAAACAAAGAATAGCTATTGCTAGGGCTTTAATTAAAGAGTCAAAGATTATATTATTAGATGAGGCAACAAGTGCACTAGATAATAATAACCAAGAGAAAATTAAAAATGTTATGAAGGAATTATCTAAAGATCATACTGTTATTATTGTAGCTCATAGATTAAGTACAATTGTTGATGCAGATAATATATTTTTATTACATAATCATAAAATCATTGCTAATGGGACACATAAAGAATTAATTAGTACAAGCCATGAATATCAAAAACTATATGAAAATGAAGAAACAGCAATAACTGTATAATTTTTAAGATTATTACAATATAGAAATAATATTAAAAAAATGAAAATTAAATATTTTTTATAAGAAATAAAAATGCTATTTCTAACTTTCTTAGAAAATAGCATTTTTGAATTTTTATGAATCATCTGGATTTTTGCAAAAAATTGCAAAAAAAGAAGAACTCTTATGAATTCTTCTAAATATGGTCGAGGTGACAGGGATCGAACCTGCGGCCTCATGGTCCCAAACCACGCGCGCTACCAACTGCGCTACACCTCGATAGTTAATTGATACTTATATAATATAGCACATTTGGTTACAGTTTGCAAGAGTTTTTTGAAAAAAATAAGAATTAAATTTTGCTAAACATTAAGTACAATAAATTATATAATTAGCAAATGATTGAAAAATGAAAAAATAATTGACAAATCAACAAAGTCAACATATAATAATAATATATCTATATGCGACTATAGTATAGTGGATAGTATACGGGTCTACGAAACCCGGGAGGGGGGTTCAAGTCCCTCTAGTCGCACCATAGTGTTATTTTAAATCTAAATAAATGTTATAATCTTTGTAGTAAATATTCTTAATTATTTATTCTAATAGTTTAAATCGAATAAAAAATATTCAAAAATAAGTACAAAAAGCTTTAAAAATAAATATACTATATAGAATTACCAAAAATTAATATTTAATAATTCAAAAAAATGTAGTATAATACTTATATAATGTTACGAGGAGGTTGTAGAATGAAAATTGAAAAACTAAATGAAGATAAAATAAGAATTACACTAAATCTTGAAGAATTAAAAAATAAAAATGTTGATTTTCATTCATTTATGTCTAACCCAATAGAAACACAATCATTCTTTTTGGATATGTTAGATGAGGCAGAAAGAGAAATAGGATTTTCAACAGAAAATTATAGAATTGCAATAGAAGCATTGGCAATGTCAAATGGTAACTTTATTTTCACTGTTACAAGAATACAAGAACAAAATAAATTTACAAAGAAAAAATTACATATAAAAAAGAAAATAGAAACATTAGGAAAATCCAACACATCTATATTTGAATTTGAGAATTTTGAAGATTTCTGTGATTTTTGCAATTATTTAAATAATTCTATATTTGTAACTATAAAAGATTATATAAAAAGTAATATATTATATAAATATAATGAAAAATATTATTTAGTTTTCAAAAACAATAAAATTGAACCAATAGTGTTTAATTCTTTTTGCACTTCAATGTCAGAATTTGCAAAGAGTATAAGAAATGCAGAGACATTTGAAAATAAATTAAAAGAATATGGTACAATTATAGTAAAAACAAACGCAATAAAAACAGGACTAAAATATTTTTAAAATAAATTGAACAAGTAAAGAAAAGTGAAGGGGCATTTTACAGCCCCTTCAAATGTATATTAAGTCTAAAAATATAGCTTTAAAAAAATTTTAAAAAGTACTATACAATTATAAAAAAGTGTGCTACAATAATATTCGTAAAATTTATGCGCCATTAGCTCAGTTGGTAGAGCAGTTGACTCTTAATCAAATGGTCGGAGGTTCGATTCCTCTATGGCGCACCAAATAAAAGACTTACAAGCTTCTATTGTTTGTAAGTCTTTTTGTGTCAATAGGGACGGCAGGCTGTCTAAAATTTAATCGTGAATTTTAGACAGCCTGCCGTCCCCATTGACACACCTATTAAGATTAATTTTTCAAAGTATTGATATAATAATAAAAATAAGGTATAATAAAATGAAATTTTAAATTGAAGGAGAGATAATATGATAAATTCAGTAGGTGTTACATTAAGATATGGGAAAAGAGTATTATTTGAAGATGTAAATATTAAATTTACAAAGGGAAATTGTTATGGTCTAATAGGTGCAAATGGTGCTGGTAAATCTACTTTCTTAAAGATTTTATCTGGAGAGATAGAACCAAGTAAAGGTGAAGTAACTATGGATAAAGGAGAAAGATTATCCATGTTAAAACAAGACCACTACGCATTTGAAGAATATACTGTATTAGATACAGTTATAATGGGAAATAGTGAGCTTTATAAAATAATGAAAGAAAAAGATGAAATTTATGCAAAACCAGATTTTAGCGAAGAAGATGGTATGAAAGCTGCAAAATTAGAAGAGAGATTTGCCGAATTAGATGGATGGAATGCAGAATCAGATGCAGCAATATTATTAAATGATTTAGGAATAGATACATCAATTCATTATAAATATATGAAAGAAATAGAAGCAAAAGATAAAGTTAAAGTCCTTTTAGCTCAAGCTTTATTTGGAAATCCAGATGTATTATTACTAGACGAGCCTACAAACGATTTAGACATGAAAGCTATTAATTGGTTACAAGATTTCCTAATAGATTTTGAAAATACTGTAATAGTAGTATCACACGATAGATACTTTTTAAATAAAGTTTGTACACATATAGCAGATGTTGATTTTGGAAAAATAAAAGTATACCCAGGAAACTATGATTTCTGGTATGAATCTAGCCAATTAGCTTTAAAACAAATGAAGGAAGCAAATAAGAAGAAAGAAGAAAGAATAAAAGAATTACAAGAATTTATTGCAAGATTTAGTGCAAACGCATCAAAATCAAAACAAGCAACATCAAGAAAAAAATCTTTAGAAAAAATAGAATTAGACGAAATAAAACCATCAAATAGAAAATATCCATATGTAGATTTCAAACCAGATAGAGAAACTGGAAAAGAAATTTTAGAAGTAAAGAATTTAAGCAAAACAGTAAATGGAGAAAAATTATTAGATAATATATCATTTACTATAAAAAAAGGAGATAAAGTTGCATTCTTATCTGATAATGAGCTTGCAAAAACAGTATTATTCCAAATACTTGCAGGAGAATTAGAGCCAGATGAAGGAGAAATACAATGGGGAACAACAATAACAACAACATATTTCCCAAAAGACAATAATTATTTATTTAATGAGGATTTAACAATAGTTGATTGGTTACGTCAATATTCAAAAGACCCAGATGAAACATATGTAAGAGGATTTTTAGGAAGAATGTTATTTTCAGGAGAAGAAGCTTTAAAGAAAGTAAATGTAATGTCAGGAGGAGAGAAAGTAAGATGTGTACTTTCTAAAATGATGTTATCTGGAGCAAATTTATTAATATTTGATGAACCAACAAACCATCTTGATATGGAGAGTATAACAGCATTAAATGATGGAATGGCTAAATTCAAAGAAATTATATTATTTACATCACATGACCATCAATTAACTCAAACAGTTGCAAACAAAGTAATTGATTTAAAAGACGGTAAAAATATAATAGTCCGTGAATGTACTTATAATGAATATTTAGGAATTGAATAGGGAAGGTTTTAACATATGAATAAAATAATAGAAACAATAGCAAATGAACTTAATATAAAAACAGTTCAAGTAGAAAATACAATAAAATTAATAGATGATGGAAATACAATACCTTTTATAGCACGTTATAGAAAAGAAGTAACAGGAAATTTAAGTGATGAAGTACTTAGAAACCTAGGAGAAAGATTAACATATTTAAGAAATTTAGAAGAAAGAAAACAAGAAATAATAAGACTAATAGACGAACAAGGTAAACTAACAGAAGAATTAACAAATGCAATAAATAACAGTATGATTTTAGCAGAAATTGAAGATATATATAGACCATATAAACAGAAAAAAAGAACAAGAGCAACTATAGCCAAGGAGAAAGGGCTAGAGCCACTTGCAAACATAATATATATTCAAAATGAGAAAAAAGATATATATGAAGTAGCAAAACAATATATAAATGAAGAAAAAGGAGTTAAAACTGAAGAAGAAGCAATTGCAGGTGCACTTGATATAATAGCAGAAAATATTGCAGATAGTGCAGAATACAGAAAACAAATAAAAGCAATTTGTTTTAAAGAAGCTGTAATTATAACAAAAGCAGCAAAAGATGAAAAGTCACCATATGAGATGTATTATGAATTTGCAGAAACTATAAAAACATTACCAAGTCATAGAATACTTGCTATAAACAGAGGTGAAAAAGAAGAGTTTTTAAAAGTAAAATTAGAAAAGCCAGAAGAAAAAATATTAAATATAATAAAATCAGACATAATTAAATCTAATACTCAGTTTACAAAACTATTAGAAGATACGATACTAGATTCTTATAAGAGATTAATAGAACCTTCAATAGATAGAGAAATAAGAGCTGATTTAACCGAGAAAGCAGAAGAGAAAGCAATAAAAGTATTTGGAAAAAATGCAAAACAATTGTTAATGCAACCACCAATTAAAGAAATGACAGTTATAGGATTTGACCCAGCATATAGAACAGGTTGCAAATTAGCTGTTATAGATAAAACTGGGAAATTATTAGATACAGCAACAATATATCCAACAGAGCCACAGAACGATGTAGTTGGTGCAAAAAAGGTTATAATGAATTTTATAGATAAATATAATGTTAACATGATAGCCATAGGAAATGGAACTGCTTCAAGGGAATCTGAAAGTTTTGTTTCAGATTGTTTAAAGGAAACAAAACACGAAGTATACTATGCTATAGTTAGTGAAGCTGGAGCATCTGTATATTCAGCATCAAAATTAGCAACAGAAGAATATCCAGATATTAATGTATCTATAAGAGGAGCTATATCAATAGCAAGAAGGTTACAAGATCCACTTTCAGAACTTGTAAAAATTGATCCAAAGGCAATAGGCGTAGGACAATATCAACATGATGTTAATCAAAAAAAATTATCAGAAAGTTTAACTGGAGTTGTAGAAGATGCAGTAAATACTGTTGGAGTAGACGTAAATACTGCTACACCATCACTTCTTTCATATGTATCTGGAATAAATAATACTATAGCTAAAAATATTGTAAAATATAGAGATGAAAATGGGGTTTTAAAAGCAAGAAAAGAACTGCTAAAAGTTCCTAAGTTAGGAAAGGCAGCATTTGAACAATGTGCAGGATTTATAAGAATTTTTGGCGGAACCAACCCTTTAGAAACAACAGCTGTACACCCAGAAAGTTATGAAGCATGTGAGAAGTTATTAACAAAACTAGGATATAATGTGGATAATTTATTAGAAAAAGAAAAATTAGAGAAATTAAAAGAACAATTAAAAAGCATAGACACAAAACAAATGGCTAAAGAACTAGAAATAGGAGAACTAACATTAAAAGATATTATTGAAGAAATAAGTAAACCAGGAAGAGATCCTAGAGAAGAACTACCAAAACCAATTTTAAGAAGCGATGTATTGAAGTTTGAAGATTTGCAAGAAGGAATGGAATTAACAGGAACAGTAAGAAATGTAATAGACTTTGGTGCATTTGTGGATATAGGGGTTAAACATGATGGATTAGTTCATATATCTGAGATGTCTGATAAATATGTAAAAAATCCATCTGAAATAGTATCTGTAGGTGATATTGTAAAGGTAAAAGTAATAGGAATAGATAGAGAAAAGCAAAAAGTAAAATTAAGTATGAAATTATAAAAGAAAAAACGCTAGTAAAAATTACTAGCGTTTTTTTTCATGAAAGTTCATACGAAGAAAGACAAGACAGACCTCTTGTCTAACCCTTGTTTTTAATTTTAAAAACTAAGACAAAATGATTGTCCTTTGTCTAACTAGAAAAATAAAAATTTTTTCTTTTTATATTCTTTTGGCTCTTGAGCAAATACATCTTCATTATCTATTACTTTTTTAGGATTAATATTTGTTAATTTATCAATCATAGAAGGACTAATAATTTTGTTTAATTCATTAAAAATACTATCAAATTGTGTAAATATAGAATTGTCTCTGTGAGTATCTGAGCTCAAGAAATGAATCATATCATGTTGTAGTAATATTTTAAGAGTTTTTTGAGCTTCATTTCCATATTTACCAATTAAGCTAGCGTAATTTCCTTGAAATAATACACCTCTGTTAATTAAATCAATAAGAAAATTAGGATCTTTTTGAACATAAGAATATCTTTCAGGATGTGCTAAAATTGGCACCAAATTGAAGTTTTGTATTTTAAATATAATATCCTCTAATATAGTAACAGGATAATTCATAGGTAATTCCATTAATAAATATTTACTATCATTTAAAGTAGAAATAAGCTTATTATTAAGCAATTCATCTACATATTCAGTAATATATAATTCATTACCAATAGCAAGTTGTATGTTAATATTTTCTCTTACTAACTCGTTTTGCAAATCTGTTATAAGTGTACTAACTTCATCTCTAGGAACGATATATCTATTGTCTAGATAATGAGGAGTACAACATATAATAGAAAATCCAGCTTTTTCAGCTTCTCTTGCCATTTGAATAGATTGTGCCATGTTATTAGAACCATCATCTATTCCAGGCAATATGTGACAATGTAAATCAATCATAATTCTACCTCCAACAATATATTAGCATAAATTAAAATTAAATGCATTATAAAATCGAAATTTTTAAAAATAAATGATGTTGTAAATACAAGAATAATTTGCTATAATCTATAAGAATGTAACAAATTGGAGATGAAGAAATTGATGCTAAAAAATATATGGAAACATTTTATATTAATTACAAAACATAGAATAAGGGTTTTTAAATTTTGTATAAAGGCTGGAATACCATGGAGAGGTTTTGTACATGACTTATCTAAGTATAGTCCAACTGAATTTTGGGAAAGTGCAAAATATTATACAGGAAAAGGGAGTCCTATAACTCAGTGTAAAAAAGCAAATGGATATTCAAATGCATGGTTACATCATAAAGGAAGAAATAAACACCACCATGAGTATTGGTATGATTATAGAGCACCAATACCTGCACCAGTAATTCCATATAAATATGCAGTAGAAATGATTTGTGATGGTCTTGCAGCGGGAAAAACATATACAGGCAAGGGCTGGGATCCATCAATGCAGTTAGAGTATTGGAAAAAAGAAAGAGAAAAAGCAATAATAAATGAAAAAACATGTAATTTTTTAACTGCAGCATTTACAGAAATAGCAGAAAAAGGGTTAGACAAAACATTAAATAAGAAAAGGTTAAAAGAATTGTATAAAAAATATTGTGAATCTTAGGAGGAGATATGATAGATATAGAAAATGTAAAAAAAGAATTTAAAAATTATGTTTCACAATTTAATCCAAATGAAGGAAGAATAAAATTAAAAATTGATCATATTCAAAGAGTTGCAGAAATTAGTAAAAAAATAGCTATAAATTTAAAATTAAATGATGAACAAATAAAACTTGCAGAAGTAATAGGAATATTTCATGATATAGGAAGATTCAAGCAAGTTGAAATGTATAATACATTTAGTGATAAAGATTCAATAAATCATGGAGAATTAGGTGTAAAAGTATTATATGAAGATAATTTAATTCAAAAATTTAAAATAGATGAAAAATATAATAGAATAATTAAATGTGCAATATTAAACCATAACAGAGCAAAAATAGAAGATAATTTAACAGATGAAGAATTATTATTTTCTAAAATAATAAGAGATGCGGATAAACTAGATATTTATTATACTATTTGCGAATATGACTTTAAAAGTATATTTTGGTATAAAGATTTTGATTGCCAAAAAATAAGTGAAAAAATAATGGAAAATTTAAGAAAAAGTGAATTGATTGATTATAAAGATATAAAAAATAATGCAGATGTTATTGCAATATTTTATGCATACATATATGATTTTAATTTTAAATTTTCATTAAAATATATAAAAGATGGAGGATATTTAGAAAAATTTGCAAGTAGAGTAATAGAAGAATTTAAAAGTGATATAATAAAAAATCAAATGCAAGAAATACTAGAAATATCAAAAGAATATATAAATAAAATATCTTAGTGAGACAAGGGGACGATCCTTTTGTCTGAATTTTAGACGGCAAATAGTTGGCAAGATAATATAATTACTACTTTTGCGCAAAATAAAAAACTCGGTAACTGTTAAAGTTACTGAGTTTTATTTGGTTGCGGGGGATAGACTCGAACTATCGACCTTTGGGTTATGAGCCCAACGAGCTGCCAACTGCTCCACCCCGCGATGTATCGACTCATTTATTATACAACCATTTTATTAAAAATGTCAATAGTTTTAAACAAAATAATGTATATATAAAAGAAGTTATAATGTATTATATGTAAAAGTAATAAAAATATGCATAAATTTGGAATTAAATTTATGCATTATAAAACATTCCTTGAAATAGATTTTTTTCTTTTAAAATTTTATCTAAACCATTAATAATCCATTTTTTATGTAGGTTCCACTCAGGTGCAATAAGTAAGTCTTTTGGAGCATCACCAGATACTCTGTGAATTACAATATTAGGGCTTATATGTGTTAAAACATAGGTAGCCGAATTTAAATAATCTTCTAAGGTAATTGGAGAGTATTCACCGAGAAGTAAGCATATTTGCAAGAATAGTATTTTTAACAACATAACAAGAATGTATTTTTAATCCTTGTATATCATGAGCATTTATAAAATTCACGGTATTTTTTAAATCTTCAATATTTTCATTAGGAAGACCAATCATTATATGAGTTACAACATCAATGTTGTATTTATTTAAAATTCTAACAGCATTAGAAAAAGTAGCGTTTGAATATCCTCTATTTATTAATATTGAAGTATTTTCATTAGAAGTTTGAAGACCAAGTTCTACCCATACATAGTATTTGCTAGTATAACTTTGTAGGAGTTTAGCAATATCTTCAGTAATACAATCAGGACGAGTAGCGATAGCTAAAGCTACAATTCTATTGTCTATTAAAGCTGAATCATATTTGCTTTTTAGTTCATCTAAAGGAGCATATGTATTAGTGAAATTCTGAAAATACGCAATAAATTTATTTGCTCTTTGGGCTTTGTAGGAATTAAAATAATTCTTTACTTGATTGGTAATATTAAATGCTGAATTAATGTGATCCCCAGAGCCTCTTTCACTACAAAAAATACAACCTCCTGTTGCAACAGTACCATCACGATTAGGACAAGTAAAACCGCCATCAATACAAATTTTTAAGGTTCTTTCGCCAAATTTATTCTTTAAATATGAATTTAAATGTTTATATCTTTCTATATTTTCCATAAGCAAAGTATACCAAAAAATTATAAATAAATCTAGTATTAAACATAAAATACAAGTTTTCAATTTTTATCTTCAAAGTGGATTTTAGTTTATAATATAGTATTGTAATGAAAGATACATGTATATAAATATTGAAAAAAATTTTAAAAAAATTATTATAATTTATATAGAATTATATAAATTAAAGGAGATGTAGTTTATGAAAAAGAAATTTATTATTTTAGGAATCGTATTAGTAATTTTAGTAATCGGATTCATTTTAATTTCTGGAAAAATGAAAACTATTGATAAGATTATTACAGAAACAGAAAAAATAAGTAAATTAAACAATTATTATTTGAAGGTTGTAGATGAGAGTAATAATGTTATTGAAATTTTTTATAAAGATGGCGATTATATATATACTAATTTGAATAATAATGTTAAAAGAACAATTTATGTTGTTAATGATGAAAAACTATTAATAGTTGATCAAAATGGAAGCAAAACTGTAACTAATTTAGAAACTGAACCAGCAATATCAGAAATGCCAAATGCATATTATTATAAAACAAATAATATATTTGAAAAAATTAAGTTAGCTTTAGGGTTAAAAACAGAAAAACTTGATGGAAAAAATGTATATAAAATATCAGATAAAAACGTATCTACATGGGTAGATAAAGATACATATATGATTTTACAAGAAGACAATGGAGGTATAAGAAAATACGAATTAAAACCTAACACGGTTGAAGAAAGTAACCTTGTAAAGCCTGATATTACTGAATAAATAGTAAAAAAATATTTGATTTTTTACAAAAAATGTTATTATCATGAAGTTATGTTAAACATATCTTGATGCTTATATAACATTTATTAATTTAGATGTTATTTGAGTATAGGAAAGGGAGTTACTTTTTTGAAAGGATTGATAATATGTTTCAATTAAAGCGGAATGGAATTTGCAAATCAATAGTAGCAATGATTATGGCAGTGGCAATGTGTTTTTCACTTATATCGATGTCTGTTATGGCTGCTGAAGTAATGCTACAGCAGTTACTACGTCTGCAAGAAGTGCAGGAGGCTATGCTCAGAGGACTTATACGGCGGTAGCTGTTAATGAAACTTTTACGCTGTATCCTTCAGGATATGATTCCAGAGCTCAATTAACTGTTTAGATAAAAAGCATTGATTCTGGTGTTACATCTGTATGGATGGAAGTAATTTTTAATTCAACAGGTAGTTGCATATGGTCAGGTTTTATTGACAGCGTTAGTGGTCAGAAAGCAACTAGAAGGTAGATTTCAAAGTAGACAGTATGCATAATAAAACGATTTGAATTTAATATAAATACTTAAATTTCAAAGTTTGAAAAAATTTTGAAATTTATTTTAACTATTGACAAAAACAGATGTTTGATATAAAATCAAGTAAATTGTAAAGGTTTGTAAGTTTATGGAAAATTATTTATTATTATGATATAAATAGAAGGGTTAATAAATTTATTAAAAATAGAAAATGGGATTAATATAGTTATGGAAGAAAAAAGATGTTTATGATGTTGACAAAAATATTTTATATTATTATTGGTAAAGTAGATAATAAAGATTTATTGAATGATAACTATAATACAAATATTCAAAAGCTAAAAAACGAGATAAAATCGATAAATATAATATTAAGTTGTGGAGGAAGAATAATAAATGAAATATGATAATAGAAAAAAAGCAGATAAATTAATTCGTTCAAGTGCTGCTGAGTATTTAACATATGTAGCAGCTACTGGAGAAAATGGAGTTGAATTAAGATATGAAGATGAAAATATTTGGTTAACTCAAAAAATGTTATCAGTATTATATGGTGTATCAACATCTGCAATTAATCAACATATAAAAAAGATATATGAAGATAAGGAATTAGAAGAAAAATCAACTATTAAGAATTTCTTAATAGTTCAAGATGAGGGAAACAGAAAAATTTCAAGAAATGTAATACATTATAATCTTCAAATGATTATAGCAGTAGGATTTAAAGTAGATAATGAAAGGGCTATACAATTTAGAAAATGGGCTAACCAAATAGTAAAGGATTTTACTATTAAAGGATGGGTAATGGATGATGAAAGATTAAAGAATGATGGTTCGATTTTAACTAAGAAGTATTTTGAAGAGCAATTAGAAAGAATAAGAGAAATTAGAATGTCTGAAAGAAAATTTTATCAAAAAATTACAGATATCTATGCAACGTCTATTGACTATGATAAAACAGCAAAAGCAACAATTAGATTTTTTTCATCTGTTCAAAACAAATTACATTATGCTGTTTCTGGAAACACTGCTGC
>CAKPKP010000007.1 GCA_934167495.1 uncultured Clostridia bacterium | reverse complement strand
TAAAAAAAATTACATTAATTAGGGACGGACTGGGTGTGGTATTATTTTCCGCACTCCACTCCGTCCCCATTGACACATGTCACTGGGGACGGAGATTTTTGACACACTTTTTTTATTTTCTTTTATTTATAATATATGTACTTCCCATAACAGTTTTTGCTTGGTGTTTTACTTGAGCTCCAACTTCACCAATTTCTAAGGTAGAACTATATTTTTGACAATCTACTTCTACTACTCCTATTGAAATTGAAACTATTGGAAATTGTTCTATAATTCCTCTTCTATTTGCCACCTCTATATAGCCCCTTTGAGCATCTTCAGCTGTGTAATATTCTTGTACTAATGTATCAAATTCTAGTATTATGTTTTGACACATATCCTCATATGAAAATTGTTCTCCAACTATTGCTACAAAATCATCTCCACCTATATGTCCAACAAAATTTGCTGTATACTCTGCATTGTGAGTATTTTTACAAATTATATTTGCTGTAAATTTTATTATTTCATCTCCATTTGAAAAACCATATACATCATTATAAGCTTTAAAATTATCTAAATCAAAATATAACATCGCAAAGTTCTCGTCATTTAGTAATCTTTTCTTCATTTCAGTTTGTATTTGCACATTTCCCGGCAATCCAGTAAGTGGACTAACTCTTCTATTTGTGTATAACAAACGAGTAATATTTTTTATTGTGTAATACAAATACTCATTATCTATTGGTTTTCTTATATAATATTCTACAGAATGTTTTAAAATTTCAATTCTATGAAGTTTATCTACAATAGACGAAACAACTATTATTGGTGTTATGCTATTATCTTCATCATTTCTAATTCTTTGACACAATTCTACTGTATTAATATCTATATTATCTTCATTTATAATCATCATTGCAGGTATTTTCTTTAATGCGACATCAAGGTCTTTTGTTTTTACACTTGATAACTTATAGTCTTTTTCGTCCTTAAATAATACATGCAAATCATTTATTAAATTATTTTCGTCATCAATTATATATATTTCATGTATCATAAACTCGCTCCTTACAATTTTATTTTATATTTTATATTTTAAAATTTCAATAGTTTTTAGTATTTTTTTATAGAATTTGTCATATATTTGAACCAAAACAAACATTATAATAATTTTCCAAAAACATATGTTAGACAAAAAGAACGTCCTTTGCCTAAGAACGTTCCTTTCATTTTTATTTAATCCTATTTTATTACATTAAAAACTTTTTAATTACTACTATTCCACCTGCAATTACTACTAATATTCCTAATGCTAAATTAATGTATACTGGTTCTGCACCTGTTGAGATTGTTAAGAATACTCTTGCAAAATCCATATCGTCTTCTTCTTTTATTTGGTTGTCTGGTGTTGAGTCTATATCTTTTGCATCATATTCATTATAGTCTTCACTAATTTCTGCCCAGTTTACTTTTTCGTTTAAATTATCTACTGAATTAATCCATCTTAAAGTTACTTGAACATCAGCACTTTCTCCTGGTTTTAATAATGTTTTGATTAGAGCGTTTGTAGCTATAACCCCATCTGAAATTTCTGACCATTCTTTGTTGTCTTCTTGTACAAATTCTAGTCCTTCTGGTATGTAATCTTTAATTTCTGTTGCATATCCTGGTATTTGACCTTCGTTAGTAATTCTTATTGTATATACAAATTTTACAATTGTTGAATTAAGTTTCTTTCTATTTACTTCAACTTTTACTATTGGTTTTGGATCTTCATCTCCTGTATAATTTGTAAGTGTTTCATTTACTTCATTACCTTCTATAACTATAACTTTGCTTACCATTTTCTTTAATGCTAAATCGAATTCTTTTACTTTTACTTTTTCTATATCTGTTAAGTCATCCTCATCTCTATCTTTTGCAGGATTTCCATCTTTATCATGCATTTTTGTAACCGTAGCTATATTTGTTATTATTCTATCAGGATTTACAGTATCTTCTGAAACTCTAAATACTACTTGAACATCTCTATAATCTGGATTTGGATTGTTTACATCATTGCTTATTCCTTTTGATTCGTCATAAGCTTTAATTAAACAATTTTCATTTCTTGCTTCAGATTTTGCTTTTGATAAATAATCTGTTTTTATTGATTTTGCTTTTGATACATCTGTTGTTTCTTTTCCATCTGCATCATATAATTTCCAGCCATATTTTTTGTTTGTGTCATTATCTGGAACAAATACTAATCCTTCTGGAATATTATCTGTTATTTCTGATGCATATCCATCAATTTCACCTTCATTGAATACTCTTATTGTATATGTAACTAATTGATTATTTGCAACTTCAACAGGATCTTTTGGATGAACATATCTTATTTCACCCTCTTGGTTTATTGCAACTTCTGGAATTCTTGTTGTTACATCTGTATTGTCAACTTTTGTTATAAATTTTCTTAATGCTAAATCAAATTCTTTTGGTATTAAAGTTACTAATTCATAATCGTCATCATCTTCACTTTTTGTCTCTACATTTCCTGGTGTTGAATCTCTATCAGAGATTTCTTTTCCATCTTTATCTAAATCTTTTTCTACTTCTGCTATGTTTTTAAATGTTACAGTATTAGAACCATTTCCCATTAATATACAAGCAACTTGTATATCTTTATAGTCTAATGTACTATTTGGATTTGTTTTATCAAAAGGTTTTAGTAAATTAGAATCATCATTTTGATTATAACTTAATTTTGTTGATGTTAATTTTACTTTTCCTGGTACTACTTCAACATTTTCTAATGATGTTACATCTTCAAAATCTGATAATTTTAAATTCTTTGTTCCATTTGCTATATCAGTTAATTTTATTGAAGAGCTATTTGTTGGAATTGACCAATAATTATCAACATTAACTTTATGATTAATTAAAAATCCTAAACCTTCAGGTAAAATATCTGCTACTTGATCTGCGTATCCTGCTATATCGCCTTCATTATATACTCTTATTGTATATATTATAATATCGCCTATTTCAGCAACAACTGGTGTTTTAACTTGTGTATATTCAGCTGTTGTACTTGAACCATCTCTTAATCCGCTAACATCAACTTTTGGTTCTCTACTTGGATCTTGAGCCTTTCCATTTATTGAATTTATATGTTTTGTTAAAGCTAAGTCAAATGCTCTTCCTGGTATTTCTATTTCTTCATAATCATCATCGTCTTCTAATGGATGATCTGGATATGTACCTGGTGTTATATCACCTGGTGTTGAGTCTCCATCATCACCATCATCTTCTCCTATTGTTGCTATATTTCTTAGTTTTTGGTCTTCAGATTTTTGTTCTGCTACGACTTTACATTCCATTTCTAAATCTACATATTCTAATTTAGTTCCATTAAATTTTGGAATTACTGTATCTTTTAAATAATCTGTTTCATATCTTCTGTTATCACCTGATGATTTTTTCCATTTATACTTACTATTAATTTCACTATCTTGTACAAACTCTAGACCTTCTGGTAAATAATCATAAATTAAACTTGCTATAGCATCTTCAGTACCTTCATTATATACTCTAATTTTATATACTATTGTATCGCCTATTTCTACTATTAAAGGTGTTTTGTTTTGAGTATATATTGCATCATGTACTGAATCATTTGTTGCTAATTCATTAAGTCCTGATACTTTTGGTTCTCTATCTGTTATCTCTGTTGAGTTATGTTTTACTATAAATTTCTTTAATGCTAAGTCATATTTTGTATTTTTTACTACTATTACTTTTTCAAAGTCATCATCGTCTTCTTGACCTTTATAAAAATATTTTGCATCTGTTAAATCTTTTTTATTTGATTCATTTCCTGTATAAGTTTGAGAATCTATTGTTGTTGAATTTATTGTTCCTGGAACTGAATCTCTATCCTCTATATATGTTGGAACATCAGCTGTAATTTCTGCAACATTTGTTAATATTTTTCCTGGTTCAACATCTGCATCAACAACACATTCAATTTGAACATATGCTGTACTTAATTCTTTTGTGTCTTTATTGAATGCTTTTAAAGTTGTATTAGCTGTATATGCAGTAGTTGCTGTTCTTCCATCTGCTGAAATTACCCATCCATATTTTTTATTTATTTCACTTTCATTTACTGGTACATAACTTAATCCTTCTGGTAAATAATCTTTAATTTGAGTAGCAGAACCATCTAAACTTCCTTCATTATATACATTTATTTGATATATAACTTTATCGCCATTTTCTACTGCTAAAGGATTTTTAGCATGATAATATTCTGCTGTTGTTGACTCTCCAGATACTAATTTTGTTACATCTATATTGTCTGTTGCATTTGGATTTCTTGTTGAATCTGTTTGTTTATCTCCATATTGTACTATAAATTTTCTTAATGATAAATCGAATTCTTTTTCTTCTATGTCAAATTTTAATTCTAATGGCATACGAATATTTTCACGTTCAATTACTATTACTGGTTGGTATATACTTTTATCTTTTTCTGTCTCAGGTACCCATAAACTTGGTTCAGTATAATGTTTATTGTAACCTGTTGTTATTTCTAATTTTGTTATTTTATTATCTTTTATTGGTATGTATATATAATAATTTTGATCAAAAATCTCATTTATATTTTTGGTTGTAAAATCTTCTTCGCCCTCAATTTTTATTTTATATTTAGAGCTATCAATTCCATTACCGTTTTGATCTAATAATTTTATTGTATCAAAATCTTCTTTTTGTAAGCTTCCTTTATTTAATTTAATTGGTCCTACTTTATAATATTCATTTTCTATTACTGATTTTGTGTTTGAACCTGTTACTAAAGTTGGAGTAACTACTGTTCCTGTTGTTTGATTTGCATTTGCAATAGATTGTTCTATTAAATATTTATATAAAATTTCTGCATATTGTCTTGTTGCATCTGGAACGGCATTAAATGTTCCAACTTCTCCTGTTGAACTCATTGACATTGCACCAAAAGATTCTTCTAATGTTGCTTTATGATATTTACTATTTTCATAATCATCTGTAAAATACCACATTGCCCATTGTTCTACAACTTCAATTACATCATCTGATAATGATGCTTTTACTAAATCTATTGTTGTTGGTGGTATAACATTATTTTCTTGATCAGATGCTATTTTGTCAGCAAATGCTTTAGCTAAAAATTCATCTTTAGTAGTTTGATCATCTTGGTGTCTTAAATACATAAGTTCTGTTAAACTAATTAAATTTTTAAGATTTGCATCACTGATTTTATATTTTGTTTTATATGTTGAAATAGCTGTACTGTCTGATTTTATATCTCCTACGTAATCATATTTAATTTGTAAAGGATCACCATTTACATCTGTAGGGAATGAACCATTTCCCCAACCACAAAAGATTTCACTTTCAAAACTATTTCCAGAAGTTTTTACTTCTACTAATTTTAAAACGTTTACATCTTTTATTTTATATGCATTTCCGCCTTCATGTAATTTTGAAATTGTTATGTATGCAACTTTTTTATTAGATATACTCATAGCAGCAATTTCTCCTATTTCTGCTATACAGTATGGAGTTACTAACATTATTATACATAGCATACTAACAATTACTTTTAATATTCTAAATTTGCTTTTTAACATTTTTATACCTTCCTTTATTTATTATTAATCTATAATACTCCCATTGTTTCTATTATAACTTATTATATTTATAAAATCAATGGAATTTTTAAAAAGTTTTCAAAAAAATGTAGATTTCCGTAAGTTTTTGGTAACTTTCCCCTATATTTCCTTATATTGCATCGTTAATGTAGCATTTTTTCTATTTTTTTCCTATTATAGCATTATTTCCGTAGTAGAATTCCAAACTTTCACTAATATAATTTTCTTAAATTTTCTATTATTAAAATTCATTTATTAGTTTCCTAAATAATATACTTATTTAGGTGATTTTTTATGTTTAAAAAAATTCTTTTCTTTGCAACTTTAATAATATTTTTATTAACAACTTTTACTTTTGCTGACGATATAGATGAATTACCAGAAGATGAAAACCTAATCGAAGAAGTTTCAACTGAAGTCTCAGAAGAGCCAAAAGTATATTCAAGATCTGCTATTGTTTTTGATAGAAACACTAAAAGTATTTTATATGAAAAGGATATTAATACAAAAAGAGCTATGGCTTCTACAACAAAAATAATGACATGCATAATAATATTAGAAAACGGCAACTTAAATGAGACAGTAAAAATATCTCAGAAATCTGCCAATACTGGTGGTTCTAGGTTAGGTCTTAAGAAAAATGATTCTATTACAGTTAAAGATTTACTATATGGTCTTATGCTTCGTTCTGGCAATGATGCAGCTGTTGCACTTGCAGAATACATGTCTGGTAGTATTGAAGAGTTTGCTAATCTTATGAACGAAAAAGCAAAAACGTTAGGTCTTACTAACACTCACTTTGTAACTCCTCATGGATTAGATGATGAAAATCATTATACTACGGCTTATGAACTTGCCCTTCTTACAGATTATGCTTTAAATAATTCAACTTTTTCCAAAATTGTAAATACAAAAAATTACACAATTACAATTAATGGTTATTCTAAAGCTTTAAACAATACAAATGAATTACTTGGATATCTTAATGGAGTTAATGGTGTTAAAACAGGATTTACTGGCAACGCTGGCAGATGCCTAGTTACATCATGTGTTAGAAATAATTTTAATATAATTACAATAGTTCTTGGTGCAGATACTAAAAAAATTAGAACAACTGACAGTATTCATCTTATAGAATATGCTTATAATAATTTTGAACAAAAAAATGTTAAGGCTCTAATCGAAAAAGAATTTAAAACTTGGCTTGACTCTAATCTAAACAAAATTATAGTTAATAAATCAAATAACTCTTTGAACTTAAATTTATCAAATTTGGAAAAAGAAAATTTAATAGTTATAAAAAAATCAGAAATTAATGATATTTCTATAGACATTCACTCAATTTCTTACTTAGAAGCACCACTATATAAAGGCACAAAAATAGGTGTATTAGAAGTAAAATCTAATGAAAAAACTCTTCTTTCTATTGATATAATTGCTTCTAATGATGTTTATAAGAAAGACTATCTAGATTACTTAAAAATATTTTTAGTTAATTTTAACAATTATTTTAAAATTAATGTATAAGCTTCCAATATTTGGGTAATATCTATTTATCGGATACATACTATTTTTTCCGTAAATAGAATTTATATGAGCTAGTTTAGCTCGATTGGAGGGTTTTATGTTTAAAAATTTTATTAAAAGTAAAAAAGCTATATTTATTACCTTACTTATTAGTATTACATTAATTGTAAGTACATTTGTTACATCTTTTGGTATTGCAGATTATGAAAAATTAGATTTTGTCACAGGTTTTGTTACTGCTTCTGCATTAAATATAAGAAAGGGACCTGGACTTAATTATGAAGTTGTAGGAAAAGTATATAAAAACGAATATATTCGTGTGTTTGCCAAAATTGGAGATTGGTATGTTATACAAACTGATAGTAACATAATTGGTGCTGTATATCGTGACTATGTACGTCCTATATATCCTGAAACTCAAGGTTCTACAGATAATACTCCTGAACCTACTCCTCAAGCAACTCCTACTCCTGATCAAACAAACAGCCTTTTATCTGTAGATGAACAAGCAGTATTGGACTTAATAAATAGTAAAAGACAAGAAAATGGTTTAGACCCATTAGAAATTGATGAAGAACTACAAAATGTTGCTAGATTAAAAGCTCAAGATATGGTAGATAATAATTACTTTTCTCATACTTCCCCAACATATGGTACACCTTTTGAAATGATAAAATCTTTTGGAATTTCTTATAAAACATCTGGAGAAAATATTGCTGGAAATTCATCAAATGAAGGGGCTGTAAATGCTTGGATGAATTCTCAAGGACATAAGGATAACATTTTAAATAAAAATTACAATTACACTGGAATTGGAGTTGTAAATAGTCCAATTTACGGCAAGATATATGTTCAAATGTTTATTGGTAAGTAATAGAACAATAATGAGCTGATTAATTTTTTCTATATTTTAAATTATAGAGTTCATCCCACCTTTAATTGTTCTTATGCGAAAATTTATGAAATAAATTTTCTGTACAATGTAATTTTATATAATAGGAAAGCTGCATAACTTTCCTATTATATAAAAAAGGATATTGATTCGAGGGGTTCAAATCAATATCCTTTTTTTATATTGTCAGGAAGTTGTTTTTATTTATTTTATCTTGTATTATTAATCTTTATATACATCTTTTAATTCTAATTTTGTTCCATCTGTAAATTCAACATTTAAATTTGTATATATACTTCCATTGCTATTTTCAGTAATTGTTTTTACCGTTTTATTTTTTGCTTCTTCAAGTTCTTTTGCTACTTGTGTTTGATAATCATACATATATAATAATCTACCTTTTTGGTCTAATATAAATATTCTTTGTAACTCTCCAATTTCTTTTGGTAAATTATATTGTATAAATCCGTCTTTAAATTTAACATCATTTCCATTTTCATCTTTTATAGTAATATATTCATTACTAGAATAATTATAATATGCTACTGTATTATCAGATCTTACATATATTTTTGAATCTACATTTCCAAAACTTTTTACTATTTCTGCAGTTGTTGTAGCTGAATAATTTTCTCCAGCTTCATTTACTAATTTTCCTGTAGATAATAAGAAATATGGAGGATTTGTAGATGGATTATTTTCTTCTCCCCATGTCATATCTATAATTTTTCCATTAATATTTACTCTTTCAAAATTTGAACTTAATTTATATCCTTTATCTAATTCTTCTAAAACAGATTTCCATACACTTCCGTCATCAGTGAATACATATAAAGCTTCTACCCTTTGTTCGCCGAATTTTACCATAAACATAGCATTTCCTTCAATATTATTTATCATTTTTCCATCTGAATATACTTTTCCATTCTTTATTTCTATATTATTAGAATCCCAACCTAATTCACTTGTAAATTCTGATAATCCATAACAATTTCCTTTAGATGCCCAATTTAAATTATAATTTTCATAAGCTTCTGGATATTCTTCTTCTGGATTTGGTATAGGAGCTACTGTTGGCTCTGGTGTTGGAGCTTTGAAAGTTTTTACAATATTTTTATTTCCCATATTTACTATTGCACAATTTCCTTTTACATCTTCTATATCGAAAGCTACTTCTATCAAATCTTTATCACCATTATCATGAATATCATATATTCTTGCCACATATTCCATTTCTGCCTTTTTAGTTACGCTTTCAATTTCATAATGTTTTGTAGATTCTGTTGATTTTAAATATTCTTTTAATTCATTCTCAATCTCAGATATTGAAAATTCTTTTACTACTGGTTCATTTTTTACTAAAGCTTGTACAGCTGATATTACATTGGGTTTTCCAATTGAGTTAGCATAAAAACTTACTCCAACAAATAATCCCAATACAAAACATGCTGCTACAGCTAAAACACTTTTTAAACTAACTTTTATTTCTTTTTTCTCATTATCCATAATTTTATTTCCTCCTTTAAAATTATTAAACACTTCTTCTGCTTGTTTTGATATTTGTTTATCCTTTTGTAACTTTTCTTTGATATATAAATCTTTTTTATCCACGTGCATCCACCTCCTCTTGTCTTAAAATATCATAAAGTTTTTCGCGTGCTCTAGATAACTTAGATTTAACTGTCCCTACTGGTATTTCTAATATATCAGCAATTTCTTTTACTGATATATCATTATAATAATACAAAACAGTAACCATTTTTAGGTCGTTATCAATTAGAGATAATGCTCTTTCTAAATCTGTTTTCAAAGTAATATTTTCTTCTTCTTCAGATTTTTCTTCTAGCTTTGATATTTCTTTATCTTTTGAGTTACTTTTTTTAATTATGTCATAACATTTATTTATTGTTATTCTTATAGCCCAAGTTTTAAAATATTTTTCACTTTTTAAAGTATCTAAATTCTGATAAATACTAATTAGAGCATCTTGAATTGCATCACATACATCATCTTCATTATTCAATATAGCTTTTGCTGTTTTATACATTGATAATTTGTATTCTTGAATCAATTGAGTAAAAGCTTCTTCATCTCCGGCTTTTGCTTTGCTAATAACAGACATTTTTATCCTCCTTATACCCATTAGACTACTTATTTTATCTTTTGGTTCATATATTTATGTATTTTTTCTTTTTTATTTATCACATTTAATATTATATTCTTATTTTTTGGTCATGTCAATTCGTTTTTGTTCTTTTAATAGTCAGGTTTGAATTTAAATCATTTTTTTGGTTACAATATATATGGTGATTTTATGAAAAAAATAAACGAATTAATAAGGGATTTTAGAGAAGACAACGATTTATCACAATTTGATGTTGCAAAACACTTAAATATTCCCCGCTCTACATATGGAAGATATGAAACAGGAACCAGTAAACTCCCTCTCGATATATTTCTTCAATTATGTGAGTTATATAAAACAACTCCAAATTCAATTTTAGGTTTTTCTAACACTTGCCAAAATATAGATTCTTCTAAAATTAATAAACTATGTTCTGTTATTAGTAAAGAAAATATCGATATAGACAAATTAATAGATTTAATTAATCTGTCTAAAAGTTTATAGGGAGATTTACCGTTTCTATTTATTAGACATGTGAAATTTAATTTTGGTTCAAAAAAAACTTGAAAATATTAAATATTTTCAAGTTTTTATTTTATATCACATTATTAGAATTTTCTTTTTCTTGCAGCCTCTGATTTTTTCTTTCTCTTTACACTTGGTTTTTCATAATGCTCTCTTTTTCTTACTTCTTGAAGTACTCCATTTCTTGCGCATTGTCTTTTAAATCTTTTTAATGCGTCTTCTATATTACCATTATTAACTTTAACCTCTGACATTATTTTTCCCCTCCTTCCGAAGCTCAAAACTACTTATGTGGGATTCATTTTTTACAAATTTTGTATGTAGTTTCTTTAGACTCTACAATTATACATTACTTTAGGGAGAATTGTCAATATATAGTCACTACGATTTTTTATTTTTTTGAATTTTCTCCATTATATTCTACTATTTTATGTACTTTTTTAGTTTCTTTTACATCTATAACTCTTTGATTTGCTGAGCCTTTCCACTTTAGTGATGGATTTCTAAGTTCATCTACATATCTTCCATCTACTAAAACATCTAAATAATTTAATACCTCTTTATCTCTTAATTCATTTTCAAATCTAAATCCTGACCATGCCCAAAGATTTTTATTTGGAAATTTTTCCTTAAAAGCTTTTGCAAGTTTAGTAGTACCTTCTATATTGTTTGGATGCATTGGCTCTCCTCCAAGAATTGATAAGCCTTCAACAGCATCATTATCGCATAACTCTAATACTCTTTTTATTGTATCATCTGTAAAATCTTTTCCACCTTCAAAGTTATGAGTCTCTGGATTGAAACAATTCTTACAATTAAATGTGCATCCTTGCATAAATATAGATACTCTTACTCCTGGTCCATTAGATATATCCATTTTTCTTATTTTATTATATCTCATAGTTAGCACTTCCTTTTATTCGTCATCTTTATTGTCTATATGTAATACTCTATCTTTAATTTCTTGTGTTCTTCCTTTGTTCCAGAAATTACTTCCTATATATCCGCAAGTTCTTCTTGCTACATTTAATGTATTATGATCTTTATTTCCGCAATTTGGACAGTACCATTCTAAATCATCATTTAATAAAATCTCTCCATCAAATCCGCATTTTTGACAATAATCAGATTTTGTATTTAACTCAGCATACATGATATTGTCGTATATAAATCTAATTATTTGTAATACTGCTTCCAAATTATCTTGTAAGTTTGGTGTTTCTACATAAGAAATAGCTCCACCTGGACTTAATCTTTGGAATTCACTTTCTAATTTTAATTTTGAGAAAGCATCAATTTCTTCAAAAACAGGAACATGATAAGAATTTGTTATATAATTTCTATCTGTTATTCCTTCTATAACTCCAAATCTATTTTTTAAGCATTTAGCAAATTTATATGTAGTTGATTCTATAGGTGTACCATATACACTATAATCAATATCTTCTGCTTCTTTCCATTCTTTACATTTGTCATTTAATTTTTGCATAACTTGAATTCCGAATTCTTTTCCTTCACCTGTATGGCTATATCCAGTCATATATTTAACACATTCATATAATCCTGCATATCCTAATGATATTGTTGAATATCCACCATGAAGTAATTTATGTATTGATTCACCTTTTTTCAATCTTGCTAAAGCTCCATATTGCCATAATATAGGTGCAACATCACTTGTTGCTTTTGCTAGTCTCTCATGTCTTAGTTGTAATGCTCTATGACATAATTCTAATCTTTCATCATATATTTTCCAGAACTTGTCCATATCTCCTTTTGATGATAAAGCAACATCTACTAAATTTATAGTAACAACACCTTGATTAAATCTTCCATAATATTTTGGTTTATTTGTTTCTGGATCTATGTATGGTGTTAAGAAAGAACGACATCCCATACATGGATAACAATTTCCATTTCCGTTTTTGTCTATTTTATATTCTAACATCTTTTTCTCAGAAATATAATCTGGAACAAGTCTTTTTGCTGTACATTTTGCTGCAAGTTCTGTTAAATACCAATACTTGCTATCTTTTTTAATATTATCTTCTTCTAAGACATATAATAGTTTTGGGAATGCAGGTGTTATATAAACTCCTTTTTCATTTTTCATTCCAACTATTCTTTGCTCTAAGAATTCTTTTATTATCATTGCTAGTTCTTCTTTATATTCATCTGTTTCACCTAAGTAGAAACAAACACTTAAGAATGGTGATTGACCATTTGTTGTTGTCATTGAATTAATTTGATATTGGAAAGTTTGAACACCGTCTTTAATTTCTTTTTCCAAATCTTCTTTGGCAAACTTTTCACATTGCTCTTTACTTAAATTTCTAGCTTGATATTTTTTTAAGTATGAATTATAGCTATCTCTTACAAATGGAGCTAAATGTGTCATTGTAACTGTTGCTCCACCATATTGGCTTGATGTTACAGCTGTTATAATTTGTGTAGCTATTGTCATAGCTGTTAAAAACTTATGTGGTTTTTCTATCATAACACCATTTATATTTGTTCCATTTTGTAGCATATCTTCTAAATCAATTAAATCACAATTATGCAATGCATTTTGGGCAAAATAATCTGCATCATGAAAATGTATTATTCCTTCGTCATGTGCTTTTACTATATCTTCAGGTAATAAAAATCTTCTTGTTATATCAGTACTTGTTATTCCAGCTAAATAATCTCTTTGTGTTGTTACTATAGTTGCATTTTTATTTGAATTTTCATTATTCCAGTATTCACTTTCACCATCTATTAATTCTTTAATAGATTGATCTGTTGTATTTGCTTTTCTTACTAATTCTCTTGTATATCTATATGTTATATATTTTTTTGCTAATTGGTATTTATCAAATTCCATTAGTTTTTCTTCTATTATGTCTTGTATATCTTCAACTAATATTCTTCTTTTGTTTAATTCTTCAATATACTTAATTATCTCTTCAATTTCTGTTTCATTTGCTTTTTCTTTTTTTCTAACTTCATTATTTGCTTTTCCAATAGCTATTCTTATTTTTTCTGGATCATAATCTACTATTGTTCCTTCCCTTTTTATTACTTGCATATTGCTTCCCCCTATTTTTTTGTTTTTCTTTGTTCCCTAAGCGATTACTAGATTTATTTTAACATCTTTTTTAGTAATGTCAAATGTAATTTATTTATGTAACGCTTTTTTTATATTCTGCTTGTATCAAGGGATATAAAGATTCTTATAATACAATTTTTATTTACATTTTTTTCTTTTTTTCTCTCTAGTTCCGTTCTCTCTAAGTGTTCACATTTTTTAAAAATATTTTATTACAATTTTATTACAAATTTTATTTTTTATTTTTACTTGAAATATAGTTTTAAATAGTTTTTATTTATTTTTCAATACTTTTAAAGGCTTTTGATTTATTTACTTTTATAAAATAAAATAAAAAATGAAATATTTTTAAAAATCATTTTTAAAAATATTTCATTTTTTCGTATTTTTCACATTTTATATATTATGAATTAAATATTTCCATAAATTCATCGCCATCGATTTTCTCTTTTTCAAGAAGTACACTTGCTACTGCATGTAATTTATCAATATTTTGACTTAATAATTCTCTTGCAGTATTATATCCTCTATCTATTATCTTTTTAACTTCTTCATCAATTATAGCTGATGTCTCTTCACTGAAGTTCTTTGTTTGTGTAAGATCTCTTCCTAAAAATACTTCTTCTTGGTCTGATCCAAATGTAATTGTACCAATTCTATCACTCATACCATATTTTGTAACCATGGCTCTAGCTATTTTAGAAGCTCTTTCTATATCGTTACTAGCTCCAGTAGATATATCTCCTAAAACTAATCCCTCAGCAACTCTACCACCTAAAAGTGAAACTATTTGTTCTTCCATTTCTGATTTTGACATAAATGATTTATCTTCTGTTGGTCTATACATTGTATATCCTCCAGCCATTCCTCTTGGAACTATAGATATTTGATGAACATCATCTTGTGTTGGTAAGAATTTACTTACTACTGCGTGACCAGCTTCATGGTATGCTACTAATTTCTTTTCTTTATCACTAATTACTTTTGATTTCTTTTCTGGTCCCATTGTTACTTTAACCATAGCATCTTCTATTTCAGCCATTTCTATTTCGCCTTTATTTCTTCTAGCTGCTAATAAAGCTGCTTCATTTAATACATTTTCTAAGTCTGCTCCTGCAAATCCAGCTGTATTTCTAGCAATTACACTTAAGTCTACATCTGCAGCTAATCTTTTCTTTCTTGCATGAACTTCTAATATTTGTTCTCTAGCTTTTACATCTGGCGAACCAACAACTATTTGTCTATCGAATCTACCAGCTCTTAATAAAGCTTTATCTAATACGTCTGGTCTATTAGTTGCTGCAAGTACTATAACTCCTTCGTTAGCACTAAATCCATCCATCTCTACTAATAATTGGTTTAATGTTTGTTCTCTTTCATCATGTCCTCCACCTAGTCCAGCTCCTCTTTGACGACCAACTGCATCTATTTCATCAATAAATATAATGCAAGGTGCGTTTTTCTTAGCTTGTTCAAATAAATCTCTTACTCTTGATGCACCAACACCAACAAACATTTCAACGAAATCTGAACCACTTATTATAAAGAAAGGTACTCCTGCTTCTCCAGCTACAGCTTTAGCAAGTAAAGTTTTACCTGTTCCTGGTTGACCTACTAATAAAACTCCTTTTGGAATTCTTGCACCCATGTTTGTAAACTTTTTAGGTGATTTTAAAAATTCAACAATTTCTTCTAGTTCTTCTTTTTCTTCATCTACACCTGCAACATCTGCAAATGTTACTTTGTTTTTATCTAATGCATTTACTACTCTTGCTTTACTTTTTCCAAAAGAAACTGATTTGTTTCCTCCTTGAGCAGGGTTCATTAGGAACATCCAGAATATAAAGAAGATTATAACAATTGCAAATGGAGAAATAACACTTAATATTGTTACAAATATTGATTGTTGTTTTTGCGTTAATGTAACTTCACCTTCTTGCAATTGGTCTGATATTTTATCCATAAAGCTATTTATGCTTGGAATTATAACTTGTTTTTCTGCATTTGAATTTTTTGTAGTTACATATGCTTCTTTTCCATCTGAAGATAACTCAATTTCTTTTATATCTCCTGTATTTATTCTTGAAAGTAATTCTGAATAACTCATTTTTGTATCTGAGTTATTAAATACCGCACTTAATAACCCTATAAATATAAAACCTAATATTAGCCATATAGCTAATGTTTTTATTCCGCTTTTCAAATTTTTTCCTCCTTTAATTTCCTTTTTTGTTTCCTAAACTATAGCATAACAAAAATTTAATTTCAATACATTTTTAAAAATGATATATGCTTGTAACATATGATTTTAAAGGTTTTCTTACGGATATTACTTAAAGCTAATAAAATATATTTTTTTATTTTTTACTAAAACTTTTATATTTTTATTTGGCATAAGAAATTTATTTCCAATATTTTTTTCACACATATTTATTATATCATCAATATGTATTTTCTCTATTCCATTAGTATTCCCAAAAATCATATTAATAGTATATAAAATCAATCTTCTTTTTATTACCAATTCTAATTTATTAAACTTAGTTAATGAAATTATTACTCTATTATTTTCTATGTCTTCGCTTTCTAAAACTTCTTTAAAAGCTTCTTCCGTTGCCTTTTCAATGTATTTTGTTTCTTCTAATGATATTTCAGATAATCTATTAATAGTTTTTATAATATTAGGATTAAATTCTTTTTTTATGTATGGTATTACTATATTTCTTATTTTATTTCTTGTATAAACATTTTCATCATTAGATTCATCATGTCTTGGATTTAAAACATTTTCTTTACAATATAATTCTATTTCTTCTCTCTCGCATTTTATAAGTGGTCTTATATATTTATTATCTTTTTTTACTTCAATTCCTTTTAATCCTGCTGTTCCGCTACCTCTTAGCATATTCATAATAATTGTTTCTGCATTATCATTACTATTATGTGCAATTGCGATTTTGTTAGAATTAGTTTTACTTAAAACTTCATCAAAAAATTCGTATCTAACAGTTCTTCCTGTTTCTTCTATACCTCTTTTTTCTTTAGTTGCACGTTTTATAACATCTGCATGTAAAACAAAAAAATCAATATTGTGATTTTTACAATAGTTTTCCACATATTCTTCATCAATTGTGGAATTCTTTCTTATTCCATGGTTAATATGTGCAACAAATAATTGAATATTCAATTTTTCTCGATTTTTTTGTAAAATATCTAATAAGCACATTGAATCAGGTCCACCTGACACAGCTACAACTATTTTATCGTTATCTTCGATTAATTTATATTTTTTTATTGTATCTAAAACTTTTTCTTCTACCATTATTATTACCTTTTATTTAAAATTCTTCTCGTCTATGTGTATCTAGGTTTGCAAATTTTGTGTAATTTCCAAGCCAAGCAAGTTCTACAGTACCTGTTGAACCACCTCTATGCTTAGCTAAAATAACTTCTGCAACATTTTTCTTTTCACTATTTTCATTATAATAATCATCTCTATAAAGAAATATTACTATATCGGCATCTTGCTCTATTGCTCCAGATTCACGCAAATCTGAAAGCATTGGTCTATGGTCTTCTTTTCTTTGCTCTGCAGCTCTTGACAACTGTGATAATGCAATAACCGGAACTTCTAGCTCTTTTGCAAGTATTTTTAAAGATCTACTTATTTCTGATATTTCTTGCTCACGACTTGAGTTCTTCTTTCCACTACCTTGGACTAATTGTAAATAGTCTATAACTACTAGCCCTATACCTTTTTCCATTTTTAGCTTTCTACATTTTGCTCTTATCTCTGTTACAGTTATACCTGGAGTATCATCTATATATATAGGAGCTTCAGATAACCTACCTGATGCAGTAGCTAATTTAACCCATTCTTCTTCTTCTATTTTTCCAGTTCTTACTTTATTACTATCTACCATTGCTTCACTACACAATATTCTGTTTCCAACCTGTTCTTTAGACATTTCTAGGTTAAATATTATTACAGGAACATTGGCTTGTAAAGCTGCATTTGTTGCTATATTTATAGCAAAAGCAGATTTACCCATTGCTGGTCTTGCTGCTATTATTACTAAATCTGATTTATGAAATCCAGATGTTCTACTATCTAAATCAGCAAAACCTGTAGGAACACCTGTAATTGCACCTTTTTGATTGTACAATCTTTCTAATTCCGCAAATGATTCAACTAATACATCCTTAATAGAAGTATACCCTCTTTGATTCTTTTTTTGAGATAAATCAAAAATCTTTTTTTCAGCTATTTCCATTATGGAATCTACTTCTTCTGTTTCATCATATCCTAATGCAACCATCTCATTTGCATATTTGATCAAACTACGAAGCATTGCTTTTTCTTCAACAATCCTTATATATTTTTCTACATTTGCTGTTGTTGGTACTTTTTCTGGAAGTGCTACTAAATATTCCAGTCCTCCAACCTTTTCAAACATTCCAATAGATACAAGCTCAGCTTTAACTGTTATTATATCTATTGGTTCTGCTTTAGCATATAAGCTTAATATTGCAGAATATATTGTTTTATTATCATCTCTATAAAACATATCTTCTTTCAATACTTCTATTGCAGAAATTACAGCATCTTTATCTGTAAGCATACTTCCTAAAATTGCTTGTTCAGCTTCTATGTCGTGTGGTGGTATTTTTCCTAATTCCATACTCTGCCTCTTTCCGTTTAATATTTTCTTTCCATATTTTAGCTTAAGTGTTTTTTATAATATAAATACTCTGCAAATTAACTTAACAATATAAGTTTTACTCTGAAACTATGCTTATTGTTAATTTTGCCATTACTCCTTCGTTTAATTTAATATCAACTGAAAATCTTCCTAGATTTTTAATATTCTCATTTAATAATATTTTTTTCTTATCAACTTCTATATTGTGAGCTTTCTTTAATTCTTCTGCTATCTCCTTTGAAGTAACTCCTCCAAATATTTTTCCGTTTTCTCCTGCCTTTACTTTTATTACTAATTCAATATTTTTCATTTTTTCAGCAATTACTTTAGCTTCTTTTAAATCTAATTCTTTTTTATATGCAATAGAATTATTTTTTGCATTAAGTTTAGACATATTTTCTGCATTAGCTTCTACTGCTTTTTTCTTAGGAAGTAAAAAGTTTCTAGCATATCCATCGCTAGCATTAATTACTTGATCCTTTTTTCCAACCCCTTTTATATCTTCTAATAAAATAACTTTCATATAATACCTCCTATTTTATAATTTTAATTCTTAATTTTGTTTATTCTATAATAATTATATGTATTTTTCAAGTACATCTATTTTTATATTCAATTTACTATTATCAATTCATGTTTCAAATTATAACGCAATACTAGAGAAAAATCAAGTGCTTTTGCAAATATTTGTTTGTAATATTCTGTAGTTTCTTAAGAACAATCGTGGGCTGATTAAATTTTTCTACATTTTAAATTATAATGTTCAGCCCACGTTTAATTGTTCGTGTGCGAAATTTGCATATAGCAAATTTCTGTACAAAGTATTTATATAATAGGAAAGTTGCATAACTTTCTTATTATAGCAATTAAAGGAAGTAAATAAAATTTACTTCCTTTAATTTATTCTTGTATTTCTGTTAAATACTCATTTATTCTTATTATTAATTCATCTGTTGCTTCTTGTAAAGTTAATCCTTCTAATTGTGCACCGGCAAGTGTTATATGTCCTCCACCTCCAAGTTTTTCCATTATTATTTGAACATTTATATCACCTATAGAACGACCACTTATACATATTTTATCACCCATATTTCCTAATACGAATGATGCTGTTATATCACTTATAGTTAACAACTCATCAGCAGCCTTTGCACATATTAAGTTTGCATCTTTATCTTCTCTATCATATACTGATATTGCTATATTATCATTTATTATTTCTGCTCTTTTTACTACATCAGCAATTAAATTATAACTTTCTAAATCACTTTGGAACCATTTCTTTACTTTTATTATATCAACACCAAATTTTCTTAAATATGCTGCTGCTTCAAAGGTTCTTACACCAGTTTTAAAAGTAAAGTTTTTAGTGTCTACCATTATACCGCCATATAAACTTTCTGCTTCTATTGTTGGAATTTGTACAATATTTTCTGAATATTGTATTATTTCAGTAACAAGTTCAGCAGCAGATGATGCATAAACTTCATGGAAAGATAAAATTGGATTTTCTATAAAATCTGTTCCTTTTCTATGATGATCTATTATTACAATTTTATCTGTACGTTCTAATAATTCTGGTGCTTCAACATAACTTGTTTTGTGTGTATCTACTACTACAAGCAATGTTTTTGGTGATACTTTTTGTAAAGCCTCTGCTGGAGTCAAAATTGCTTTTTGATATTCTTCTTCTTTTAATAATTCGTTTAAAAATTTTCCAAGTGTTAAGCCAGTTGTATTATTTACTATATATGCTTCTTTATTTAATGTTTTAGCAAATCTATAAACTCCCAAGCTTGAACCTAAAGAATCTATATCACTATTTTTATGTCCCATTATTACTACATTTTTAGCTTCTTGAATAAGTTCAGCCATAGCATGAGATATAACTCTAGCTTTTACTTTAGTTCTTTTTTCAACCTCTAAAGTTTTTCCTCCATAGAATTTATATTTTCCATCTTTTCTTACAATAGCTTGGTCTCCACCACGTCCTAATACAATATCCATACTTGACAATGCAGATTTGTATTTTTCATAACTTGTTTTTCCTTCATTTGAAACTGCTATACTTAATGTTATTTGAATTTTAGAATCAATTTTTATTGTTTTTACTCTATCTAATATATTAAATTTATCTTTTTCAAATTCTTTTAAGTATTTTTCTTCAAATGCATAAACAAATGTATCTCTTTCAGTTTTTACTATTAATCCACCTATTGAAGAAATCCAATCATAAATCATTTTGTCTATTTCAGCCATTATTATCGGTTGTTCTTCTGGCAATATTCTTTGTGTTATTTCCTCTTGATTGTCTACCATTGCAAGACCTATACAAATTTGCGAATCATTATATTTAGCTAATAGTTCATTGTATTCTGTTTCATCTATAAAATATAATGTAAGAATATATTCTTTTTGTTTTCTTTTATCTCTTTTTTTACTTCTTGTATAGTTTCCTATAATATTATAAATTCTATTTTCGATTGTAATTTGTTTTTTTATTTCTATTTCTTCTTGACTATTTTCAATCTCTAATTTTATCTCTTTTACTATACTATCTAAATATGGATTTATTTCTATACCTTTAAATTGTGTGACAAACTTTTTGCTTTTCCATACTATATTTCCATCGGTTTCAATTACTATTAATGGAACAGGTGCATTTATTAAGGTATTTTTTGTTGCAACATTTACATCTGCTGTTACTTCCTGAATATGATTTACTATTTCAGTTTTCTTTTTATCATTTACCCATATAGAATATAATATTAAACTCCCAAAAATTAATATAGAAGGTATTATCCACCTTAAATCATAAGTACATAACACTATTAATATTATTCCTATTACAATTAAATATATTTTTGACCTCGAGGCTAACTTTTCTATTCCACTACCATCTTTATTAGGCATATATTTTTCTCTCCTATTATTACAATATCTTTTATTATACTGCTTTTTAGCTATATTGTCAAATTTGCCCGTTTTTTATGCATTATTTTCTAAAAATATTTGTCTTAGTTTTTCCATATTTTCTTTAAAAAATGCAATTGCTTTTTCATATGGTTCTTTTGTTTCCAAATCAACATCAACTAGTCTTAACAAATCTATAGATTTCTTACTGCACCCTAGTTTTAGCATATTTTTATAACGTTCTACATATCCAGGAACACCTTTTATTATATTACTAGCTATTGCTATTGCAGATGAAATTCCTGTTGCATATTTATATACATAAAAACATGAATAAAAATGTGGTATTCTAGCCCATTCATATCTTATTTCATTATCTATAATAACAGATTCACCAAAATACTTTCTATTTAAATCATAATATACATTGCATAAATCTTCTGATGATAAACTCTCGTTTTTTGTTACCTTATCATGTATTTCTTTTTCAAATTCAGCAAACATTGTTTGTCTAAATAATGTTGCTCTTATCATTTCTAACATTTCATATATTAATGCTGCTTTTTTATTCTTATCTTTTTCATTTTCTATTTGATAATTAGCAAGTAATATTTCATTTACAGTTGATGCAACCTCTGCAACCATTATTGTATAATTTGAATCTATTATGTTTTGATTATTGTTAGAATAATATGAATGCATTGCATGACCAAGTTCATGTGCTATTGTACTTGTATCTCTAGTGTCTCCCGTAAAATTTAACAATACATATGGATGTACTCCATATACACCTAAGCTATATGCTCCGCTTCTTTTATTTGTTTTTTCATATACATCTACCCAATTATTATTAAATGCCTCTTTTAATAGCTCTTGATAATCCTGTCCTAAAATTGATAATGCATCTAATACTTCATTTTTAGAATTATCAAAAGTAGTTTTACTTTGAATTTTCTCTACTGGATTTAAATATATATCATATAAATGCATTTTATCGTTATTTATCATTTGCTCTTTTAATTTCATAAACTCATAATTTACATTTAAATTACTATCAATTACAGATGTTAAATTCTCATAAACTTTTATACTAGAATCATCGTTTAAAACAGCACTTTCAAGTGAAGATTCATATTTTCTTATTTTGCTTGTTATGACTTTTTGTTTTACTCTTGTTAAATATAGTTCTGTTATAGTATTTATATATTTTTTATAAGCATCATACATAAGAGTAAATGCTTGTTTTCTTATATTTTGATTTTTACTCTTTAAAAATAGTGAATAATTTGCATCTGTTAATTCGATTTCTTTTCCATCTTCTTCTACTATATTCCCATACTTTAATTCTGCGTTTGTAAATGTATCGTATGTGTTTTCTGCACTTGAAAAAATCTCTGAGTAGTTTGCTAATAAACTCTCTTCCTCTTTAGTTAATACATGTTTTTTATCTTCTAAAATTTCTTTTAATACTCTCTTATATTTTATTAATTTTTCATCATTTATAAATTCTCTTATTTTTTCCTCATCTTGCATAGTTATTTCAGGCACTATAAAAGATGTAGCCATTGCAAAATCGGCGCTTATTTTTTCAACTTCTTTAAATAATTTTATTGAACTTTGATTTGACATATCTAAATGATATTTAAGCATTCCATATGAATAAATTTTTTCATATAATTCTAATGCTTTTTCAAATAAATTATAACATTCTAACAGTGTATTAGTATTCTCACACAATTTACCTTGATATGATTTTATGCTAGATAGTAATTTTAGTAATTCCATCTTTGCATTTTCATAATCTTTTTCCCCATTAAATATATCACTTAAGTTCCAGTTTAAATCACTATTTTCCAAACTTTTTCCTCCTTTTAATATAATTTCCTTTTTTATTACTTTTATTATATGTAGTTGATTTATATCTGTCAATGGGGATATTTTAAAATCTAGATACATTTATTTATATAAGAACAATAGTGGGCTGATTAAATTTTTCCATATTTTAAATTGTAGAGTTCAGCCCACGTTTAATTGTTCGTGTGCGAAATTTGCGAAGCAAATTTCTGTGCAATATATTTATATTATAGGAAGTTCAGAGAACTTTCCTATAATAGAACAAAAGCGGACATTAATAACTTTTGCACTTATTAAAACATTTTGAAGTCCGCGTCTTTGTTCGTGTGCGAAATTTGCAAAGCAAATTTCTGTACAAAGTATTTATATTATAGGAAGTTCAGAGAACTTTCCTATAATATAAAAAACGTTCCCTTTTGTTTGAAAGGAACGTTTTTCTGTTTATATTTTAATTTTTAAACTATATTTTGTTTTTGCATTTTCTATTTCTTCTTCAGCAGCTTCTGCTGAGCCTGTATAATTTTCCATTACTCTTATTGCATTAAATATCATATATTGTGATGTATCTCCATCATCATAGAATTTTGTAAATGTAAAATCATATTCTTTAGATTCTCCTGGTTGTAGAATTACTGGATCTAAATAAGCCTCTGCTCTATTTCTATATTCAGATCCTAAACTTATTACTATTTCTTCTGCCTCTATATTATTATCTGCTATTACTACTGTATACTCTGAACGATTTGTTATTTTTAAATGATAAACTTCTGAATCATATTTTACTGTTTTATTTTTTATATCTATTTTCAAATAATCATCTTCTGCGACACTTTTTATATCTGTTGTTTCTATATATTTTCCTACAGATATTTTTAATTCATTATTAGAATCTTTTTCTACTGTTATCTTTTCATCATAATATTTATATTCTGAATCTGTTAATCCTGTAGATAAGAAATCATCATATATTTTTACTTGATATATATATTTTCCATTTAAATTTGAATAATCTTGTATACAATATAATTTTTTATTAGGAAATCTTCTATTTACATATTTTTCAAAGTCTTTTATGTTACTATATTCGTTATTTTTACATTCTTCAGATAATAAATTATACGCTTTCTCATATTCTTTATTATTACAATATTCTATAAATTCATCTATTATATTTGAAATAGGGTCTTGAAGTTCTTTTGGTACTGAACTTGTTGAATCCATAACTGAAACATGTGGATCATATGTTGTTATTGGTACTTTTTCTATATTCATATTTGCAAGGTATTTATTAAGTATGAACAGTAAAGCCCATATGCCTATTACTATAAATATTATTATTTTATTCTTTTTAAAAAAATTTCTTATTTTTATTCTTAAATTTGTAAAAGTTCTCATTTTGCCTCCTATTTACTAAATGATAACACAAAATCATTGAAACCTTTTTCACGTATTACAAAGTTTTGTTCTAATTTTTCCTCAGAATTTGGATTACCATTTATGGCATCTACTACATTAACCCACAATATATATGTATCTCCTAGTCTTTCTATATTATTGTATTCTACTGCTATTAATTCAAATGGATATTTTTCTTGAATATAATCTATATATACTTCTATATTTGGAAAATACGTATCTTTATATTCATTATATAATAAGTCATATGCCTTTTTATATTCTTTTTCTTGAATATATCCTATGTATTTTCCAATATAGTATTGCATTCTAGAACGTTCATTCATATTTTGAATCATTTTGAGTTCTTCATCATCTTTTTCTTCTTGTGTTTTTACTGTTGGCGTGAAAGATACATTATTTGGGTTATATTGTTTTTCATTATTAGTATTATTTTTACTTACTAATTTTACCAATATTATTGTTAAAACTATTAATGTAACTGTTAAAATAAATATTAATATCTTTATTTTTTTTCTTTTTTTCAAAATGTACCCTCCAAACTTATTTTATATTATTTATAATGTTGGTCATTGTATTATTTACTGCTCTTCCCCAAGCTTCATCACAATATGTTAAAGCTATTTCGCTTACTTTGTATTTTCCTAATCTGAAATACATTCCTCTTCCACCAATACCTCCTATTAATCCACCGAAATCAATTGTAGCTTCAGAAAAACTAGAATATGTTTTCCAATTACCACTACTGTTTTTTACGCTATACCAATTATATGTATTTGGATTTATAAGATTCCAATTTGTACCTGCACTTGATTCATTTATTACGACAGCTATTGCAAATATTGCATTAACATGATATTCGTTTTGAACTTTCATAAAAGCATCCATTGCAGATTCAATATTTTTAATTCCTTCTTGATTACTATAGTATTGTTTAACAGCTTTTAGTATTTGTTCTCTTGTAAACACATTTTCACCACTGGTTGTATTTACATTATAATCATTTTTAATTTCTGCTGTACTACTTCCATTGTTATTGTTTTCATTACTATTATTGTTGCCACCATTATTTTCTCCACCATTATTATTGCCTGTGTTACCACCATTATTTTCTTCACCGTTATTATTACTATTATTACCATTTCCTTGTTCACCATATTGATCCAAATCATATCCTTCACCATATGTAACGTTCTTTTCTTCTTTTTCTTCTCCTGGTAATATAATATATTCTTGAATATCCTCTACTACTGCTTTGTCTTCATCTAAAAGAATAAGTTTTATGTTTTCATCTGTTGTTGTTCCAATCTTTTCTCCTGCTTTTACTTCTCCAGAACTTTTGCTTATGTTAAATCCAGACATTACTAATTGATATCCTCTACATATATTCTCTCCATTTTTTGTTATATATTCCTGGCTATCATCTATAGTAATTTTTATACCATCTGATGTTGTCTCTATCTTTCCATTTGCTGGTGAAACTACTTGCTTTCCAGCTTCATATCCTTTATTTTTTTCTTTTGTACTTTGATTTTGCTCGTCTGATGATTCACCTTCATTAACTGCAACTTCTAAAGTTTCCACACTTGGTACAAATTCTAATGATGCAATTTTTGTATTGTTTATTTTTGCATTTCCATCATCTCCATAATTACTCTTTGATGTAATATATGTACCATATTCATATACTGGTTTATCCACTTCACTATCTGGCCATAATTTATATCCATTTTCTTTGTTATATTCTGGAACTGGCCATTTCAAAACTTTTATATTATCTCCTATCATTTCATCTTGTCTAAAATACTTCAATTCTACCAAAAGTTCCTTCAAATCTTTATAAATATAATCTGCATCTAATGTATGCGTATTTTCTAATATTGTAAACGCTGCTAAAGAATCTCTAGTAATTGAAATTTCTCTTTTTATATTATCATTTTTAGCTAATGCTGCTTTTTCTATATTATCTGCTGTGATTTCTGTTCCATCATATATATAGTATTTTTCTGCAAATAAATCTTTTATTGCTTTATTTGTTACACCTCTTTCTGCATCTGCAACTTGCACAATTTTATATCCCTCTATATTTACTTCTGTGTTAAATTTTTGCAAAATTGATCCATTTAATATTGAATTTTCAAGATCTGAATAATCTCCATCTTCTACAATTCTATATACATGAATTCCTGATATTTCTTTTGTAGCTAACTCATCACTATATCCATACTCGTCTAATGAATTATACTTATCCCAATACTCTCCATCGTCCTTTTCTTCTTTTTCCACTACTGTTATACTACTTGTCTTTTCCCCCTTTACATTATTGGTATATATTTTTATATCTTCTGCATCTACATCAAAATAAACATCTCTAAACCAATGTTTTTCTACCCATTTTATATATGGTAAATATGTCCAAAAATTTTCATCATTTACTTCTTTTAAAGCTTCATATACTTCGCTAAATGTATAATAAATTTCAATTCCATCTTCATCAACATATTTAGGAGTTAAAAACTGTACTGGCAAATTTCCATCTCCTTGATCAACTTTATTTTTAAAATCCTCAACAGTATATTGAGCACCACCAATTGCATTTATAACTGTTTCAATTTTTAATTTTACTTTTAGCATATTAACATGAACTGTTGTTTCAAAGTTTTTATTAGTTGCTAATTCATATGTTAAATCTGGAGCCATTGTAGCTAAATGTAATGAAAGTAAAAATTCTAGAGGTTTTCCATATCTTCCTGCCCAACCATCAATATTATATGTAGTTGTGTCTTTTGCCAATGTTAATCCATCTTTATTTGGAATAGAAATTGTCATTTCCTTGTTTTCTCTATCAAATTTCACACTGTCAAGCCAATTATCTACAGACCAATTATCAAAATTTATCATTCCGGCTCCCCAGTTTTCTCCCCAGTTTTCAATGTCAAATATATGTGAAAAAAAGTCTCCAAGATTAACATTATTATTTTTAACCATATATATTCCATTATCTGAAACCAAATAAGCCCATATATATTTGCTATCTACTTTTGTAATTTTACTTTTATCATCTTTATCAAACTCTAATGCACCACCTGGATTTATAAAACCATTTCCTTTTAATTCATATCCCATATTATTCAAGTATTCTGCTACTCCTATTATGTCTTCATCATTTACATATGCTTTATCTGCTCCTATGAATAAACTTTGAAATTTATCTATAATATTCTGTATTCCGCTTTTGTATTTTTTGTACAGTAGTTCCTGGCATACTAACTATAAAAGCTATTGCACCTACTATAAATATTATTGCCACTATTATTGCTATTGCTATTAAAATATATGGTAATATGGATATTCCTGCAGCCGCCCCCGTGGCACCAGTACCTGCTCCAGTAGTTCCAGCAGCAGCTTCAGCTGGTGTAGCAACACTAGTACCAGTTTCAGCACCTGTTTTTGCATTAGTACCACCAAATTTATTATTAGATCCACCAGATTTATTATTAGATCCACCAGATTTATTATTAGATCCACCAGATTTATTATTAGATCCACCAGAAGATTCGCTATCAGTTTCACCGCTAGATCTACCAGTAGATTCACTATCAGTTTCACCACTAGATCTACCAGTAGATTCACTATCAGTTTCACTACCCGGTTCTTCTGATTTAGATTCTACCTCTGATTGATTTTCTCTCTCTTTTTCTTCATTTTTTGATTTATCATTTTTTTCTTCATCTTTTTTATCTTTTTCGTCTTTATCTTTTTTATCGTCATCATCTTCATCATCGTCATCATCATCATCGTCGTCATCATCATCATCGTCGTCGTCATCATCATCGTCGTCGTCATCCTTGTCGTCTTTGTCGTCTTTTTCATTATCTTTTTCTTCATCTTGATCTTGCATAGATTTATAGTCATCATTTGAATGACTTACATTTTGATCATCTGAATTTGCTCTTTTATTTTTTATTTTTAATTCCTCTAATTCTACTTCTTTATCATTTATCTGAGAATTTAAACTTTTTGCTTCTTCATCGTCACCTTCAGCTTCTGCTTTTCTTTTCTTGTTTTTTAAACTTTCAATTTCTTCTTCTAATTCTTGCTCATTTCCCATCTAATCACCTCTTTTCTTTCTACTTATATACATTTATTCTATTCCATCATTTATTCTATCTATTGTACTATTTTCTCCCATTACTACTGTTTTCTCTGGTTCTGCATCTCCTAATGCTGATTCTACACCCATCATTCTATTTAAAGCATCAGATAGCTCTTTCTCCTTAGCAGACATTGCAAAACTTCTCAAAGATTCAGCAGCATCAACCTTTCCCTCACTTTTCAAATTGTCTATTCTAGCATTTATCTTATCTGTATCTCCACTTAAAGCTTCTTTGTATATATTTTTCATTTCATTTCTTGCCATTGTATTTATTGCTTTATCTGATGTAATATTTGGATTATTAGCCTTAATATCATTTTTAACATAATTTTCATAATTTTTATAATTATTTTCAAATTCTTTATTTATTTTAGCTGTACCTTTATTAGTAACCTCCTTACATTTTTCTTTCATATTTTCTTTACCTTCTTCTGTAGATAAATCATATTTTTTATTATCTTTATCTAGTTTATTCATAGTTTTTGCTATACCTTTGTAATCTTCTGCAAGTTTTTGTTCTTGTTTATCTCTATATCTTTCTCTAGCAGGTTCTCCCATTTTAGCGCCTATTTCATTTCCAGCCATTCCATATGTAACTGCATTTGCTGCATTTCCTGTTGTTAAACCTGCTGCAATTCCCATCATTGTCATGGCAGCTTGTGTAGCCCCTGCTGTTGTGTTAATATTTTTAACTCCATCTTTTATTGAACCTACAGCTCCTGTTATGTCTTTCTTAACATTATTTCCTAATTCACTTGCCTTATTTCCCATTGCTTTTGCAGCATTTCCAACAATTCTTTCTCCGGTTTTATTACTTGTAGCAAGATTATCTACTCCTTGTTTTACTGAATCAGATATTCCTTTTGACCAATCTGAAACTTTTTCAGCTATGTTTGAAGCCCCTTGTACTGGAGCAGAATTATGTATTGCATTTGTAGCTTTTTGAATAGGAGCAAAACTCCCTACTTTATCTGCCATCTTTGATACAGGGTTTGTTGCAGCTTGTCTCATCTTCTCAATATTTTTGTCTGCTAATTTACTGCTATTTTTATAGGCATTAGATCCTTTTGCACCTGAAGCAGAACCTGTACTACCAGATTTTCCTTTTGGTCCTAATTTCTTTAAATTACTCATAGTTGCAAGCATAGCACCTGTTGTTGCCATAGTATCTGCTATAGAAGAAGCTTTATCAAATCCGAATATTCTTCTTATTATTTTCTCAGCACTAAATACGAACATCATACACATTATTGCCAATGCAGCTCTTCCTATTGATGCCTCACTTTCTGCTAATTTTTGTATTGTTGTTTTCATAATTGCTAAGTATATTACACATTGAAATGGCTGTAATAAAATATTATAAACAAACTCTTTAAGCCATGTATTAAGAGCTTGAGATTTTCCATCTCCCATTTTATCTATTGCATAAGTAACTGTTACCAATGGAGAAATTATTATTAAAAAAGCTAATGTTATCATACGCTTAACATATGTCCATAAGAATGCTAAGGTAAAGAATACCATCATTGCATATATTAATGCAGATGCCCATGATTTTACAGCTGAAATTTCTATTACATTTTCTGTATTTACACCTATCGCATTGATAAATAATGTATTCATGTAATCTGAGCTCAAGCTAGCAGACCCTTTTGGTCTCATTATCTCTACTAAAGAATTATTCGCCTGTATAGAAACTACTATTATGTAATGCATGAAAAATACTAATATAAAACTCACTACCCAATCTTTAAACATATTTTTATACATAGCTTTCTCTGATGCAACAGTAGATATTGCCATTCTTATTCCAACATATATTAATATACAAAGTAAAATTATAATTGCTAGATTTCTTAATGCGTAATACCAGATTGCTACATTTGTTCTGAATTCAGAAGATATTTCTCCAGCACTATTTTTATCCATATCAAAAAAGTTTATTTTTGTTATATTTAAATCGTTAAAGAATATCTCTTCAACTGTAATCATAGCATCTCCATTTTTACCACTTACTACATTAGATATTCCACCATCGTCCGAATGCCCTAATACAGATGTAATTCCTTGCAGAGCAGCTGTAATGATTACCAAAAGAACTCTCGCTTTTGTTGTTACTATTCCTACAACTCCATCAACAGCTTTAAAAGCTCCATTTCCTATAGCATCCCATACACTATCTTCACTGGTTGCAGCTAGACATTGACTGGCTGTAATGTTCAGTAGCATAACAATTAAAATAATACTTGTTATAATTTTCTTAAACTTTGAATTCATACTATCTTCTCCTATCTTGTTTAAGCTATTTTTATTTTGCACCATTCCATATATCTTTTACTAAATTGTTAATATCTGTTACTGGTTCTTCTATCCTTAGTTTCTTTCCATTTCTTTCTTTTCTTTTTATACCTAATTTTTTAGCTTTATAATTTAATGCTCTTAATTTTTCTATATCTTGTGCTAATTCTTTACTAACTCCCATATATGGTAATTCTCTTTTTACACTGTTTTCTAGTCTTGATGCTTCTATAACTAACTCAGATAATTTTGCAACATCTGTTTTTCTAGATTTTATGTCTTTATTTTCAAGTTCTACTTCTAAATTTTCTTTTATCGTATCTTGCAAATCAGATATAATATCTTTAGTTGTTAAAATTTCTTGTGCTTTTTCATCATATCCATTAGAATTTAATTTACTATTAATTTTTTTCTCTAACTTTTCTATAGATAAATCATCTGTTAAATCACCATATTTAGTTTTTGCGTGCTCCTCAATAGTATTTTTAACAATTTCTTCTTCCATTAATTTTTGTATATTTTGTTCAAACTCTTTTCCTAGCTTCATATCTTTATCTGTTACTTTGTCTTGGATTAAATCAACTAAATCTAATACTTCTTCTTTCGTTAGTATAGGATTTTCATCTGGTTTTTCTCTATCTTCTATTTCCTTGTATAAAATATTCTGCAATTCTTTACCAGTTATTGCTTTTTCATCAGTGTTTTTATTTTCAGTCTTTACTGTTGTTGTATTATTCTTATCATTTATTTTATTTTTAATTTTTTCTTCTAATTTTTCATCAAAGGTTATGTCTGCTCCGTTTTCCCTCATAAATTTATCAATTTCATCTTTCATACCGTCAATATCTTTTGCAGTAAACAAAGCTTTTCTTGACATTTCTTCTGTTTTAATTTCATCTATTACAAAATCTTGTAATTCTTTTTCTTTGATAGTATCTTCATTGTTTTCTATCTTGTTTTGAACTAGCTTGTCAATATTTTCCTCAAATTTTCTTCCTAATTTTTCTCCATATGCATTTCTTATTTCTTCTTTTACTGTTTCTATGTCATTAATTTTTGCTTCGAATTCTTCACTTTCTGTCTTCCCTGAAATTTTTGGATTTATCTTTCTTAAATTTTTCCTAATATCTTCTGATTGCATAATATTTTTTGTAATATCTATAAGTTCAATTTCTTCTACTTTGTTTTGCCCATTTAATTTTATTTCTTCTAATTTATCTTTAAACTTTTGCTCAAATTCTAAATTTTTCTCCATTTCGACTGCTTTTTTTATTGCACTTACTGTTTGATTTATCTCTTTATTTGTAGCAGTATTTAAATCCATTGCTCTATTTTGTCCAACAAAGTTAGGAGCACTTTTTCTTATTTCATCTTGTATTCTTTTTTCAAAATTATTTAAATCAAATTTATTTAATTTTGTATTTACATTTTTTTGTTTTGCATAATCATTTATAAAATTTCTTAATTTATTTTTTACTCTAAAATCTTTAACACTATCTTTTATATTTTTTCCTAATTGATTATATATTTCTTCACTATATAATTTTTTTGCATATTCTTCTAAAGCTTTATCCATTTCTTTTGTTACATCGTCTGCTATATCTATATAATTTGGCATTGATTTTATATTTTTTATTACATCTGCCAAATATTTCGCATGTTCTACCGTATCAGCTTCTGTTTCTCTTATTTCATACAAAAGTTTTAATTTATCTGATTCTTTTTGACTTGCCTGTGCTAATTCCAATATCATTTCTTTAGAATTTTCCATAGGTTTTGTAAGCATTGTAGCTCCTGTAGCAAATGCTAATGTCTTTCCGGCTGTACGAACTGGATGCTTTGAACTTTCTCTTATAACTTCATATATTTTAGTTTTCGTATTTTTTCCAAAATCTTTAAACGTATATTTCTTAGTTGATATTGTTTTTCTATATCCTTTTATTTTTTCGTTTTTTCTATTTTGGTAGAAAGGATTTAAACTCGAATAAGCTTTTGTAAATAAAGTAAAACCTATAGCAGGACTATCTATCATTAAAGGAATACTTATCATCAAATATGCAGATCCCTTAATAGCATTTACTCCCATTGATAGTAAGGCTTTAGCTCTTGCCTTATTTTCAGCTCGAACTCTTGCTCTTTCTACTGCTATAAATCTATCTATATCGCTCTGTACCGCTCTGTTTGAACGCTTTACTTCTACATATTTTAGTGTTCCATCTTTTCCAAATATAAACTCACCTCTCTGTTGCCAATTCATATTATCTGTAAATAAAGCTTTTCCGTCAGCTCCCATTACTGGATTTCCATATTTATCTAGTACTGCTTGTCGTTCATTTAATAAAGTAGAACTTGCTATTGCATTTATAAATGGATTAAGTCTTGAATTAGGATCATAATTTTTTCCATCCATATGTGCTCTTGCACCAGTTATAATTCCTGCTCTAACCCCTTGATATGGAATATTAAGTAAACCTTTTGCAAAATTAAATGATTTTTTATAAACTGGTTTTACCCATTTATTAATATATGCTTTACCAAGAGTAGAACCTGCAAACATACCTACTAGTCCACCGCCGGAAATTAATCCAGCAATATCGTTTGCGGCAGATAAGTTATTATCTAGAGTACTATATTTTGTACCAGAACGTAACTTAAATATTTTTCTAACTACACCATCTGCTTTTGTCATAAATTTTATTAAGACAAATGCTAATACAACGCCAATCAAATTTTTTTGTCCTAATTCTAAAGCAACTGTTACAAAGTATGTATATAATAAAGCATGAATTCCTTGTATTATTATATTAAATGTATATTCTTTTATCCAGTTATCAAATATTGGTGTTTTTCCATCTTTTATTTTAGTTATAGCAAATGATGCTGAAGCAAATGGTGCTAATAATATTAATATCATTATAGATAAAAATCTTTTTGCATATATAAGTAGAAACTTTACAGTATACCATACAAGTAACATATATAATACAGTTCCTACTATTGCCCTACTTGCTTTTAATTCATATGCCCTACTCCTTACAGTTTCATATAAACTTATCTCTTGTCCTTCTATACTCTTTGGAATTATTAAATCTATAAAGTTATTATTTAATTGCATTATTATTATCATAAAATAATGTATTCCTATAACTATTATAAAACTTACAATCCATGCTGTTAATAAAGATTTGTATTTAGCTTTTTCTTCTGCAATTGTTGTTATTGCCATTCTTATTCCTATATATATTAAAACCACTAACATTGCTATGATTGTAACATTTCTAAAAACATAATACCATACAGCAATTTTTTCTTTAATTACTGTTATTATTTTATAACTATTTGCATCTCTACTAGCCCCTGAATCTTCGCCTGTTCCTGTGTATTGTGTTAAAGCAGAAAAATCAAATACATTTACATCCAATATTGGAATTCTATTATAAACTATTTTTTCTATAGTTACATTTCTTGATGAATTCATAATAAATGTAAAAATATTAGATGTATATTCACTTATATCTAATCCTACAGCTGCATCTAAACCAGAAGATATCATCATTTCTATTATTTCTGTATATCCAATAAAAGCCATTTTAGGAAATAATATCATCATTCCAACTAAATAGTCTATAATATCAGATAATTTTAAAACTATCCATGGTTTATTCATCTGTACATTAGTAACTTCTGGTAATCCATAATATTGAAAGTCATCTGGATTAAGTCCTAAATCTTCTCCTGTTTTTGGATCTACATAAGTATTATCATCTGAATTATCGTCAGAAGAATCTCCACTATTATCCCCTGTAGAAGGCGTATATGTACTATCTACATCTTTTACTGCTGTATCTAAATTACCATTTACAATATTATCATTTATTCTTAAAACATGTACAATATCTGAAGGATAATATGTATAAACCCATCCCATATCTACAATAACTAGGTCCTTAGATGAAGACATATGTGCTATTTTATTTCCGCCATAGTAAACCATTATATGTCCTACGCCATTGCCCTTGGCTAAAATTAAATCCCCTGGCTTCAAAGTTACATCTTTTAATAATCCAACATCATAAAATGTTTTGCCAGATCCTTTTGTTTTCCCAACGTATTGTTTAAAACTATCAGTACTCCATCCTCTTAATCCTAAATTACATGTTTCAATGTATACAAAAGATGCAAACGTACTACAATCAGCTGTTATAGTCCCATAAATATCTTTTTGTGTATCTCTTCTATAAGACCATTTATGCTCTGTTGCAACTTTATAATCATATATATATCCTCTTACCTCACCTTGAGAATATGTAGATTTATCATATCCGCCATAATTATCTACATAATTTTTAAGAAATGTTTGCATTTGCTTTTCTTGTTCTTGAGTAAAATCTGCATATGAAGATGGAACAAATGAATACACTACTAATATAAATATTATAATTGATACAATTGATTTTTTTAATATTTTCATTAATTCCATCTCCTTTCATGTTTTTTATTATAATTTATATCTCTATTTCTTTATCATCGTATTTCAATTTATTGTTCTCTATTGATTGTATTTCAAAATCTTCATTTCCTGTTATTAATTTTTTTATATTTCTTGTTTGACAATCGTATGAATATATTCCTTCATTTTTTATACTATAAATAAAATTAAAATCATCTTTCCAAATATAACTATTTATAACTAAATTTTCATCTAATTCTGAATCAGCATATTCTTTATTAGTAGAAATAAATTTTATATTTGTATAAGTATTATTTATATTTTGTAAACAAGACATAGTAAATGGTTTATTAAATTCTTCTAGTTTTTCTTTTGAATAATCACCTTCATTATTATACTTGAAGTATTCTTTTTCACATCTATTTGCTTCTGCCTCATACACTAAATCTGTATTTTCTATATATACTCCTTTTAGAAGTTCATTCTTATCTGTAACTTCATATATATTTTTTTCTTCAGTAGCGTATCCTGTATAATTATTATATAAAATAAAGCCATTAGGATTTCCTACATTGAATTGTATCTTTACTCCTTTTAATGAATATATAAGTTCTACATAATTTGTATCGTAATTGTATTCATCATAATCATTCCATAAATCTGTTAAAGAGTTGCCTAAAGATTTTATATCTTTATCTTGGTTATATTTTTCTATAAGTTTTATAAATTCTAATGTAGTATCATTATTTTCTATTCTATATATAGAAACTTCTCCATTATAAAAGAAAATATATAATTTCTCGCCTTTGTATCCAAAAAAACCTGTTGCAATATTTTCAAATGTTGGAGTTTCTAATATTTCTTTAATTTCATCCTCTGTTTTATCTACAGTTATATTATTTAATATTTTATCTTTATATTTTTCTGTAAAAACTATATTAAATACCTTCCCAGCTATTGTTCTAACTTCTATGCCTTCATCAAAATATATATCATATTTATCATATGTACTATCTTTTTCACCAAAATTTACATTTTTAGTTATCCAGTTGTTTTCTATTAATTGGTTTAATATTTCTGATTGTATATTAAAATCTACTGCATTATTATTGTTGTATTTCTTTAATGCAATGTTTGTTTCCATAGTCTTAAAATAATTTGTATCTCCATTTATATCAATAACCTTTACTTTATCATTTTCACAAGTAACTTTTATTGTTATATCTTTTGAATTATCTATTATCTTAAAATTCTGATAATCTGAAAATTTAGCTATTAGATTTATAATTTTATAATAAAATGTTTCGTTACTTTCTTCTTTTTCAAATAAATCATATTTGAATTTTGTATATATTACAAAACTATATTTATCATTTTTTAAAGTTTTTTCAGACATGTATACATTTCCATAATATTCTAATATTTCTTTTACACTTGTAAAGTCAGAACTACTAAAATATGTTTTATCTAAGTTGTTTTTATTATTTTGTTTTGTATTATTGTAAACATTTATTATAAGTAAAAATATAATTATTGCTATACTTAACATTATTACTAGCTTTATTTTCTTTTGGTTTGTTTTATTATAATTATATCTTTTACCCATAATAACATTTCCTCCTTCATACTAATGTTTTTTCTTTATTGGAGCTATTGCACCTATAGAGTGTATAGATGTTAATCCTCTCATGTTAAATACATTCTTTACTATTTTTTCAACTCTTGATAATGATGCTAAGAATATTATTGCAAGTATTGGTGCTGTTTTTGCTATTTCATTGGCTGTATATATAAATACTATATATATAACTAAATGCAATGGTTGAATAAATATATTGACTATTAATTCTTTTATTAACATTTCAAAGCCTTGTGCTCTTCCATCGCCAATTTTATCAATAGCATATGTTACAGAAATTAGTGGTGAAATTATTATTAATAATCCTACTGATAAAAATCTTTTTGCATATGTTATAAAAAATTTCAAAATGTACCACACTAATAACCAATATGCTACAGACCATAAAATTAATTCATATCCATTTGATTCTATTAATGAATAATAAAATTTAGCTATTATTGTAAGCTCAAAACTTTCTCCTTGTACCTTGTTTACCATATCCATAATAGAATTTGATAAAGCAAATATTATAGATAATATGTACGGAAATAGCCAAATAATTATTGCACTTTCAAACCAACCCAAAAGCATTTTCTTATATTTTGCTCTATCTATTGCTGTTGTTGATACAGCCATTCTTATTCCTACATATATTAACACTAGTAACGACATAATAGTAGCTAATGATCTTAAAGTATAATACCAAGTTGCCACAGATTCTTTGAATTCATTATTAGTTTGTGATTTTGTTTGAAAATTAAAGAAATTAACATCAAACATTTCTCTTTCGCTTCTTATTAAAGAATCTATTGTAAAAGAATTTACAGCAATAGCTACAGCAATAGCTATACTATTAGAATCTATTTTCATACCTTTCAAATAGGCAGATGTAGATAACTCTTCTTTTAAGTTAGCTTTTTGTGTCTCAACATCTATTCCATTTTCATAACCATCTAAAGTAGCAACACTCATCAATGTATGAGCTGCAATAGGTAGCATATCTAATATAGCTGTTAAATATACTAAAATTGTTTGCTTACTTGTCTGCGTTTCTTTTATCTGGGTATAATCTTTGTTTTCTCCTCTTATTTCAGCAGAACCATCATTGTTTAAACTATTATATGAATCTATTGTGAAAGCATTTTCAACATCTATCATTGATTCCTTAGATGAATCATCAGCATAGCAAAATTTTGGAATTATGTTGTTAAATAAAATTATAATTATTAGTACTAATGCTATCTTCCTTTTCATTTATATCCTTTCTATTGTTTATTCTCCCTTTTAAAAGAATTATATTATTATATTTAATTTCAATAGTATAATTCTTTTAAGAAGGAAAATATTTTCCTTCCTTATCATTAATATTGTTGTTCTTTTTCTTTTAGCATTTGTGCTCTCTTGTTCATATTTGTTTCAACAAATTCAAACTCTTTCTTTGTTGGTTGAATTGCAATGATAGCAGTATCTGCTCCTACTTTTAGTAAACCTTCACCTCTATTACATGTTGTTAAAAATGCTGCTTCACCTTCACTTAATTTAAATACTTCTTTTATGTATTGAATTTCAGATTTATCTTGTGCTAAGAATAATTTTGTATCTGATGATGTTAAAACTGCTTGTACTTCTGCTTTTTCATAGAAGTCTTGGAATTTTTGTGATACAACTGCTAATGATACATTTCTTTTTCTTGCACGTCTAGCCATAGTATTTAAGAAATCTACAGCCTCTGGATATGGTAAAAGCATCCAAGCCTCATCAACTAAAACTCTTTTTTTAGCAGCTTTTGTTTTATCTTCACTATTCTTTTTAACATATTTCTCCCAAATCCATGAAAGTAATATTTGTTGTGCTAATGGTCTTGCAAATCTCTCTTCTAGTCCTGAAATATCTAGATTTATAAAAGGTACTCCTTCTAACAATTCAAATGTAGATTGACCATCAAAGTATGCCATTTGACCTTGGTATTCTCTTACATATTGTTTCATAACTTTTATTAAATAACTATAATGGAATCTATAATCTGGGTTAGTGTTTGATTCTGCCTTCTTTACTAATCTTTTATACCAAGAACCTATTGTAGGCATCATCTTTTTTGTTTTACCTAAATAATTTTGAGTAATATTTATTCCTTCTTCTTTTTCATATAAACTTGCTATATCATTTGTTATTCCATATGCTGCATATTCTTCAGCAACAGCTTCTGAAATAATTTGCTTTGTAAGTTCGTTTACTTCTTTACTTCTTGTACTACCTCTTGCCATTGTAAGTAAACCTTGTGTTACGTCTTCTACTTTATTTTCAACATTTAACACGGTTCTTTCTTTTCCTGTTATTTCATCTTTTACATTTTCAGGTTCTATATCAAATAGATTTATAATTGTTTTTGAATTAGGGCTTATTGTAACATTTACTCCACCTAGTGCTTCTGCAACTATTCCATACTCACCTTCAGCATCTAGAGCTAAACTCTCTATTCCCATTAATATAGATGAACGTGCTGTTATTGTTTTTATTGTAACACCTTTACCAGCACCAGATTTACCAAATATAACCATGTTATAGTTTGTAAGCTCTGGACTGAAATTATCAAATAATATTGGTAATCCGGTTTGTCTGTTAAATCCTAATGGTATACCTTTTTTATGTCCTACATCTGATGAGAAGAATGGAAATACTGTTGACATTGATCTTCTATCAAATGTATGTGATCTTTTTATTTTATTATCACAAAATGGCATATTAGATCTTAAAGCTGTATCTTGCATTGCCCATGCTGGTTTTACACCTATTAAAGTTTTTGACATTTCACTAGATAATAATTCTGTATATTTATCTAGTTCCTCAACACTGTATGCAAATAATGTACATATTATTGATGATTCAAATAATTTATTAAAACCTGCAGCAATCTGATCTCTTAATTCTTCGGCTTCTGCTCTTTTTTGTGCTATAATTCTTTCTCTGTTTATATCACCTCTATCTAAGGCAACAATTCTTTCAGATTCCAATTCATTTATTGTTCTATTTAAATCTGTTTGAGATATACTTTCACTTATTGGATTAATAAAAACTGATACATTCATATCTCCAAATGTATACATTCCTCTTAAAAATTCTGGGAAAGTACACATTCTTGGAAGGTTTGCTACTATCATGCTTCTTGCATATCTTGTTTTACTTGATATTATTTCTACATGATTTGTATAACTTGCATCTATTCCTGCTGGTGCAATTAAATCTTTAATTGTTTTTGCATTTCTCTTAAAAAAACCTTCTTTTTGCTCTACTACTGTTGCTTTCATTTGTTCTTCTTGATTTTTTTTCTTCATACTACCCAATTCCTTTCATTAAACTATAAAAATTTTTACAGTCTATTCTTCTGTTTTTTTCGTTCTTCTTTTTCTTGTTACCTTAACTTTTGTGCCTTCTGTTTCTTCTCCATTTTCTTTTTTAGTTGCTTTTTCTATTCTTTTTTTACTCTTCTTTTCAACTTGTTCTTTTGCACCTTCGTATAATTCGTCATCCATTCTTTCTTTGTAATCATCTATTAATTCTAGTGCTTTTTCTTTTATTTTTTCTTCTCTTTCTACTATTTCTGGTTGTCTTAATTTATCTGCATCTATTATACTTTCTGTTGCCAAATCAACTGCTTCTAATTTTATTTCTTCATCTATTTGTTTTTTACGTTTTTCTAATACGTCTTTTCCCGTACTATATAGTGCATCATATTGTGCATCTAATGCTTTTGATAATTGATATATTTCTGAATCATCTCTATTGTAAGCTACATATAATAATTCAGCTAATTCTTCTGAATCTAATATTTTTCCTGTTACCTCTGATGACATTAATGCACTCATAACATTTTGACATCTTGTATATAATTCTGAGAAACACATACTATCTATTTCTTCTTTTGAATATGTATCAAGTCCTCCACCAAATTCAGCTGTATAATATGAAACTACAACGAATGTTTTTTGTTGTAATACATTTCTATTAGAACTCATTCTTGAAACATATTCTGTTATATCCATTCCATATTCTAAAACGTTTTCTTTTCTTCTTTTTTCAAATTCTAATTTTTCTTTTACTGCTCTATTTCCACTTGCAGTTGCTTGTGCTATTTTGGCATTCAATTTTTCTATATCAGATGATAAAGTTGATACTCTTGCTTTATACTCTTCTATAATATCTCTTAAATTTAAACTTCTTGTTTGAACATACAATTGGATTGGAAATCTTAAAGTATTTAAGAATTGAACAAATCCTTCTTCTACTGATAATTTTTCTTGTTCTGACATTAAATCATAGTTTACACCATTACATTGAATAACCATAACATATTGTGTTCTGTCTTTTCTTATTATCATGTTATCAAGAATTTCATCAAAATCTAAAAATTCAAATATAGATTCTTTAGAAAGTACACCTTGAAATTTTCCACTTTCATAACCACGTCTTGATTTATCTTGTGAGCCATATTCACCACTTCCACCTATTTGTCCATTTTCATTCTTAGCTCTTTTATGTTTATCTGAATACACTAAATAAACATATATAGATATTAAAACTAATATTAGCATTACTAAAATTGCCACTATTACTTGAAGTAGACTTACTATTTGCATATTACTTTTCCTCCTTTGTATAAGTATACATTTTTCTATCTTTTTTAAATTTGATGTATCTTACTATAACATCATCTATAGAATCTCCTGCTACATTTTTAGTGAATGGAATTCCTAGTATTTTAGGTATTTTTACTGCTCCTATTACAAATCCTATTATTGCAAACACAGCAAGTATTATTGCTCCAACTAACTTTGAACCTAATGCAGCAAATATTAAATAAAAAGGTAATCCTATAACTGCTCCTATTCCTGTTGTTATTAATGATTTTATAGAAAAAATATATAATATTCTTGTTTCACCTTTTACATTACGTGGTATATAATATGTTCCCATGTTATTCCTCCTTTGTTATTTTAATGCTGTATTCATAAATTGATATAGTGCCTTCCAAATTCCATATGCTCCAAATATTACTATTGTAGCTACAACTAATCCTACCATTTGTTTCTTTAATTTAGCTTGTTCATCTGGACTTGCTACCATATATTTAATTCCAATTACAATAGCACAAATAATTACTACCCCTGTGCCTATCATTGTAAGAATTTCAGCTATTGGTAATAATTCTTCTTTCATCTTTGACACACTGATAGTATTGTTTTGATTTTTATCGCCTGTACTTAAAAAATTTTCTGCTGAACCCTGTATATTCTTTATATCTATTGCTGCATTGCATGGTACTTGCATTATACTTATCAAAACTAAAACTATACTTATTATACTTATTATTTTAATCGCTATTTTCATGCTATCACCCCATTTTTCACCATACTATGTTTATTATACTTTATTTCTCAAAAATCTTCAATATTTATGAAAAAATTCTGTAATTTTTACAAAAAATATATATTTTTTTAATAATTTTGTAATATTTTATATAGAAAAAAGCAAATTTTCATGCATTGAAAATTTGCTTTTTTCTATATATTAAATGTTTGACCTGCAAAATTTGCTATCAATTTTACTATAGTAGATGCTGCAAAAATTATCGTTCCTCCTATTACAAATGGTATTGCTTGTTGTTTTATTGAAGCTTTATCATTTGTACTTGATATCATATATTTAATTCCTGCTATTACAAGAGAAACCATAGTTACCACTACTCCAATTGTTTGAAGGACTCCTAATATCATCCCCATAAACGTTCCTATAACTCCACTATCTTTACCTCCCACGTTTATTTCCATTCCACTTGTTAAATCTTCTGTAGCAAATGCACAACTACATATACAAACTATAACCAATGCTATAGAAATTATTTTTAATACTTTTTTCATAAAACCACCTCTTTATTGTTACTATAATTAATTATACTTTATTTCTCATTTTTATTCAATATACTTATAATTTTTTTTACACTTACTGTAACCTTTAATCAGATAATAAGTTTTATTGTTAGATTTTATTTTTATAAGGAGGCTAAAAATGATTAACTTATTAATTGTAGATTCAACTTCAAGTTTTACTAAAAAACTTATTAATCAAATTGTTGGAAAAAATGAAAGGATTCGTTTGCTTGGAATTGCTTCTTCTGAAAAAGAAGCTTTAGATATATGTAAATATGATGCTCCTCAACTAATTATTGTAGATGCAGATAATATTAATGTATCTAGTTTTAATAATTTAGAATATGAGCCTTATTTTTTATTTTTCACTAATTCTGACTCATATCTTGATTCAAATAATTATGTATTAAAAACTTCAGATATTACATTTATTGAAGAAAAAATAAATAAAATTATCTCTAAAATAGATGTTAATAAAACAAAATTTGAAATAATTAATACATTTGGAAAATTAAAATTTAATCTTTCTAGAATAGGAACTAGATTTTTAATAGAAAGTATTTTATATTCTTATGAAACTAAAGATTTAAATCTTTATAGAAACTTAGAGAAGAATGTATATCCAGAAATTGCAAAGAGAAATCATACAACTCCGTCTAATGTAAAGTGGGTTATTATTAAATCTATTAATGAAATGTATGATCGAAATTATATTGAAAATTCACTTGAATCTGTATGTAATTTCTTTTATTTCACCAATTCTTTAAAACCTACAGCTAAAGTTATTCTTACAAGAATGTTAGTAAAACTTGAAGAACAAGCAGCATAATTTTTATCTATTAAAAGAATGAATATAATTTTATAATTTAAATATATTTTTACTAGGTGATTTTATGCTTTTTAAAGTTTTTAAATTAAATTATAAAATTATATTTTTATTTCTTTTTATATTTTTCCTTATTTCTACAATATGCATTTATACTTATGTTTTAGCTAATACTACAGTTCAAGGAGTTAAGGTTCCTATTATAATGTATCATAGTGTTTTAAAATCTAGAAGTAATACATATATTGTTAATCCAAGTGTTATTGAAAATGATTTTAAATATATTAAAGAAAATGGATATACAACCATTACTATTACAGACTTAATTAATTATGTTTATAATGATTCTCCTTTACCAGAAAAACCTATTATTATTACTTTTGATGATGGCCATTATAATAATTTAGGCTATGTTTTACCTTTACTAGAAAAATACGATATGGTAGCAGTTATTTCAATTGTGGGTAAATATACAGATATTTTCTCTGAGACTGATGAAGCTAATTTAAATTATAGTTATTTACGTTGGAAAGATATTAATGAATTAATTGATACTAAAAGAATAGAATTTCAAAACCATACTTATAACTTACATAGTAATAATGGAAAAAGACATGGATGTTCTAAATTAAAAGGTGAATCAATAGATTCTTATAGAAAAGTACTTTCGGATGATATTTTAAAATTGCAAGAAGAATTCAAAAATAATGCCAACGGCTATGTTCCTAATTGTTTTACTTATCCTTATGGCATTATCAGCAAAGATTCTATAAATATTATAAAGGATTTAGGATTTAAAGCTTCTTTATCTTGCACTGAAGGTGTTAATATAATATCTAAAAGCCCTGATTGTTTATACAATTTAAAAAGATTTAATCGCACCAGTTCTATTTCTACTAGTCAATTTTTCAAAAAAGTTTTTAAATAGTTCTACTATGAATTAATCTTGAAAGGTTTTGTATAATTTTTACTATTAGATAAAAAAAAAGAATTAATTGTACTTTTGAGTACATTAATTCTTTAAATTATTCTCATATACAAAAAAGATTATCTATTTTAACTATAGATAATCTTTTTATATTAGCTTATTATTAAAGCAACATTCTTGATTATTTGTAATATTCCTGAAGCTGCAAATAATACAATTGCACCTACTATGTATACAACCGCATGTTTTTTTATTTCAGCTTTATCGTTTGGAGCTGCTGAAATATATTTAATAGCTAATACTACAAGCATTACAACTGCTACAACCATACCTATAACTTGTGCTACACCTAAAATGTATCCACCTATATTTTGAACACTTGTTGCAAGTTGAGAACTTGCTGGTTTTATTTCTGCAAACCCATCAAAATCAGCAAATACAGTTGTACATATATTACATAACATTGCTATTAATAATAAAACTGTTAGTATTTTCATAACCTTTTTTGACATAAAATCTCCTCCTTTATTTTTATCATATACTATAATTATAATACTTTTAGCAAAAAAATGCAAGTATCTGCTTTTTTCGCTAAAAATATTTTAAAAATATTTTAGCATATTATTATTTTTTTGTATATATTTTTTATAAAATTTATTTTTTTATTCTTTAATATTGCATATTAAATTACTTTAATATACAATATTTTAAAATTTATTTAAAGGAGCTAAGATGAAATCTCTACTATATTTTATTAAAAAATTTGATATTATTTTTGTTTTTTCTATATATATATTATTAATACTTATATCATGTTTTTTTTATCCAAATATTTCTTGTGATGAAATATGGAATTTTCAAAACATATACAAAATGTATAATGGTTTCATAATTTATAAAGATTGTAATATTATTATTACCCCTATATTCTTTGTAATTGGTAATTTACTTTTTAAAATATTTAATGCAAATTTATTAACTTTTAAATTTTATAATTTACTCATCTTTGCATCTTTCCCAACATCTTTATATTCATTATTTATAACTTTGGATTTTAATAAAAGAAAAGCATTTCTTTTTTCAGCTACAATCTTTTCTACATTTGCATCTGGAATTAAAACTGGTGCAAATTATAATATACTAGCAATTGTTTTTGTAATTATTGGAATGAATTTCTTTTTGCTTAGTAGGAAAAAATTCATCTACCTTATTTTTAATAGCTTTATTATTTACGCTACCATTTTTACTAAGCAAAATATAGGAGCATATTATGTTATTGGTATTTGTTTAGCAGAATTTCTTTTAAATAAAAATTTTGTTACTACTATAAAAAGGCTACTTATTCAAGCAATACCTGCAATAATACTTTCATGTATTTCTTTATTTATAATGTATAAATATAATATATTATATGATTTCATAAACTATGCTATTCTTGGCATTAATGAGTTTTCTTTTTCAAATTTTTCACTTGATATTTGGAGCATTCTGCTTTTACTTGCTATATCTTCACTTTATGCTTTTATATTTTGGATAATGAAAAAAAATTTTATTACTAATCAAGTAGTGAAGGAAAACTTAAAATTACTAATATGTATATCATTTCCTTTAAATTTAGTTATATATCCAATTCTTAACCTTTATCATTTTCTTTTGGCTTTAATATTTGTAATGATATTGTTTTTTTATATACTAGATTATTTAGTATTTACACCAATTTTAGGTAAAACATTATATAATAAATTATCGGTTATAATTTCTATAATAATTATAACTTTAGATTTATTATACTCATTACTTAGTATTTTTAATGTAATAGAAGTTCCAATTTATTGTAAAGATAAAAATCATCCTTATTACAACTGTTATTTCTCAATTGAAATGACCTCTAAAATTAATACTATAACTAAATACATTACAGAAGAAAATTCTAAAAATATTGATGTTATAGTTTTTTCAAATGAAGCTGCTTTATATATGATACCTCTTCGGACAAAGTCATGGATACTATGATTTACCTTTCGTTGGTAACTTTGGTAAAGATGGTGAATCAGGAGTTATAGAAAATATTAAAAACTTAAAAAGTGGCACTCAAATTCTTATTTTTACTAACGAAGAAGATATGTTTTGGCAAGAATCTAAAACTATTAGAAAATATATTATTGATAACTTAAATAAAATTGGAGAATTAGAAAATTATACTATATATGAAATATAATAGATCAAAAGCAGATTTTAAAACATTTTAAAATCTGCTTTTTTGTTTTCCTCTAAAATTTACTTTTATGTAAAAAATTTATATTACGAAAATCTATTATAATATAAAAGGTTTACTCTTTAGTTTTGCCCTTTAGTTGACTTAACATTAAAAGAAAACAACCTGTTATTGTTACACAAAAATTTCTACATGTAAAAAATGCATGTTCTCCCACATGATTTTTTACTACAATCATCCATAAAATAGGAAGTATACTAATTAAAATATATTGTAATGCTTTATTTAAATTATAATCATGCTTTTTGAATGGTATAATAATATATATTAATGGCATTAGTATAGTTACTATTATAGGTAAAATGCCTAAATATGTAAGTACACTATATACCGTTCCTTCTAATGTAACTTTTTGATTTAAGCCATATGATACCGTTCTAAACAAAGCTTGTGTTATTGCATTTTTTATAATTCCTTTATTATATAAAATATCTACTATAATCCATTTACTAATCCAAATTGCTGAAAAACCTATTCCCCAGCTTAATACATTTTTTATATATTCTATTAAAATTTCTTTTACACTTGTTCTTTTAGAGTCTAGTTTATTTTTTTCTGATAACGTGGTATATACTAGCATTGGAATTCCTAGTGTTATTATTGGATTAGTAAAAAAATCTATAAAACTAGTTACAGCACCAATTATGAAATATATCTTATTTATGTCCTTTATCTTTTCAAATCTCAATAAAATATAAATTGAAGCTATATATGCAATATAAAAGCATGTAATTTCGTTCATAGATGCAGCTATAACAAATCCGCCCATTAGTAAAAATCCAATAACAAATACGATTGCTTGAAAAAAGCTGGTCTTTTTCATCATTAAATAAGCAAAAACACTTATTATAAGAAAAAAGATTATTATAGATAATATTCTAATTGTATTATAATCAAAAAACAATAATAAAGGTCTTAAAAATATTAAATATCCGTGCCAATACCTTGCATATTCAATTGATTCATCTATATTGTCATATGCTGTATCATATAATTCTTTCGTTTGTGCGGCAAGTTTTCTTGTATCTCCGCTCTCTAAAGTTAATTCTGAGTAATATTTTTCAACTGATACTAAATCATATATACTTTCAGGATATACCCTTTCGGTTATTCCTGGTAAATAATTTTTTCTTGCTACCATAAATGAATATATTGGATTTGTTGAATCTATAGAATATGCTGTATTTATCATTAAAGCGTCAGTATATGTAAAAAGTCTTAAATCGACTAATGATGTATCGCTTATTGTTTGTCTTCCACCTATTTTTATAAGTTCATCAGCTGATTTTTGAACATTACTTTTTAATGCTTTTGATGGAATTAATGATGTTATTATTAAACTTAATAAAAATATACTTATTAATATTATATATAATTTACAATATTTTAATATTTTTTTCATATTTATTGCTCCTTCAATTCCAATTTATATATATATATTTTATCATCAAAATTTTTTATTTCATTTACTTTTATTGCTTGATTATTATAGTAATGCTCATTTAAAAAAGTTACGATTTCAGATATATTTCCTTTTAGATAATATGTATTTGAATCTACTAAATACACATTTTCCTTTTCTACTAATGCCTTAAACATATTTTCTATTTCATATTTTTTTAGAAATTCATTATATTCTTTATTATAAATCATCCATGAACCAATAGGAAATAGATTCTCAATTTTACCTTTTGGTAAAACACTTAAATTTGCAGAATTAATATACCTATATTGCAAAGAATATGTTGGGTATATATATGCATCTTCTTTATTTTCCGAAACATATTCATAAAGTTGATTATAAATATATGATTCTTCGTTTAGAGATTTTCTATATTGCATTTTTATAAAATTACAAACTAAATTTGTTATTAATAAATAAATTATTATTACTTTAAATATTATATATTTTTTAGTTGTTTTTTCTTTAATTTTTTTTAAATCAAATTTAAAATCTAATATTATCAAAATATATGCCATCAAACATGTTGGATATATTACTCTAACTGGACATTTATTTATTATCATATATATTAATTCTTGAAGTATACATATTGCTAGTATTATAATTTTATTTTTTTTATTTTGATCTAAAATAATTAATATTATACACATACAAATAGGAATCAAAATTTTTATTTCAAAAATAAATATAAAATTTTTTGGAATTGTATCATCAAATTTTATCATTCTTTTTTCTGAAATATATGCTTTATATATGGTTTCAAGATTATCTTTTGAAAACACATCTTCATCAGCTATTGTTACCAAATCCAATAATTTTTTATCATTTTCTGACCATCCAACATTTTTAAAAATATCTTCATTTTCATTATAATCTATATCACAAAAATCATTATGAATCACTCTAATTTTGCTATATTCAAAATATTTTTTATATATCAAATTATTATTGTAATAATTTATACTAAAATTTTGTATTATAATAACACATAACCCTATTACAAAGTTGACTATAATTATATTTTTTAATTTTTCTTTATTAATAATTTTTATGAATAAATATGTAACTATATATATCAGATATGTATAATAACAATTAAATCTTATCATAGTTCCCAATATTATTAATATTCCACTATATAATAAGTCTTTTCTATATTTATTTTCTACTGAATAAATCTGCACAATCATACCAGCTGTTAACAATGTATATGCTACTTGTGTATATTGTAAGTTAGATAATCCAACAAAATAAAAAGGAATTAGTATAGTTATATATATAATACTTCCTAATTTTTTACCTTTTATTTTTATAATATAACTTCCTATTGTTGTAAAGCTGATAAATTGTAGAACTATAAGAAATAGAAAGTACCAATTAACATTTGATACAATCTTAAATAAATATACTAAAAATTTTCCAATTAACACATTCATTTGTATGATATATTGATTATATTCTCCATAATATCCTGCACAAATTTCTTGTATCATATAATCATCAATAGTTTCATAGAATATATTATTACTTAAGAACATTATTATTAAAAAAATTATATTTAATACTGCTGGATAAATTATATCATATTTTTTTATTATTATTTTTTTCAATAAATTCATCATTCTATTCCTTCTTTTTTATATTTAATAGTTTAATTGTTCCTGTTTCAATTGCAAAGAATGATATTGATAATAATCTATATGTAAAAAAACTATGCATATCTGAATGTTGGGCTAATATAATATACCAGATTATAGGCATATTCATTATAATAAAATAAGGTATTGCTTCTTTTATTTTTAAATCACCTTTTTTTCTATTTAATATAAAAATTAAATAACATGATGATATAATCACGAAAAGGCTTAAATTTGTGTATGTCAAATTTTTTATTAATGCACCAAAAATATTTAAATATGTTTTATTACTTCTATAAAAAAATTGTTGTATTGCTGTAGTTATTACATTTCTTTCAAAGAAAATATCTACTATTATCCATTTTGTTACACATACACTTAGATACCCTATTCCCCATGATAAACTTATTTTTATTATATCTATTATTATTTCCTTTACTTGTTTTTCTTTAGTTAATTCTAAATATAATATTAGAGGAATTCCAAGTGTTATTAAAGGAGTAGTAAGTAAATCAAAAAAACAAGTTACACCTCCTATAATAAAAAAGAATAAATTTATATTTACATTTTTATTTATTTTTTTTATTAAAATATTACTTGCCAACAACATTATTACAAATGTAATCATTGATTGTAATGATAAAAATACTAATTGTATATCTACACATATTAAAGCAATTGTTAATGATATCAATGTTGTTATTTTTTTTAATTTATATAAATTATATAATAATCTTGATATTAAGAATATTAAAACAATTAAAATTATGATTCTTATTTTTGAATAATCAAATAATAACAGTAACGGTCTTAAATATACTAAATATCCATGCCAATATCTTGCATATTCATGAGATTCATCAGGATTATTATTTATTAAATTTTCTAACTCCTCAACTTGTGCCTTTGTTTGTATATGCTCTCCTAATACATCTCTTGTTGCTTCGGCTGAAATACCAGAAATGTAATTTTCTCTAACTAGCATAGCAGATTCAAATGGTGATTTATTATTTATTGAATATGCATTGTTTAACATTAATGAATCTGTGTAATTATCTAGTTTTATTTTTCTATATGATGGATAACGTAATAAATCTCCTTCTTTAAGCAAGGTTACTGAAGATTTTCTTATATTTTCATATATTTTTTCACTTGGAATAAGTGATATAGCAACAATTGACAAAATAAATACTGTAATCATAATTATATATGCCAAAAAATATTTTAATATTTTTTTCATCTAATCTCCTTTATTTATCTCTTGATATTTTTAAAATTATATCATACGAATATATTTTTTTCTACAAAATAGTTTTATTTATCTTAATTAATGATATAATATTATTAATTAAAATTTAAATGGAGAATTTATGGATAAGAAACGTATTTTTATTTATTTAATTTCAATTTTACTAATACTTTTTGCGGCATATTTAATGATAGTATGGCAAAAAGAAAATAAAGAATCTGCAGATTTAACTAATTCTATTCATGAAATTGTTAAAATCTCTGAAATTTCTGATAATGATGATAATACTGACATTGTTATTATAAATCCACCTGAAGAAGAAAATATCACTCCAATTTATACTGAAGTAGTTGAAAGATCTTTAATTAATGTAGATTTAAATGACTTGATTGCTCAAAATTCAGATACTGTTGCATGGCTTAGAGTAGATGGAACAAATATAGATTACCCTGTTTTGCAAACTGAAGATAATAATTATTATTTAACTCATTCTTTTAATGGTAATTATAATTCTTCTGGCTGGATTTTTGCTGATTATAGAAATAATTTAACTACTTTAGATAAAAATACTATTATTTATGGTCATAATAGGATGAATAATACTATGTTTGCAACATTAAATAATCTTACAACAGACGAATGGTATAATAATAAGGAGTGGTGTATTCAGCTTTCTACTTTAACTCAAAATACTTTATGGCAAGTTTTCTCAGTTTATAAAGTTCCTTCTGAAACTTATTATATAACAACAAATTTTACTGATGAACTTGTATATCAAGATTTTTTAAATACTATTTTAGATAGAAGCTATTTTGATTTTGAAACCAACTTAAATTTTAACGATAAAATTCTTACTTTATCTACTTGTACTAATGTTAACGATGGCAGACTTGTTGTTCATGCAAAATTAATTAAGAGTTCAAATAAATAAATATATATATTTTTTTATATAATAATGCAAAATTTACTTAAAACATTTTTCTGTGCAAAGTATTTATATAATAGATTTTTCCTTATTATATATAAAAGGGGCATAATAAAAATATGCTCCTTTTTCATATATTTAAATCTTTTAATAATTGTTTTAAAACGTTTCTTGAATTATCATATGTTATTTTTTCTATTGCATCATTTATGTTAACCCATTCTACATCAGACACTTCACTTAATTGAGGTTTTACTTCTTCTGTTGTCTTTGTTGCCAAATAATATATTACATCTTTTGTTACATCTTCTTTTGGGCTATAATTTATTTTATATCTATAATTTTCGTCTATTTTTACATCAATATTAGTTTCTTCTTTAGTTTCTCTTATTGCAGTTTGAATTTCATTCTCTCCTTCTTCCATATGTCCCTTTGGAAAGTCCCAATGTCCTTCATTATGTTTTATTAACAAAACTTTATTATGTTCTTTATCTAATACTATGCAACCACAAGATTTTTCATACTTCATATTATACCTCCTATTTAATCTTTTTATATTAAATGCATCTTATATAAATATAAGATGCATCATTATTATCTGGTAGTATTTTCAGTTGTTTGAGTATTTGTTGTGTTTGTATTATTAGTAGTATTTGAAGTTGTATTTGTGTTAGTGTTAGTATTAGTATTGGTATTACTGTTGTTTGTTGCTTTATTTGGATTATAATTACATTCACCATCAAATTTCTTTACAGTATTATCTAAACTTACTGCTTTTACTATTATTCTATTATATCCTACAAACAATGCTTGTGTAAATTCAACCTTAGTACCGTGTTGGTCTGTTATTGTATAATATTTAGATTCTGTGTCTGCATCATTTGGATCTCCGTTGTATATTGTATATTCTATTTTTTCTATTCCTTTTTCATGCTCTACTGTTATTAATAGATTTTTTTCGTCTATTATTCCAGCTTCTATTGTTGGTATAGTTAGACCCGCAAAAGGAATTGGACCATATGTTGCTGTATTATTACTTGTATCTACAGCTACTATTATTAACTCATTTGTATCTTTTGGTATCTCTATAATAATTTCTATTTTCTTTTGGTCTGGTTGATCAGCTTTTATTTTCTTTTCTTCCTCTTCATTCCATCTATATGTTATAAAATCTAATCCTATATCATCTGTAGCAGTTATCTTTAACTTTTTGTCTTCTGTAATTGCTGTTTGTATTTTTGGAATTTCTATATCAATACCTTCTTCAGCAGTTATTTGTTGTTCATATGTAGTTTCTACTTTATCTATATCAATTACTGTTACATACAATGTATTTTCTCCTCGTGGAATATCAATTGTTTTTTCAAAACTTGTTTTTTTATTAGCTGATGTAGTTTTTTCTGAACCATCATTCCATTTATATATAACTTTATCTATTTCTTTATCATGTTCAACTTTTATTTTTGCTGTACTTCCATCAATTTCAACTTTTACTATTGCTTTAATTTCTTCAGTATTATTATTTTCTTTACTTATTGGATTTTTCTGTTCATTTTCTTTAAACATACTATATATTCCATTGCCTATTAATACTACTGCAAATATTAAAAGAACTACTGCAAAAATTTTAAATAAATTCTTATTACTTCCACCACTATTACCGTTTCTTCTCGGATTATGATCAAGTATTTGATTCATTAAATCACCTCATTTTTTCTTATGCATTGATAAAATTTTACATTTAAAATTATAACATATTGTTTTTTTTTTGTAAATCTTTCAATTAAAAATATATTAATTATTTATACAGAAAAGACCGCTATTGCGGTCCTTTCCTTGGCTTTAAAGCAGTATTTTTTCGTATTCATCAGTATAATTTACTGAAACATACTTCATCCTTTCCCAGAATCTGTCAGTTTTCATGTTGTATGACATTAACCTGATTTTTTTCATTCCACAGGATTTAGCTAAGCTTTCAATGTGACTTAGAAAAGCCATGCTGTACCCTTTTCCGCGATAATCAGAATTTATATAAAAACTGATTAGTTCGCATATTCCGTCGTCAAATGCCTGTACCAAGCAATATCCTATGACAGTTCCATTTAACACTGCTAAAACGATATCCTCGTTTTGAATATGTTTTATGTACCTGTCCTTTTCCATTGCTGTTCCAATCCATTCTTTCTCACCTAAGTAGTCCTTCCGGATGTAAAGCTTATTAAAAGCTTCATAGTCCTCGAGTTGTGCATTGCGGAATGTGATCATCATGCTTATTGCCTCCTTATATATTTTATAATCTATATTATACCATGGTTTACATATTTCTTCAATACTATATTTTTGATTTATAATAGTACTGTTAAAAATTTATTTTAAATAATAATGTTTTATAGGTTTTAAGTCGTCATCTAATTCATAGCATATTGGGTTGCCGGTTTGTAATTCTAATTTAATAATATCTTCATCACTTATATTATCTAAATATTTTATTAATCCTCTTAAGCTGTTTCCATGTGCTGCTATTATTATTCTTTTTCCTTTTTCAAGTTCAGGTTTAATATCTGAATTCCAATATTCTAATACTCTTTTTATTGTATCTATTAAATTTTCTGTTTTAGGTAATTCTTCTTTTGTTAAATCTTTATATTTTGGATCATTACCTGGATATCTATCATCTGATTCCTCTAATTCTGGTGGTCTTACATCTGTACTTCTTCTCCATAGTAATACTTGTTCTGCACCATATTTTTCTTTTGTTTCTTCTTTATTTAATCCTTGTAAAGCCCCATAGTGTCTTTCGTTTAACTTCCAACTTCTTTTTATTTCTATATTTTCTTCTCCCATTTCTTTTAATATATAATCTAATGTATTTTCTGCTCTTTTTAATACTGATGTAAACCCTAAATCAAAATAAAAACCTTTTTCTTTTAATATTTTTCCCGCTTCTTTTGCTTCATTTATACCTTGCTCTGATAATTCGACATCTGTCCATCCTGTAAACTTATTCTCTAAATTCCACATGCTTTGGCCATGTCTTACTAATACTAATTTAATCATATTTTTTTTCTCCTTGTTTATAGCTTATATTATCTATAATTTGTTTATATTCTATGCATAGTATTATATCTTCTTTTTTTACAAAGGTCAATAAATATGAATAAAAATTCATATTTATTGTAAATTTTTCACACGAACTAATTTACTCAAAATTTTCAGATTTGTTCTTATCTATTGTCTTCTACAGTTCCTGTGTTTGATATTTTTCCTATAGTTCCATCATTAATTTGAAGTGATCCTATATTTTGTATTGACAATATTTTTCCTGTTATTCTTGGTGAATTTGTGTAAACGATTTCATCATTTACTCCTATTACTAAAGTACCTTTGTTAATTATTGTTGTACCTGAAGTATTTTCTATATTTCCATATGTAGTTGTCTCTGTTCCATCTTCTCTAGAATCTATTATTGTTAATTTAGCATTTTCTTCAATTGTTATCATTGCATTTTTTGAGTCATCATAATTTATTGCACTTGCCTGTAAATCTAATGTTATGTTTTTTTCTGCCGGTATTATTATTGGAGCTTTTAATTCCAAGTCTTTATGTATTAATATTGTTCCTTCTGTTTCTATTGCATTTAAAGCTTCTTGAATACTATCGTAATAAATACTTCCAACAGATACTATTTGTTCATATGTTACATCATCTGGTATTAAATTTGCTTTTGTTTCATTATCTGTTATATTTAATTTATATCTATCTTCATATTCCATATTGCACTTTCCTTCAATTGCTTTAGTTTGTCCTATTATTGTACCATCATACATACAGAACTGACCATTTTCATCATCTATGTATACACCATATCCTGTAGAATTAATTATTATTTGATTATTATCAACATTTTTATCTTTAATTCCAAGTACAATTTTTCCTGTTGTATCATTGTATATTCCATAAGCTTTATATGAAGTCGATTTTTCTACTAAATCCATTTTCATTTTTTCTATATTAATAGTTCCTGTTGTATTATTGTATATTCCATATACTCTATTTGATTCAATTTCTAAATTAATTTCTACATTCTTTATGTTTATTTCTCCAGTTGAATAATTTGCAATTCCTATTTGTCCACTTGATGATTTCATAGTAATTTTACCATCGTATATTGTTACAGTGTTGTTTTGATTTCTTATAACAATCGAATTTGACTTTATTTCTCCGCCATATACATTTGTTATTGATTTATTGTATATTCCAACATCTTTTCCATAAACTGTTCCACCATATACATCAAATTTACCGTCAGTGTAAATTCCATATTCTTCGGAAGTTATATTTCCATTATTATATTTTGTTATAGAATTTACACCTGCATATATTCCATTTTTATTTGCTATAATTTCAGCATTACTTATTTCCATATTTCCATGATTTATAATACTATTATTTTTACTTTCAAATTTTCCACCTGTTATATTTAGTGTTGCATCTTTTTCATTATATATACAATTTCCAGAATTACTATAAGTATTATTATTTTTATAAGAAATACTTCCAGAATTAAATTCAGCATTTCCTAAATTTAATATTCCTGATATATAACAACCTGTTCCTAATATTGTTCCATTTCGTACATTTATTGTACCATTATTTTTATTATATAGAATTTGAATATATTCACCATTTGCTTTAATTTGAACATTATTTATATTTAGAGTTCCATCATTTTCTATAATTTTGCAATATTCTGAAGAATTTCCTTCTATTGCATTATTTATTATAGAAATATTATTAATATCAAGTATTGCATTTTGATTATTAACTAAAGTTTTATTTCCATATGTTATAATTTTTCCTTGTTTTTCTTCTGTAGAATCATCCAATTTTAGTTTTCCATTATTTACTATCCAGTTTTCTCTAGAATTTTGCAATTCATGTCCATTTAAATCTATTGTTATTGTTTTTTCTTCTGGAATTACAATTTGATTTGAAATTTCAGCTATTACATCATCATTTATTATCTGAACAGTTTCATCATTTGTTGTTATAGCAGATATAGCACTTGCTAAATTTCTATATTCAACTTGTGTAGAAGCAATTTTAGCAACGTTTTTAACACCAAGTGTTGATGTTTCCAATGTTTCATCTTCATTTAATGTTTTTATTATATTGCTTTCCTCTCTAATTTCAGTTACTTTTCCATATATTGATTGTTCTTTTGAACCTATTATTGATCCATTATAAAAATATAATTTTCCATAGCAATTATCTATACCATATGTAGCACCTTCTATTATTGGACTTTCTGCTAATAGTTCTTTAGTTTTATCGCCCACTATTATTGTTCCTGTTGAATTATTTGAAATTCCCCAAGATTCTAATGATTTTACTTTTCCACCATTTACTATTACAGTACCTTCTTCATCATTTGTAATTGCTGTATAATTTTCTGAAATAATTTCTCCTCCATTTACAGTTATTGTTCCTGATAAATCATTTATTATTCCTCTACGCATAGTTCCTTTAGATTTTATTAATCCATCATTTATTATAATATTTCCATTACTTGAATTATATATAGCATTTCCTCCATCTGATTGCATATTACCACCATTTATAGTTACAGTGCTTTCTGCTTTATTATTTATAATTCTATTTTTAGAAGTAATTGTTCCTCCATTTATTTCTACACTACCATTATATACATCGATTACACTGCTAGAATTTGAAGTACAATTTATAGTTGCAGAATTAATTTTCAAATTTCCACTATTTACTATATTTGTATCATAATTTGTTATTTCTCCACCATTAATTTCCGCAGTTCCATTATTGCTAATACTTATATAATAAGACTTAGTAGTTGTTATTTTTATATCTTCTATTATCATATTACCATCATTAACTATAAGATGTGAATAATTAGAATAATATTTTTCATTTGGATTAGCTGTCATCTCTCCGCCATAAATATTTAAATCACCAGTACTATTTATTATTCTTACAACCACTCCATCACTTTTAAAAGTTCCAGAGTAAATATTCAAAATATTATTATTTTGAATTCCATAACAATATGAACCTGTAAATATCATTTCTCCACCAGTAACTTTCATACTACCATTATTTACTATTAAGTTCTTTCTGTCCGAATTTGTCGCACTACTATATTCTGCTGTAAGATTTGCATTTTCAAACTCTAATGTTGCATTTTCATTGTTTATTAAAACTTTTTCGTTAAATCCTTTTATTCTGCCTTTTTTCTCTTCACTATTATCTGTAATTTTTAATTTTCCATTATTTATTATAGATTCAGCTTTTCCTGTTGATATTACAAAGTTATTTAAATCTAGTATTATATTTTTATTTTCAGGTATTGTTATAGATTCTGCTGTAGATAGTATTTCAATATTTCTTATAATTTGTATTGTTTCTTCATTTTCATTAACCGCTTCTATCGCTTTTTGTATTGTAGAATATTCTTCGCCAGTAGATAATATTTTTGCCATTGGAAGTATTTTTAAAACTGCATTTTCTGTATTGTCATCGTTTTTTGTTTTTACAATATCGTATTCATCTTCTATTTCATTTATTGTTCCATATGTTGATTGATTTTCATTTCCAATTAGTATACCATCATAAAAGTTAAATGTTCCTTTTCCGTTAGATACACCATAAGTTCCTTTTATATATGGGATTTCTGTACTAACAATACCATCTTTCTCACCTACTATTATAGTTCCTGTATCATTATTATATATTGATGCATATTGTTCTGTAACTAAACTTCCACCTGTAACTTTTATTTCTCCTGATTTTTTATTGTATATTGCATTGTCTCTTGTTGAATGTATTGATCCTCCAGCAAATAAAACTTTTCCAGTATCATAATTATATATTCCACAATATGAAGTAGTAATAGTTCCATCATAAAATTCTATACTTCCACTGCCTTCATTTAAAATAGATGTATTATTTGTGTTATAAACTCCATTATATATCTTTGCTATACCATAATTATCTAAAACTGCATAATTTCCAGATACTTCAGCTGTAGTTATTGTTAAATCTCCTTGTTCGCCATTATAAATTGCTATATGGCTTGATGAATTAAATTTAGCTCCATTTATAATACATTTTGCATTATTATATATTCCATTATCTCTAGCATATATTTCAACTGTTCCAACTTCTAGCTCTCCTGTATTATAGATACCATATGGATAATACGAACCTTCTGTTTTTATATTTCCTGATTTTATATTTAATTTTCCAAAGTTTAAAATACCATTTGCATTTTGCCCCTTAGTACTAATTGTAATATTATCTATTTCTACTATTCCGCTTGGTTCATTACAAATACCATATCCTCTTTCACCAGTTGTTATTATATTAGCATTTTTTATATTTAGATTTCCCGCATTATGTATAGAATAATTTCTGTATCCGCTAGAATTTAAGGTCGTTTCATTTATATTTAGTGTTCCTTGATTTACTATTATAGTTTTTGTGTTACTATCTGAACCAACTAATACACTTGTAAGTTTTATATTTTCTATACTTAAAGTTGCATTTTCTTTATTTATTATTTTTTCTCCAAGTTCCTTTATTATTCCTGCTTTTTCTTCACTATTATCTATTATTTTTAGTGTTCCATAGTTATTAATTTGATTAAATAGCTTTATTTGTTTACTATTCATATCTATTATTATATTTTTATTTTCTTCTACATCTAAGTCTTTTGATATTGTTATATTCTTTAATAATTTTATTGTATCTCCAGTATTTGCATTTTTTAATGCTTCCTCTAAAGATGAATATTCGACATCATTTATTGATACAACATTTTCTTTTGATGCCATTGTTGCATTTTCATTTTTTTCATCTACATCTTCTATTTTTAAATATGCATCTTCCTCTTTATCTGCAATATTTCCTATAATAGTTTTATCTATATTAGCTGTTATTGTTCCATCATAGTAATATATTTTTCCTTTTGAATTATTTATTCCATACTGTTCTGCTACTATATTTGGAGATTCTGAATTAATTATTCCATCTTTATTTCCTAATATAACATTTGCTGTATTTTCAATATATATTCCTCCATATTTTGATGTTATTTCTCCAGATTTTACGATAATATCTCCATTTCCTCTTCCATATATCGCTGAATAAGAATTATTTGATCTTACAATAGCTTTTTCTATAGATATTGTTCCCATTTTTTCATTTTGAATTGCATAACGATTTGATTCTACAATACCTCCTGTAATAATAATTTTTCCATTATCATTACTATTAAGAATTCCTACATAACTTCCGTTTATTGTTCCACCACTTACTTCAATATTTCCTCCAGAAGCATTTTCTACGCCGTTATAACCTGATATATTTCCATCAGTTATCTCTACTTTTCCAGTTGATGCATTATTTATACCTATTCCTCTTGCTGTTATAGTTCCTCCTTCTATTTTTATTGTTCCATTAGTTCTATTATAAAAAGCTCCATGAGATCGAAGAGTGTCTGTTCTTCCATATGTATTTATTTGTCCATCTATTAATTCTATTTTACCTAATCCATTATTATAACATGCATATCCATAATATCCACCCATTGATATATTAATTGCTTGTATTTTAATATTACCTGTTGAATTATTCCATATAGGATATGCTACTCCTAAATATGTAGTTCCTGTTGAAATTGATATACCTGAACATTCTACATATCCATCACCATCATTAAATATTCCATATGCTGGTGAACCGTATGCATAAATTGTACCTCCTGTTGTTACTAAATTTCCTGTTGTTTCATTATATATTGCAGAACTATCTGTACCAGAAGCATTTATATTTCCATTCGTTACTTTTAAATTTTTGGCGTTTTGTATAGTATTAATATAATTTGCTGTAGTTACTACTGAACCATTATTTACTTCTAAATATTCCTCATTTCTTATTAAATATACCTTTGCATTTGACGTTCCCGCTAAATTTGTTTCAAAACTACCTCCATTAATTATCATATTATTTTTATTCACTATTGCACTTGGAATATTAGATACCAGTTTTCCTGTATTTTCTTCACTAGTATCTATTATTTCTAATTTTCCATTATTTACGAATGTTGCATTTAATGTTGTTACAAAACCGTTTAAATCTAATTTTATATTTTTTGTTTCATCTACTGTTATTTCTTCCTCTTTTGTTAAATCTTTTACTATTACTATTTCTACTTGACTTCCATCTTCTGCAATTTTATTATTTGCATATTCTATTGCTAATTCTAATTGAGTAAAGTTTTTCTTTCCTATAGTAGCTTCTGCATTTAATACTGTTACTAATGTTGCTATTTGATTTCCTTCTTCTACAGTTATTCCTGGATTCTTTAAATATGGTAAGTCTGTAGGATTTCCATTTATTGCTACATTTCCAATTATTTTTCCATCATAATAATTGAAAGTTCCTTTTGTATTTACACCATATCTCACTCCTTGTATAGTTGGAGATACTTGGCTTACACTTTCATCATCTGTACCTAAAGTTACTTTTCCGCTTTCTTCTATTTTTATAGCTTCTACTTTTTCGTTTGAAATTTTACCATTTTCTTCATTAGTATCTATTATGTTTAATTGCGCTGATATTACTGTTAATGTTGGACTATCATTTTTAGAATTTAATGTTTGTCCATTTAACTCTATTTTTAAGTTTTTATTCTCTATAATATTTGATTCATCATCAATGTTTTGTAATAAAGATATTGTTGTTACATTGCTTTCTGAAGTTAATCCAGCTGTTTCTATTGCCAATAAAGCCTTTCTTAAAGTTTCATATTTTGTTCCAACTAAACTCTCTACAGGTGATTCAGTTATTATAACTCTCATTGGGATTATTTCAAAAGTTACTTTTATATTTTTATTTTCTGTTACATTTGTAAACTTTGGTAATTCAACCACTTTTGAATCTGCATCTTCTGTAAATTCTATTTCTTCATCATTTATAGTTATACTTTTTACTTTGTTTCCTTCGTTTGGTGTTATTATTATATCTTTACTTGTTGTTTCTCCATATCTTACAATTTCAGCAACATCTGTTATTTTTCCACCCTCTGCCGCTTCTCCTGTAATATTAAATGTATAAACTCCATAATAAAATGTAATTTCTATATTATTTGTATAAGTTCCTTTTGAAATTCCATCTACATTTTCATAAAAATATTTATTTGTATTTATTTCTTCCCTTTGATTTTCACCGGCATTTGTTATTAAATCTGTTATTTCATATTGTGTTTGATACTCTCCTATAAAAGTTTCATCTTCTGCTATTTTATTATCTGTACCTATTTCTTTATGATGTACTGTTATAGTATATTCATTTATTTTCCATTTTGCATACAAAGTTACATCTGCAGTTACTTTATATATTTCACTTTCTGTTCCAGCTTTTTCTGTATATTCTTCATCTAAATACCAACCTAAGAAAGTGTATCCTTCTTTGTATGTTGATTTAAGTTCTATAGATTTATCTGTCCATATTGCATAAACAGTTTCATCATATGCTGGCATTTTTGTATATTCTCTTTTTTCTCCATTTTCTTTTTGTGTATACCAACCATTAAAATCATATTGTATTTTTTCTGGAGTTAATTCTGTTCCTCCTAAAGTTTCATATGTTACTGTATACTTTCTTTCTGGTATAGGCATTATTATTTCTTCATTATACTCTTTTGTTACACTTCCTTTTTCTACATATCCTCCATTAGCATCATATACTATTGTATATTCATTTATTTTATAATTTGCTATATATCTTCTATTTTCTGTGCTTCCTTTTTCTATAGTAATTACTTCTTCTGGTTCATCTCCGTTACTTCCAGTCCAACCTATAAATGTATATCCTGTTTTTATTGGATTATTTAATGTAAAACTTTCTGTTTCTACTGTATATGTTTCAGGATTGATATTTAATAGTGTACCACCATTTAATTCGTATTCTATAGTATATGTATTTATATTCCAATTAGCTACAAATCTCTTATCCTCTGTAGAACCTTTTTCTACTATTACATTCTTTTGTGGTTTGTCTCCATTACTTCCTGTCCATCCTATAAATGTATATCCTATTTTTGTTGGATTATTTAATGTAAATGTTTCTGTTTCTATTGTATACGTTTCAGGATTGTTATTTGATAGTGTACCACCATTTAATTCATATTCTATAGTATATGTATTTATATTCCAATTAGCTACAAATCTCTTATCTTCTGTAGAACCTTTTTCTACTACTACATTCTCTTGTGGTTCGTCTCCATTACTTCCTGTCCATCCTATAAATGTATATCCTGTTTTTGTTGGATTATTTAATGTAAAACTTTCTGTTTCTACTGTATATGTTTCAGGATTGCTATTTGATAATGTACCACCATTTAATTCGTATTCTATAGAATATTCGTTAATTTTTGTTGTAGCTTTTAAACTAATATTATCTAGTGGCATTTCGATGATTTCTTCTTTATTTTCTATATCTTCTTGTATTTCTTTATTACTTGATAAGTATCCATTCCAAGTATAACCTTTTAGTATATTGGCACCTATATGCACCTTTCCGCCATAATATACTGATTTTTCTATTACTCTATTTGTATCTAATTTATGATCTATACTTACATTCTCTATACCGTTTTTCAGCTATTAATTTTATAATATATTTGTTTCTACTATAATATACAGTTAATACAGTTTTTCCATCTGCTCTTACTTTTCCTATTGGTTTACTCAATGTTTCTTCATATGTAAATCCAGGCTCAGGATCTGTATCTAAGACTATTTCTTCGTCTACTTTTCCACTTTCTTCTCTTATAGTTTCTTCATATACTCCATCTAAATTCATTATATATGTTTTTACTATATATGGAATACCTTCTGCACCATCCCACTTTGCGGTATATTTTTTATTTCCAGTAGAGCCTTTTTCTATTGTAACAGTTTCTTCTGGTTCTTCACCGTTGCTTCCTATCCATCCTATAAAATCATATCCAGTTTTAGTTGGATTTGTTAATATAAAAGTTTCTGTTTCTACTGTATATTTATTAGGATTTTCTTGTTTTACTATTCCTCCATCTAAATCATAGTCTATACTATATTCATTTATAGTTGCTGTTGCTGTTATTTCAACATCTTCTAATGGCATCTTTATTATTTGATCAATCTCTTTATTATTTTCTATTAATAATTTATTATTGGTCTTATAGCTATTCCATGTATATCCTTTCTTTGTTTTAGCACTTATTTCTACTTCTGCTTCATAATATACATCTATTTCTATTTTTTCTGATTGATTAATTATCTCATTTTGTTTTACATTTAGTTCTTCTATTCCATTTTCTGCTATTACAATTAGTTTATATTTATTTCTACTATAGTATATTTTGAAAACAGAACTTCCATCTGGATTTATATTTCCACTTATTAAACTTAAATCTTCTTCATATGTAAAGCCTCTTTCTACTTTGGGTTCTATGTTTATCGTTTCATTAGCATTCCCTCTGTACTCTGTTACTGTTTTTTCGTATTCACCATTTATGTTCATTTTATATGTTTCTACTAAGTATTTTATTCCAGATACAACTTTCCATTTTGCTGTATATTTTCTATTTCCTGTTGTTCCTTTTGGTATTACAACTTCTTTTTCTATTTTTCCTTGAGTATCTTCCCAACCTAAAAATTCATATCCATATTTTTGCGGATTATTTAATGTAAAACTTTCTGTTTCTACTGTATATATTTCGGGATTTTGTTTTGATAATGTACCTCCATCTAATTCATATTCTATATTATAATTAATTAAGTTCCAATTTGCTATGTATTCTTTATTTCCTGTTACTGTTTTCTGCACTTCTTCATTCCAGCCTGCAAATTCATATCCTATTTTTCCTTTTATTTCTCCTTCATATTCCGGAGTTTCATCTCCTATATGCAACTTGTGAGTTATTTGTGGTTCAAATTCTCCATTTATTCCTGGCAAATATTTTACAGTATATGTAGGTTGTTCTCTTAAAATTAGAACTGTTTCTCCCTTAGATTTATTTCCATATTCGCCATATGAATATGCAATTATTCTATATACACCATCATTTTCTATTTTTATTTTTTCTGAATTCTTTATTTCTATATAATCATTATCTTCTTTATCCCCACTTATTATCTTGTATATAGTTTTCTTTGCGTTTATATCTGTTTGAACTATATTTATTTCAACATTACTCTCATATCTATCTTCACTTTTCACACCTGATAATACATTTATTTGTGGCTTTGCTATTAAATCATAATTCTTTATATTCAATTTTCCAAAAACAATATAATTTATTATAACTTCTGTATCTTTTTGATCTATTTTTTTATCTTCGTTTACATCTCCTGATATTTTTTCTATTTCTTCGTCTATTTTCCAATTATCCGTTTCTAATATGTCTCTTATTTCTCTTGTTAATTCTATTTGATTTAAAATACCATCTCTATTTATATCTCCTAGTACACTTATATCATATCTTCTGCCATTTTCAATATACTCTAATTGCATTCCAGTTTCAACTAATCCATCTGTTACTATTTTAGAATTTTTGTAAACATTTACTTCTTCTGCAATATTATTTTTTAAAACATCTACTGTAGTCCCTGGTAATACATTTTGTACTAACTCATCTGTTATTAAATAATTATTACTTTGTGGATTATCATCGTTTATTTTGTTTAATCTTGCTATTATTTCATCTTCACTTTCTAATTTGGCATTTGGCCTCATTTGTAAACTAAAAATAAAAATTAGTGCTATCAAACTTATAATAATTAAATTATATATCATTGGAATAATTTTTTTGTTCTTCATATTGTTTCTCCTTTTGTTCTATATATTAAAAACTTAATATATAATAATAAATCTGTAAATAGCATAATTTTCCTAAATTTTTCAGTTGTTTTAGGGATATAATTGATTTGGTTTAATTTTATATTTTATTATATTTTTAGTTACATATTGTTATATTTCATATGTTTTTTTACGGAAATAGCACATTGTATGTCAATGGGGACGGAGATTTTTGACAGCATTGCCAATGGCATAAATAGTTACAAAAATTTTTGACAGCAATTAAAAATAGTTGTTAGTACAAACTTTTAGTAAATAGTATCATACTAAAATTTTATGCCATCCTTAATTGTTGATATTTGTTAAGTATTATGATATTATAAACAAAATTTACGAGATAACGAGAACTTTGAAAATTATCAAATTAAGTAATATTTTCTTATTCTATTAAATTAGCTTAAAATACAATTTATAATTTTTAAAACATTTTAGATACTACAAAATTTATATTATAGGATGGTACAAATGGATATAAAATTAGATTATTCTATTACAGTAAATGAATTCTTAGAAATGATTGAATCTGTTGGATGGAAGACATATACAGAGAAACAAATTGAAAAAGCATTACAAAATACAATGTATATGGTAAAAGCAACTGTTAATAATAAGCTTGCTGGTATTGGCATAGTTGTTGGAGATAACAGTATCGTTTGTGTTATGACAGATATCTGTGTAAAGCCTGAATTTCAAGGGCACGGTATTGGATTAAAAATCACATCAGAATTAAAAAAATTAATTGAAGATAATGTATCTAGTGGAGAAAAAATACAAATAGAACTTACCCCTACAGCAGGTAAAGAGCCATTCTATGAAAAGGCGGGATTTAAATACAAACCTGATAAAATAACAGGTATGTATTTATGGATAAAAAAATAAATATCATTAATAAAACAAATTTAAGGAGTAAAATATGAGAAAGTTAAATTTAATAGTTGTATTTAATAAAGATTTAAGTAAAGGACTTTTTTGCATTCGAGCTAAAGAGCCATATAAAGGAAAATATAATTTTGTTGGCGGTAAAGTTGAAAAAAATGAATCTAATGATGCTGCCGCTTATAGAGAATTATTTGAAGAAACAGGAATAAGCAAAAATGATATTAAGTTATAGCATTTTATGGACTTAAATTATTTCAAATATGAAAATAATCTACAAGTATATTATGGAATTTTAACCCACGATGTAAATTTAGTTGAAGAAAAAAACAAATTAGAGTGGGTAGAACTTAATGAAGATTTGTTAAACAACAATAAATTTGGTGGAAATTATAATATTCCTCACATAATAACACAAATTAAAGTATTTTTAAAAAATGGAATAGAACTTGAAAAGTATTAAAATTAGATAAAATTCAATTATGAATTTCATTGATTTTTAGATAAAATTTTGGAAGTAATAATTGATAAACCTCTAAGTAGTAAACATACTGAATATAGTTTTATTTATCATATTAACATAGTTCCATCGCTGTTTTTCACTCTTTATCTTTAAAAAATTAAAAATAGATGATTTTTTTATTTATATTTCTATGCTTTCATCAAATCTATACCAATTATCATATAACAAATAATAACTACTTTATCTAGCAATTACTATTTGTTATTTATTAAATTTTATATTATTATCCCATTTGTATGGTCAATTTCATGTTGTATTATTTCAGCAACAAATCCTGCATATTTTCCATGTTGTTTATTAAAGCTCATATCTAAATAATCAACTTCAATTTCTTTATATCTTTTGCATTTTCTTTCTCCAATTAAAGATAAACACCCTTCTTCTGTTTGATATTCTCCGTTTTTATTTGTAATAACTGGATTTATCATTATAAAGTCATATAATCCACATGATACACAAATTATTGCTTTATTATATCCTATCATATTTGCAGCAAGCCCTACACATCTATCTTTATTAGCATTTAATGTATCCAATAAATCATTTGCTATATATTTATCTTTTTCTATTGCTTTTTCTGCCTTTTGTGATAAAAACATTACATCTTTTACTATATCTTTTATCATGTTAATCTCCTTAAATTATTATAATAATTCTAAATATCATATCACATTTTTTTAAAATTTACACTATATGAATATTTACTTTTTTAATAATCCTTCTAAACCTTGCTTCTGATATTTCTTAACCCAGTTTCTAACTATCTGAACCGATGGTATATTAAAATATTTTACTGTATTTTCAATGTTAAGTTTTTGCTCAATATTATATTGATCAACTTTTAATTTAATTTCATTTGTATATTTTAACAGAACAATAGCGGACATTAATAAATTTTTGTAATTATTAAAACATTTTTAAGTCCGCGTTTTGTTCGCGTGCGAAATTTGCGAAGCAAATTTCTATGAAAAGTATTTATATAATGGGAAGTTCAAAGAACTTTGGTGTCATATAATAAAAGCCAAATTGTTAAATATTTTTTGTCTAGCAATTTTGGTTTACTTCAAATTTAGCAAATGTTTCATTTTATTTTTGGTGCATGTGTAAGGATAGAAGTTACGGCCTTCGGGTTATGAGGGCTAGTTGAGAGGTTTGTGTAATTTAGTGATATTAAAGGTTTTAGCTGATTTATCAATGAAAATTGGGGAAATGGATTTCAGAACATTTGTGTCTTTTTTGGAACTTTTTTGAGAAGTTTTTCCCCAACTTTTCCCCAATTATTTTTAACAAATATTGGAAGTAAGAATGGGAAACCTGAAAATAAAATTTGGAGGTTTTTGATTATGAAAGAAATAACATATCACAAAGAAGGAGATTATTTAATTCCTGATTTAGCAGTAAAAGGAACAAATTCTGATTACCATATTGGATTATATGGACGTTTAAAATTAGAGTATATGAAGAAACATAGCCTAGGTTTATATAGCGATTTAATATTAAATGGTACATTACCAGAGTACTTAATTGAAATTGATAAAACTGCAAATGAAAGAGTAAATAGAATTATAAATGAACTTGCTAAGAAAGAAAAAGTTGATGAAAACTTGAAACAAAATAATCAATTAGAGTGGGTTAGATGTATGAATAATCTTAAAAATAGAGCTGAAGAAATTGTACTTAAAGAGTTAATTTATTGTTAAATAAAAATAAGAAAAGGGTTAAATCTTGTCCTAGCAAGCACTGAATTTGTTCACACGAGATTTTCGTATTTTCAAATTCTATGCAATGGGACAAGTCCCAATCCCTTTTATAAAATATTAAATGTTAGGAGAATTATTATGATAAATTTTAGAGAAGTAAATGAAGATGATATATTAAAAGAATGGTTAGAATTTAGAGAGGAAACTGCTTTTTGTGAGATGTCTCCCCAAGATAAAAAATATTGCATCTATTTTGAAGAAATTGCAGAGAAGATACTTAAAAATGTACCTAATAACAATAAGAAATATGTTCAAAAGCAGCTAGATCAGCTTGATAAAAATTTTATGGATTATTTGTATTACTGGAACGAAAAATATTATAGGAATGGATTTGTAGATGGCTCTCAGCTAATTATGGGATGTTTTGAGGAATAGCTAAAGGCGAGATTAATTCTCGCCTTCTATTAGTTGATACTTTCTTTATCTATTTCTTCTTTTAACTCTCCAATTGATATTATAGGAAAATCTACTTTTTTATATCTTGATTCCATAACTTTATTCATTACCATATATGGTACAATTTTATAATCATTACAACTGTCAAATTTTAGTGCCTTTAATATTTTTTTATAATTATTTTTCATATAATCAATTCTTCTCTGGAATTTTTCATCTTCCTTATGATCTAAAAAAAATCCCCTTTGTTGATTATACATCTCAAAAAAACTACCTACTTTTTTCAATACCTTACTTTCTACTATCCATATTTTCAAACGACTATCATCTATTGCCAAAACATCATAATCTCCTAAGTCTATGGGATGCATTCCTTTTTTATCTATTTTATGCAATTCAACATTTGTTCTAACAAAGCTAACATCTTTATCCTTAAATATTTGTTGTATATCTAAAACCATTTCTCTCTCATATCTTCTTTTCCACTCAATTAAACTATTAACTGTATTTTCTAAACCTATTTCATATGGTAAATAATTATCTAACAATCCATTTCTCCATTGAGATTGAACATAGCTTATTATTACTGGGGAAAATATAATAACCTTATTTTCATTCAATAATGGTTTTATATCAAATCTATTTTCCCTTTTTCTTCTCTCTCCTATTGGTAAATAATAATCAGTTTTATTTTCTATCATCTTAAGCTTAGATATATCAATTATTAAAAATTCTATTGCTTTTTCTATCTTCTCTTTGCTCAATAATACATTACTATTTTTTTCTATACAATTTTGTATATCATTTATTAAATTTTCCTCTTTTATTGAATACACATTATCACTCAATTTTATACATTTCTGTTCTTCTATAGCATATCTCTGAAAATACGAACATACATCAAACAAATCAATGAGTTTAATACCAGTGTCTTGTTCAAAACTATTTTTTGTATTTTCTACATATTCTTTATCAATTTCATCTCCTTTAATTAAATATGTATTATCATTATAAACTCTTTTGCTAAATTCTTCTGTATTTTTACCATCATTATTCTCTGCTAAGGTATCAACTACATAATCAAAATTTACATTTATATGTGCTTCATTATCTGTAAAGTAGCAAATATCAGCATTGTCATTTAGAACAACTAACCAATTGGAAAAAGCAAGTAATTCATTTAGTTCTTCTCTTTTAATTTGTTTTTCAACATTTCTCTCTAAAAATAAATTACTTTCCAAAAGATATAGTATTACTCTTAAATTATGTTTTTGCTTTTCTCTATCTTGAATTGTTTTTAATTGAACTTCATTTAATACTATTTCATCAATATCGTCAAAGGCATTAAATCTTTCTCTATGTACATTTATTTCATTATAAGTATTAGCACATAGTTCTAATAATTTTATATGCATATCCTCCCTACTAAATTGAATTATTCTATTTTCAAAGTTTTCTATTAGTTTTTTTTGCATTTTTCTTATAACTTTGTTAGCTTCCTTACCCCAATACTCTCCAGGTTCAATTTCGCTTTCTAAACAAATTTGTGATATTTTCTTTTTGGCATTTAAATAGTCTATTTCTTTTACGTTATATAATTCTAGTGACGAATTATAAATATAATCTATCTCAATAGCAAAGACATCTACTTCCTTTTTTTGGTTATTTTCTTTTTCTAGTTTTTTACATATTTCCATATATTCTTCTTTATACCAATTATTTAATGGTTTAAACAATTCTTCAAAATATTTATTTTCTACCCTTCTATCTTTCGACTCTAATATGGCTTTTTGTAATTTATCATAATTAACTGTATATCTAATGTTAATTATATTATCAGCTTTATATGCATCACTATATACATATTCTCTATCATTTTCTTTTTTTAATTTCACCTTTTCAGCATAATTATTAGGAATAAACATCACTTCTATTAACTTATTTCTTAAACTATCAGATTTTCCTAAAACATCGGATATCCTTTTTATCTTTCTTAAATTTAGATCATCTATCAAATGAATTTGTGCAAAAAAATCTTCTTTAAGCTCCTTTTTATTATAAAAATCTAGATTATGTACAAAGAATACTACTGCTCCATTCTCAAGATTCACAATATTTCCGCCAAAATTCTTCTTTATTTTATTTACATATTGAATATTACCATCCTCAAATTTTTTAATATTCCAAATGAAATGATTTCTAAGTAAATATCCCTCTTTGCAGTCAAATGGAAAATCATTAAGTGTAGTTTTAAAATATTCTAATACATAATCGTTTTCTTCATTATATCCTATATCTATGATTCCATATTTTATTGCCCCTTTTACCATCATGTGTCCTGAATCTTTCCACATTAAGAATCTACTACAATCTCCACCAAACCCAAATAATTGCTCATAGTCTTCTTCATTTTTATCAGATACATATTCAAATAATTCATTTGGATCGTCCATAAATAAAAGCATATATATTAAATCTAATGCTGTACATTCATAATATTTTTTATCTCTCTCAGTTAAGTCAATATGACATTGAGATATATTGATAAAGCTATCATATATGACAAATCTAATATCACATTGTTTTGATATTGTTACGCCTAAATTATCAGTATTATTATTCCTTTTTATAACCTCTACCAGAGTTAAATTATCCATTTCATGATATTGTTTTATTAGATTTATTTCTTTGTCTAACTCTTCCTGACTAATAAACTGGTCCTTATTAATTCCAATAATGGCACCATCATTGCAATTTATTACAAAAGAATATATATAATTAGATTTTATACTTTCATTCTCAAATAAAGATACAGGAAATAGTACATTTGGATTTATACCTTGATCTAAAATAGTAATATCTGAAAGAATTTTATTAATAGTCATATCAGCTACCATAGTTATTTCTTCCTTTTTTAACTTTTTGTACCATATATTAAATAAGTCTACTAATATAGCTGTATTATATAAAGGATAAACTATTCCATTATTTTCTGCAAAATATCTTTTTTCAATAGGTGCTTCTTCATCTTTTATTAATTCACTAATTTCATTCAAATTTATTTCTTTAAATTTTGTATTAAAAAATTCCTGTGTTTTATAAAATAGTGTTTCACTTGGAATTTCAAATCTCTTTTCACTTTTTTCATCGCTTACATTAAATTGTTCAAAAAAATCTATTATACTTGAATTATATTCAAATACCTTTTTCAGTTCATTTTCTTTCTTTAACTTTTGGGCTAAATATTCTAAAAAAAATAATTCTCCATACACCTGATTATGCCCAGTTCCAATTATAACTTTATAATAAATATCTTTATATTTAAACCTAACCTCTCCAAAATCTTCAACAATATAATCATCAAAATTACTAATTTTTAATATTTTTTCTATTTTATAAAAAAATTTTTCAAATTCTTTGTATGTATTTATTCTTAAATTTCCAGATTGCTTATATTCAACAATACTTAAGTTCAATGTCATTTGAGATGATAAAGCTGATCTATTATTAATACATATATTAATACAAAAAATAGCTTTTACTAGGTCTTCGTAATTATAATTATTAGTTATCTTTAAAATATTTTCTATTCTTTCATTCACTCCCATTAACTCCTTACTTTTTACCATAAAAAATCCTCCCTACTAATATATGTATTCTATTATATATTTCATTATTTTTTTGTCGAAATTTGTCTTTTGCTATCAAAAAAGCAAAATAATTCTGTAAGATTAATTACATCGTTATTTTGCTTATCTTTTGAATTATTTTATTTGATCATATACATCTTTTAAAATTTCAACAACTTTGTCAATATCATTTTCTTTGTCAAAATATACTCTATAATTTAATGACCATAGATACTTGTCTGGGACTTTTTCTCCAATTAATAGTTCTTTATTTTTTGGTTCTCTTGTTATTATCAAAATTTTAGATTTATATATATGAACTTCACATATATTTTTCCCTTTTTCATTTCTTATAGCTATATAATTTGGTGTTACTTCTTCATATATTTCACTATGTATTTTTTTAAATCTATTAAATAGTTCTTCATGAAGTTTTATAAGTTTTTCGTTTTTATTTATATAAAATTGTTCGAAATTTAATGGTGTATTTTCAATATCTGCTGCTTTCTCTTCATCTTCCAATTCCTCTTTAGTAGGTTCGACTAATATAAGATTTTCTTCTAAATTATTAATAGTAGCTATTGATTTCAATATACTATATGCCTGTTCTTTTGGCATGGCATAAAATTCTCTTTTTCTTTCTTTTCCATTAATATTTTCTACACTCCTTAATTCTGGATTTAAACCATCAATTAATTCATGAACTTTTTTATCAGAGAGCCTATTTTGTACTTTATAATATGCATATAGTCTAAATGCAAAAGGAATACATTCACTTCTATTTAATTCTTCTAATCTTTTATTTACATTATCTGAATAACCTATCTTAACATATTTAGGGAAAGATGGATTAGTCAAAATATAAATTACTCCTATATTACTTTCCATTTTATTTCCTCCTCTTACCTTTTTAATAGTTAGTTATCAATACTTCTTTTGTAATTTGATTTTTATCTTTTATATGATAATTTGAATTACTATAATTATAATTTAGATTGTGTATATTGTATTGATTCTCTATCGCCCAATCTATTAAAATTTCATTTTTTAATCCTTTGTGTTCTGTAACATTTGAAAGTGCAAATTTTACTCCATGCTTATTTACTTTATTTAGATACTCTAAAAGTTCTTTTTCTTTATTTTCATTCCATCCATCATTTTCATTATAACTTGCATCACCAAGATAATATGGTGGATCAAAATAACAAAAATCTTTTTCCGTTAAAGAGTTTATTTCAAAATTTTTATAATCAGAATTTACAAAAGAAATATTTTTAACAACCAATTTTCTGCAAAATTCTAATAAGTTCTTTCTAATTGAACTATTAAAATCTCTTTTTCCAACTGGCATATTAAATTCACCTTTACTATTAAATCTAATTTGATGATTAAAAGCAAATATTACTAATGTAAGAAATATAAAATCTTTTTCTTCCGAATCTTTCATATGATTATAATCATTTCTCAAATTTAAGTAATATTTTTTATTATAATTTCCTAAACCTGAAGAACTATCTTGACCATAAAACTCATACCCATTTTTATATGTATTACTTAAATTATATTTTTCAATAATCGAATCTAATTTATTAACAATGTCCATGTAGTCATAATTCTTAAAAAGTTCTAATATTTTAATTAAATTTGTTTCCTTATCTATTGCAATTATTTTTTTGGCATTACTATTAATTGCAACATTTCCTCCACCACAGAAAAAATCAACAAAAGTATCTATATCTTTTGGAAATAAATTTTCAAATTGTGGTAATAATCTGTATTTGCCACCTGTATAATTTAATGGAGATTTTGCAAATATATTATTATCCTTTAGCTCTATCTTACTTTCATTGCAAATTTCTTCTGTTTCGCATAAAAACAATCTTTCTTTATGGTCTAACGATACACTTTTTCCTGTTGTAAAGTTATTATAGTCTTGCTCAAACACTTTCACTTTTCCCTTTTTTTCTAATATTTGTTTGATTTGCAAATCAGATATTTTAGCATTACTACGACTATTAGATTTATCTCCTGTATTATTATAAGAAACTAAAATATATTTGCTATTGCAGTTTTTTACTAATTCATCAAAAGCTTCAACAGCTTTGTTAGTACAATATTTACTTTTTAAATTAGTCCTATCCATCTTTTTAGCTACACCATAAACTTTAGGTTTATTCCATTCAGCAACATTTTCTAGTAAATGATAAGCATCACAATATTGTCTTGAATTATAAGGTGGATCTATATATACTAAATCTGCTTTTACATTTTTTATAAAATCATTTGCATCTAAGTTACTTATATGAGATTTTTTCTCTCCATTTTCACTAACATCAAGCATATACATAAAAAATTTATCTTCAATATTTTTTATTTTTCTATATGCATCATAATGTCCAACTGTGTTTGCAACTCTATCCATTGAATATATAAGACTAGCAATCAATACGCTTTTTTCTCTCTCATTAATATCTTTTTCTATAAATTTATTTTCAATATCATCCCTGATAAATCCAATTTTTTTGCAATCTTTACTACTAAAATATGTATCACTAAAATTATCTGAAAAATAATTTTCTTCTTCTATTTCAACGACATTATAATCATTTATTATTTTTTCGATTTTCTTTATATCAATTTTCATTGGTTCATAAAATGCTTTGTAGCTATAACAATTAGATTTCAAATAATCATTAAAATATACTTCTTTACCATCTTTTAAGAACATGCTTCCTACAACACCTGTTCCTGCAAATACATCAACCACTGAATTAATATCTTTACAATTACTATTAACTGTTTCTTCAATAAAATTTAATAATTTATACTTACTTCCTAAAAATCTTCTATTATTTATCTCTAGTTTTTTCATTTTATATTATTTCCTTTCAAGGCATCTAATGCACACTGAAATTATAACAATAAAAAAAGAGTTTTTCAACTCCTTTTTTATAATATTTTAAATTATTTTTTATAATATTTGACTTATAAATTTATTTCTCCATTCCATATCAAAATCTGGATTATCTATTTCAAACAAACCTCTTACTTTATCAACAATATCATCATATTCATTTGATTTATCCATTAGACTAGCTAATTCATCATTATTTATTGGCATTATAACAACATTATCTGTAAATCTATCTCTATAAATAGATGACTCTAGTGGTACTGAAGCAATTGCCTTCCAAATATTTATAGTATTATAATCAAAATTTTCTGCAATAAAGAATGAAGTTACTTTTCTGTTTTGTCCATTTAATTCTTCTTCAATTTTTAGGTTAATAGAATGACGTAATACAGGTTCCCATTCTCCTCTTTTCTGACTATTTTCATTCATTAAAGTTGCTTCAAGCATAATAACTTTATCTTCTTCATAAATTACTATATCTCCTTGACCTCCACCAGCATGAATTAATGGTTCAAAATTTGCTGATAATGTTAGGTTAAAACTTTTTAATAGATTAATCCTTTCTCCTGAAAAATAATACCAAGCTATACCAACAATGTATTCATATATTGTCGGTACCGTTGCATCGGTACTAACCAAAGCTTTTATAATACTATCATTTGCTCTATCTTTGAATAACGCTAAAATTTCTTTTATTTTTTCTTTTGGATAATTTGTCTGTATATAGTTTTTGAATTCATTTCTTCTCTTTTCTTCTATTATCTTAGGAATTTCATCAATAGCCTTTTCTTCAAATTCACTTCTTATTTCATTAATTATATCATCTATTTCTTTGCCATATATTTCAAAGATTTCACAAATAGAAAAAGATTTACAATAATAACTCTCAATTCCAATTTCATATTCATCATATACTTCAAAATACTGACTTAATTCATCTTCAATATCTCCGAATATTTTATCTTTTATATATTCATCTTTAAAAATATGTTTAAGCAATTCTTTATATGCTAATTCAACATATCCATTGTCAAAACTTATTATTCCTGTAGCCTTAAGAATTCTCTTAGTTGTATCTGAATATTCATGAATTGCATCAAGTTGTTTTGATTTAATAAATTCAACATATAAATTTTCATTAATATTTCCATCAAATATTTCTCTATTTTTTTCTATAAAATCATTTGGATTATTTATAGCTACTCTTCTATTTGAAAAAATATTTTTACCTTTACAAAATGCTTTTTTTAATATTTCTTTCTCAGATCCAAAATAATTTAATAAAGTTTCAAATGATTCATTATCTCTTTTTTGATTAAATACATATATTAAATTATAATATTGCCAATACACTTCAATTTGATTTTGGCTCTTTTGATTTTTAAACCATTTAATAAATTCATTTCTATCTAATAAATCACCATTTCTTAATATTGTCGGAATTTCTATTTCAATATTATTAACTACATCTCCAACTTCATAATTATTTATATATGTATCTAAGTCTTTTATTTCAATATATGGATTTAATCCCTGTATAATTTCAAGAAAAACATCTTCTGATATTCTATCATTTTTTGTTAACATATATAAAGCTAAATTAAAAGGTGAATAATAAACTTGTCCATTTGTATCAAATATTCTCAATTTTAATAATTGTCTTAAATATATTATGTTTATATTATCTATTGGTAATATTTTTTCTATCTGATCTTTTTTTAATTTATCTATATTTAATAATAATTCTCCAGTTTCAGATATATTACGATTAGAATCTGAGAAACCTAATTTAACCAAATTACTTGTATAATGTCTCGCTCTATCTTCAATTCCACTATCAAATCTTTTGAATAATTCAGCATATTCTTCTGAATTAAAATAAACATTTTCAATTTCATCATTTTCAATTGCTTTTTTTAGTTCTGGATATTGTTCTATTTCTCTCATTAAATTATCATATGGTCCATGTTGTCTAAATACATCGGGAGATTGTTCTATAGCTTTTTGATAAAATTCAAATTGAGCAAGACTATTAGGCAAATTCCCCCATGTTCTTTTTTTCTTAACTGTTACCTCTTCTAATATAGAAATATATCCTTGAATAGCATTTATAACATCATTTCTTCTTCCATTTGTATCCATTAAATTAAATACCTGATTATATTTAACTATCATTTAAACTATCTCCCCCTAATTTATATACTTACAATATTTATATCATAAAATAGTAATTTGCTCAACAATATACGACAAATTTCGTATAAACTTTTTAACATAAAACAAGGGATTGGGATTTCATCCCATTGAACAGAATTTGAGGCAAGCAAAAATTTCGGTCTCCCAATTTCAGTGCTTGCTGGGACAAGAAATCATTTTTTCGGTCTTCCAAATTCATTGCTTGCTAGGACAAGAAATTGACTTTATTAAATTTTTTATGCACCAATTTAGGTACATTAATTGTTTATTTTAATGTTCCAATAAGACAGAAAAAAGTACTTGGATTATTTCTAATCCAAGCACTTTTAATTTCATTATTCTATTTCTTTTAGTTTATGATCTCTTCTAGAAAAATTTAATTGTTTTATTCTATTGTTCATCATTTTGTTGGTTATAATTTTACATGGCACCTCTTTAAGTCCTATGATTTTTGCATTAGTAAATGTATTTAAACAATTATATAGCATATAATATTCTCCTACTTTAGTAACAAGAAATGGCTTTTTAATTCCATCCTTTTTTATTCTTAGCGACCAATTTTCATAAAAATCACTATCTTTTGGTTTAAATTCTTCATCTCCTATTTTTATTTTTTCTACTGGTATATTTTTTATTTCTATTCCTTTTATCATAAATTATTCCTCTCTTTCTATTTACTTTTTTTATTTTTTATATTAAAATATATTTAACTTGATGGGGTTAGTATTTTTAAGTTTGCCAACTTTATACTAACTCTTTTTTCATATTTTTTAGTTTTATTCCAAAGCACATTTGATACAATTTTGATATTATTGCATCCACTAAATCAGGATCTTTACTATAACTAAATCTTTCAATTAATCCCTGCTTGTTAAACCTTGTTGTAATAATAATTGGTAATCCATTTTCATATCTATTCTGAATTATTGTGTATAATTTTTCTAATGCCCAGTTACTTATTTTCTCTGTTCCTAAATCATCAATTATAAGCATATCAGCATTTGAATAAATCTCTATTAATTCATTTTCTGATTTAGTATTATTTTCATAAGTTTCCCTTATTCTATCTAATAAATTAGTTAATCTCTCCATTAAAACTATTTTATCATTCTCTATTAGTTTGTTTGCAATAGCTACTGCTAAATGTGTTTTACCTACATCTGACTTGCCCATTATTATCAGACTATCGGATTTCATTGTGTCTTTATTCTTATTGATATAATCATTTACAACATCTAATACATACTTATTACTAGAGTCAAAATAAAAGTTTTCTAGGTTCATTTCTTGCAATTTTCTTCCTATATAGTTTTGTTTATAGATTGTATTTATAATATTTCTAATTCTACTTCTTTTTTGCTGTTCATATTCTTTTTTGTCCATTTCTTTCCAATACTCTTTAGATTTACTACAATCACATCTTTCATATTCAATACTATCTTCAGAAATATTTACATATAGATAATCAAATCCTATTGGTCGTAATTCTTTACCACAAAATTCACATCTTTTGAGTCTATTGTGTACAACTTCATCACAATTTGTATTCTCTGAATCCATTGTTTTCCTCCTCTCTTATATTTTCTTCTTTTCTTATTTCTTTTGTTATCTTTTCTTCTCTTTTCTCTTCTGTTGCGTTATCTAACGTTAGACTAACGTTAGTTTTTTCTTGTTCTTTTTTTATTTTTTCACTAAAACGTCTTTGTCTTTCACGATTTTTAATTAAGTAATCTTCTTGTCTATCAAGGCTTTGGTACTTGTTCCAATTTTTTATGACAAATACTTCTCCATCCTTTTTAAGCATTTCCAATTCTAGAAATTTTTCCAATATTTTGCTCATTTTTTTCGAAGATTTTCCCATAATTTTCGAAAATTCTTTAATAGAAATAGGATTATTTCCAATTATTAATCTTCCACCATCTCCACATTCTACTGCTAATGATAATAATTGTATCCATATTCTAAAATATGTATCTCCATCATTCAGTCCTAAAAGCAATTGGATTTTTCTATTGCAGAAAATATTCTTTTCTAGTTTGAACCATTGAATATCATACATATCCTCCTTTCCTCGCTTTCTATTTAATTAGTAGTTAACTGATTCCTGTTCTTTAGAGCTTAAGTATTCATCTAACACTTGCACTCTAAACAAGAATTTTCCACCAACTTTAGAGCATGGTATTTCTTTTCTTCTTACTAATTGATTTATTAACCAATAAGATATTCCAAGATACTCTGCTGCTTCTTTCATTGTTAGTGTTGTCCTTTGTACTTTTTGTAATTCCATACAAATGCCTCCTTTCATTAAGTATTTTAATTGGCTAGCCATCGTTAACAAGTTTTATAAAGTTTTTCTTGTTAACTAATTGAATTATACTCCGCAATATGATAAAATTCCTACTAGATTAAGTAAATTCAGTTATCAAAACGAATCTTTTGGTTTTTTTATGATTTGTTAACAAAGGAGATTTGATATGGAAAGAAAAAATAAAATAGGTATTTCTTTTGATTCTTCATACTTTTCTCAAATATTCATTCATACTTCAGGAGCATACTTAAGTAAACCTATCAGCAAAAATAATAATAAATATTTAGCAAATTTAAGGAATGTTCCACTAGATGAAAGATTTGGACAATTAGTACTAGAACTTGAGAAGGCAAATTCTGAATCAGAACGAGAAAAAATACTTAATGAATTAAAATCAATTACTGAAATAGATAAAACTGTTGAATCAGCGCCATTAACTTTTAAAGATAATGTTGAAAAATTAAAAGGTTATATTGTTTTCGAGCCAACTACAGCTGTTGAACATTATGATCTCTCTCTAATAGATTTTATAAGTTATAATTTTGATGAATTTAATGATTATTTATTGTTTTTTATAAATTTCTTTGATTATTTTATAGATAAACTGGATGATAAAGATATTAAGTATATTGAACTAGATACTTTATACCCTGTAAAAGAAATAGTTGAACTAGCAAAAAAATATTATGATAAAGAAAAAGATAATTTAATATACTATCAAAATATTTTCAAAAAATGCATTAATTTTGTTTATAGTATTGATAATCCTTTTGACATGAAATATTTAACACATAAGCAAATATTTTTCTTATATAATCAAATTAATCCAAATGCTTTTGCAGAATTTAAACAAGATTTTCATTCAACAGATTTATTAGATTATCAATATAGTAGTTTTCCTATACAAAAGGATTTGATTAAATTCTATGATGTCAATGCATTAGTTTCTGCTATCGAAGAAGTAGATCCTACTGGAAGGAAACTTCATAGTCTTCAACAATTTGAAACTACTAACCTATTTACAAGTTTTTATATTACACTATTTAATGTAGTAGCAGTAAATAATAAACTTATTAAAATATGTGGTAATTGTGGAAGATATTTTATAACACATAAAGAAACAGTAACTTATTGTGATAGAATTATGGAAGACAAATTAACTTGTAAAGATATTGGAAATAGAGAATATCAAAAAAAGAAATTAGAAAATGATCCTGCTTATGATAGATATAGAAAACTTGGAAGTAAAAAACAACTTAGACGTGATAGAAATCCAGAAATAGAAATATATAAAAAAGACCTTGACCAATACAGAGAAACAGGAAAACAGATGTATAAAGATTTCTGCTCTGGAAAAATAACTCATGAAGAATTTGAAAAATGGGTAGATGAGCAAGATAAATAAGGAGTAATATATGGATATAAAAAATATAGTATTTGAAAATTATAAATGCTTTAAGCATGCAGAAATAAGTAATTTACAACCTATTAATATTATTATTGGAAAGAATAATATCGGTAAATCTAGCATATTGGATATTTTAGAAATGATTTACTCAAAAAGATCAACTCGCCAGACAAATATAATAGCTGATAAAGAACTTTCTGAAATGGATATTAGAAGAACCTTTAGAGAAGATACTTATGGTGGTTTACCTGGTAGTAATCATTTTGAATTTGGTAAAGTATTTATAGGAAAAAATTTTAAGATTAACATTAAAAATGATGGAAAATATCCTTCAAATGAATTTTATGAACAATATAATGATATTTACAAAGAACAATACAAAACATATTGGAAGCGTTTAGGTACAGAAATCTATTATGAAAATAAAATACCTAAAAGAATTCTAGCTGAAAGAAATATTTTTCCAGAAACAGAAAATGAGAAAATGTCTGTTGATAGTAATGGCAATGGTATAACGACAATAATTAGTAATTATCTTAATAAAAATGAATATGAAGAAGATTTAGTAAGACACACCTTATTAGATAAATTAAACGAAATTATGGGTGATGATGCAAATTTTACAGAGATTGTGACACAGCAAATAAAATATAATGAATCTACTAAATGGGAAATCTTTTTAAGAGAAGAAGATAAAGGTAGGATAGCATTATCAGAATCTGGTAGCGGTTTAAAAACCATATTAATGGTTTTAGTCTATACAATACTTATTCCTGATGTTGAAAGGAAAAAAATATCAGATTATATTTTTATGTTTGAGGAATTAGAAAACAATTTGCACCCATCTCTACAAAGAAGATTGTTAAAGTATATTGAAGATTTATCTACTAAAGGTGCTACTTTCTTTTTAACCACACACTCAAATATTATGCTAGATACTTTTCAAAACAATGAACTAGTTAATATTTTACATGTACAAAAAATTGATGAAAAATCCATAATTGTTAATTCTAGTGACAATCTTCAAAAAAATAATATTTTAGATGATTTAGGATTAAAAGCAAGTGACTTACTTCAATCAAATGGTATAATTTGGGTTGAAGGCCCTTCTGATCGTATCTATTTAAATAAATGGATACAATTATGGTCCAACAATACATTAAAAGAAGGAAAAGATTATCAATGTGTTTTTTATGGTGGTAGATTGCTTTCAAATATAACTCTAGATAAAAAATCTGAAGATGAATTAGTTAATTTAATAAATGTTAATAGAAATAGTATTGTAATTATTGATAGTGATAAAAAATCTCCACACTCTCCTATTAATTCTACTAAAAAACGAATTAAAGAAGAATGCGATAAAAACAATACTATGTGTTGGATTACAAAAGGCAGAGAAATTGAAAACTATATTCCTGATGCATTGATAAAAAAAGTTAAAGGTTTTGAAAAAAGTAAAAAAATATATTCTCAATTTCAAAATATGGAAGATTTTCTTGATTCTTTACAAAAAGGTTTAGGCAAACAATTTTTAAGAGATAAAATAGCCTTTTCAAGAGAAGTACTTAGTAATGTTGAAATAAATGATTTTATAAATTCGCTTGATCTAAACACTAAAATGAAAAAATTAATTAAAAACATATCTTCATGGAATAACTAAAGCTAACCCAAGATACCTTAATATGTATCCTGGGTTGTTTTTATATTATAGATTATACTTGTTTTTAAATATATAAAAATCTTTTGTATTATTTGTGTTTTTAATTTGTTCTATAATATTTTCTCCTGTTTCAGGAGTCCAATATATCGTAAGATATTTTTTTGCTCTTGTTATAGCAGTATAAAAAATATTGGTAGATATTAGATTTTCTACATCTTTTGTAATTACAACTTTAACTGAATTGTATTCTAATCCTTGAGCCTTATGAATTGATAATGCATACGCTATATTAAATGGCACTATATTATTTTTATCTTCATCGTCATCATCATTTTCAAATTCTTTATCTATTGTAATTCTAATTATTGATGAATCTGATTTTGTTTCAATTAATTCAACATATGTACCCATAATATCTAATGACATCAATGGTTTTTCTATTTCTATTTCAAATGAAATTTGTTCCATACTATCTTGTATATCAGTTATTGTTCCTTTTAAGTTATTATACAAAACATTTCCAAATCTTTTTGTATCAATAAATAAAACCTTATCTCCAACTTTATATGTTTTAATTCCAAAATCAACTTTTTTATTATTATTGAATTCTTGTAAATATTTATTTATTTGATTGATTCCATATAAGCCATCGTATCCTAAGCATAGAATAATTTCATCTTCATCTTTCTTTTGAAATATACTATCATTTAAATTACTCGAAAAATTTTTATTGGCTATATATTCAGATATTCTATTGTCACATTTTCTTACCATACTCCATAATCCTAATAAATCTTTATTATTACTTCTAAATGTTTCAGATAATTCATAAATTACCTTTTTATCTACAAACTCTTTAGCAAAGCTAAACCAATTTCCAAATTTTATTGACTCAATTTGATATGTATCTCCTACTAGCAAAAGAAGTTTAAACTTTGTGATATCTAAGACTTTTAACATATCAGCATTATTTACAGTACTACACTCATCTACAATCAGAACATCGCATTCTTTTGGTAAATATTCTTTTTTTATATATTCTGAAATAGTATAGTATTGTGACTTTTTCAAATTTACTCTTCTTGATAAATTCTCAACAGCTGTATTTGTATTAGCTAAAAATATTTTTTCTTTATCAGAGAAGAATTCAGATATAATACTTATCATTTTTGTTTTACCAGTTCCTGCTGCTCCATATATAATTGCAACAGAAGAATTAGAATATAAATTTGATAGTATCTCTTCTTTTTCTTCAGATATATCTTGTGGCTCTCTCTCAAAAGCCTTCCAGAATTCATATTTTTCATGATATCCGTCTAAGCCAATATTGACTAAATCATTTAACTTATTAATAATTTCTAAAGTATCCTTTTCATATCCTTCCATGTATACAAAATTTTTTTCTTTTATTATTTTTAATCTTAGTTGATCTCCATATAGTCTGCTATTAAATTTTCTTATAAGTATATCTAATTCTCCATATTCTGATAACTCATCAATAGGTGTATATAGCACACCTTTTTGTTCTACGTTCTTCAATATATGTCTTGCTAAAAGTTGTTCTTGACAATTATTATTCTCTTGAGACATAAAAAGTTCTTCACCACTTGGTGTATGACCAGCCATTGATAATACAAATGGCATTTTTTCAAATGGAAAGCATTTGCTTTTTAAGCACAAATTAGACATATATTCTAATGGGCAATTTCTTTCTAACTGTCTTTTTATATTTATATTTCTCATTGTATATAATAAATACCTAATCGTTTTATTTCCAGTTAAATTGCTTTGTATTATTACTCTACAAGCTTCTAACATATTAAATATATAATTAGTACCTGCTTGTTGAACTTTCTTTTTCTGTTCTAAATACATTTCTTGTGGCATTAAAGCTAAATCTAATAAATTTAAATTATAGTATGTCATATACGTCATTATATTGTTGTATTCATGCATATTACTTTTAACTACATCATCGATTCCAAATATCTTTGCCATATTATTTATTTCGCATGATCTAATTGCGATTCTCCAATTATTTATAATTTTTATAGATGTTTTAGAAGAAAACAATTCAATATCTTTTTCTGCATAAGATATTGTTATGGCATAATTTGGCATTATATCATATTTAGTATATGCAATCATTCTATCAAATTTATTTACATTATCTGTTGCACTTGATAATGTAATTTCATAATATATTTTACTATTTATATAAAAAGGCTTTACTTTTTCTATGTAATATCTTGCACTCTGCAATTTATTTGTTGTACCTATAACAACTTCCTCAATTCTTTCTGCAATTTTTGTATAATAATCTATTAATGATTTATCATTATTTAAAGGATAATCCGAAATATTTTTTAAAATATCAATATTAAACTCCTCTTTTGCAAAATCCTTTAATTTTAATAAATAATAATAATACTTTTGCATTAAAAGTTCTGCACCATTAAAATCAGAAGTGTAATGTGATTTTGAAGATTGTAAATATTTATGAAATTCATTCAAAAATCTTGGATTACATCTTTGACTTAAATCTTCATATGCTTTTCTTTTATTCTCGTACGAATTATTTAAATTATCACTATATTTTTTATTATAATCTAAAACAATAACATCCTCTACTAGGTTTCTAAGCTGGGCTAATATATTTTGTGATAATAATCCTCTATTCAAATAATCTTTCACTCCTATATTACCATCTATAACTTCATTTATATTATTTATTTCATTTATAACACTCTGGTTCATCTTAATACCTCTTTTAATTCAATTTATTTGTCAAATTATATCACAAAAAGCCGAAATAATCCAGTATTATCAAGCATTTCACCATGTAAACTTTTCGACATTTTTCTACATTTTTTACACGTAATTTTTATTTTAATACCTATTGCATTTCGTTATCATTTGTTATATAATTTATCTTGTTAACAGATATATTATTCTTCCTCCCACCCATAGGTATGCCTGAAAGGAGGTGAAAAAGGTAATGGCTGGGAGTATTGAAAAAAGAAAAGGAGATAGTTACAGATTAGTCAAATGTGTTGGATACAATTTAAAAGGAAAACCTATTAAGAAAACTAAAACCGTTCATTGCAAAAGTATGAAGGAAGCTAAAATAGAACTTGCTAAATTCGTTGCTGATTGTGAAAAAGGCTTATATATTGAAGGAAAATCTCTAAAATTTGAAGATTTTGTCGAAATATGGAAAAGAGATTATGGAGAAAAAGAGCTTGCCCCTTCAACATATATTAGATATTTAGGAATGCTAAATAGTAGAATTATACCTTACTTTTCACATTTTCATGTAGATAAGATTAAACCTACTGACATAATGCAATTCTATGATTTGTTAAGTAAAGATACTCAAATAGTAAGAAGAAAAAATAACAATGGTAAAAAGACAGGAAAACCTTTATCATCAAAAACTATAGCAGAACATCACAGACTTCTTCATGCTATGTTACAAAAAGCAGTCTATTGGCAATTAATATTAGCAAATCCTGCTGAACGTGTTCAACCACCTAAAACTAGAAAACCTAAAAGAAGATACTATGATGATGAACAAAGTAAAGCATTAGTTTCTAACTTAATGGAACTTACAGAGGATCAAATCAAATATAAAGTTGCTATCCTATTAACACTATTTACTGGAGTTAGACTTGGAGAGCTTATGGGACTTGAATGGAATGATATAAACTTTAAAGATGGAATTGTATGCGTTAATCGTTCTAGTCAGTATTTAGCAGAAAAAGGTGTATTTACTAAAACACCAAAAACAGAAAGCTCTATTAGAGAAGTTGGAATACCAGATTTCGTTGTTTCATTACTTGAAGAGTATAAATCATGGTATGACAATCAAAAAGAGTTCTGTGGCGAATTATGGATTGATTCTAATAGGTTATTTGTACAAGCAGATGGCAAGCCAATGCATCCTTCTACTATTAGTAAGTGGTTTGTAAAATTTGTAGAACAAATAGGACTACCTGTAATTAACTTTCATGGGTTAAGGCACACAAATGCGACCTTACTCATAGCACAAAATATTGAAGTCCCAATAGTATCAGCAAGACTAGGACATGCACAAATAACAACAACATTAAATTTCTATGTACATCCAATTATTGCTCATAATAAAACTGCTGGATTTGCATTAGAAAATCTGTTACTACCTGGACGTCAATAAAAATCTTTTTTCACTAAAGTCATTAAACTTTTCACGATAAAAAAATAGTAAAAGACTACTAAATATATTTTTAGGTTTCCCATAGTCTTTTACTGAAATTTTATTAGATATATCAATGGTTTGTGAGGATTTCTTCCCCAAAATTTCCCCAAATGACACTTTTTAGGGGTAAAATAAAAAATAGCAAATCTCTGAAAGACTTGCTATAACTTTGGTTGCTGGGGTAAGACTCGAACTTACGACCTTCGGGTTATGAGCAAAGTAAGATGAGACTTGCATTTGGTAAATCTTGGTATGGTGCTGAAAATGTTTTTACTACTGCCGATGGTAGAATTATGAATCCTGCAACTGGTCCTAAATGGTTTAGTTCTTTTTTTAGCTATAAATGTTTTTCCTCATATTCGTTTTCATGATTTGAGACATACTTTTGCTACTTTGCTTATTTCTGGTAATGTTGATGTTAAGACTGTTTCTCATAAATTAGGTCATGTTAGCACCGATACTACTTTGAAGTTTTATGTTCATGATTTGGAGTCTACTGATAGGGCTAGTGCGGACTTGCTGGAGAACATGTTGGTTAGTAATGTTTCTATAAAGTAGAAAAGAGTCTTGGGCTCTTTTTCAATTTATATTTTCTATTGCATTTCTTAATGTTTTTATAACTAATTCGGCACAATGTTCTTTTTCTTTTGGCAAACCATTTAATTTATTAATTATTTCATTTGCAGTTAAAGTTTTTGCTTTTTCTATTTCCATATTTTTAATCATTTCTGTTACTATACAACATGATGCTATAACTGGAGGACAACCTTTAGCTGCAAATTTTGCATCTTCTATGATATTTTTTTGTTCACATGCTTTTATATATATTTTTATTATATCACTGCAAATTTCATTTTCTATTATTCCTATTGCATCAGCATTTTCAATTCTCCCTAAATTTATTGGATTTTCAAAATACTTTTTTACTATTTCACTATACATTTTTATCTACCTCTTATTGCCATTCTATAACATTTTTGTATATATAGCAATATAGAGTAGCTTTTTTGCTACTCTATATAAACATTTTCTGTAATAATCCTTTCTTTAATTTATTTAATTTAATTTTCTTTTCTTCTTCTAACTTTATTTTATCACTTAAATTGTTAAGAATTTTTGATATTTCTTCTTGTTCATTTTTATTTGGTAATTCTATTGGTATATTTAACATTGATTCATATGATAAACACATTCTTACGCTTCCTTCGAGCCTTTTATTCATTTCATATGTAAATTTAGATGATTCAAAAAAATATTCTAAATATTCTGGTAGTATTTCTTCATTACATTTAAAACATATGTACATAGGACTTATTATGCCCTTGGTATCTTTTTTCATTCTTGCAACAGATCCCACATTTATACGTGCCGGGTTATATGCAAAATCATCTTTTTCTACCACTTTATAATTTTTAGTATCTTCACTTGCTACGATTCTATCTTTAAACTGTTCTGTTTGTAATATAAAACCATCTTTGTTGCTAACGCTATATACATTATAATTTTCATCATTAGTATTTCTTATAGATTTTTGTATAAGAATCTTTTCCATTTTTATTTTATTATTATAATTTTTCTGATACATTTTTTGAATTAGTCCTTTTTTATATATCTTAAGGGCTTCTATTTTTCTCTGTTGTAGTTCTATTTTTTTGTCTAATGAAT
>CAKPKP010000006.1 GCA_934167495.1 uncultured Clostridia bacterium | reverse complement strand
AAAAAAAATTACATTAATTAGGGACGGACTGGGTGTGGTATTATTTTCCGCACTCCACTCCGTCCCCATTGACACAATGATGTTTTTTTCTTAAATTCATTAAGTTAAAAATACCAAGCAAAATTATTATCATTCCAATTATAATATACATTATATTTATATTAATAAATTTTAGTAAAATTGTCATTAAAAAGCTAAATATTACTCCAAATATTCCTAATACAAATTTATTTATTGATTCAACAGTAACTCTAGATTTTGATGAAATATTATTATGCAGTTCTGACATCATGATATTATCAAAACTTTCTGAAAAAATGTAAATTAAAAGTATAAACATTATTCCAAAGTAATTATTTAATAACCCTACTAACAATATGCAAGCACCTGACATAATTGGATGAATATTTAATACAAAATTGTACTGCTTCTTTTTTATTTTACTTCCTATATAATTGCCTATTATACTAAATAATAAAATGAGTGAAGTATAAATTCCAATCATAAATACAGATATTCCAATATTATGAGAATACTCTGGATGGCTTTCTTCTACTAATTTTATTCCTGAAAATAAAATAGAACTTGTTAATATCAATTTTAATAAATATGAATTATTAATAACTTCGTTAATTCCATTCTTTAAAATTGATATATTACTTTCAACATTTACATTTTTCATAGTATTGTTTGTTTTAATCATTAGTAATACTAAGAAATCAATAACAAAAGGAATTATAGTAATATAATAAGTATATACCAAACCAAATTTTTGCCCTATGTAGCCTCCTATTATCATTGCAATCATATAAGAAAGATTGTAAAAAAATGAGTTGTAAAATAGTACTTTTCTAAAAGTAGATTTATCATCAATACTCTCATATAATATTGAATTTATAATTCCTGAACTTAATGAATTATTTATGGCATTTATTATTATTGCAATTAAAAAAGTAAAGTAATTATAAGAGTTAATGAAAATAATTGTACAAATAATAAACAGCACATTACTAATTAATAACAATAGTTTTTTATTATATTTATCTGCAATAATTCCAAAAGGGATTTCAAATAATAAACTAACCCCAAATGCTATTCCAACAAAACTAATATACTGATTTGAGGTTAATCCTCTTTCAATGTAAAATAATGTGTCACAAATATAATATAAAATAAAAGTAGATAAAAATGTATGTATATAGATTAAAAATATATTTTTCTTCATATAAAATTTCATTCCTTTTTTCTATTTTGTGTCAATGGGGACGGAGATTTTTGACACATTAAACAATATTATCTATTAGAACAAAAAAGACAATGTCAATTTTCCGCCTCATCCATGGTAATCACATCAACCTTAGCATTGTCTTTTTTAGATTTCATTTATTTAAAATTTTCTTTACAATATAACATCTGTAGCAATATCCTGAACAATAAAATTGCAGAAACTTTTTTAAAATTATCCCATTCTAGTTAACGATGAATTTTCTTGTATAGGTATTAATCTAGTTTTTGAAGTATTCATAAATGCACATTTATGGTCTATTTCAAATTTTTCGTTTTTTGTATTTAATTCATATTTAATAAATAAATTAGGTATAAATTTATATGTATCACTTTCGAATTTTCCATATAATGTATCACTTTCTGTATAGCTACCTTTTAGCATGCTGTATAGCAATTTCCATCTATCGCAAGAACCAACATCTATTTCTTCTTTCTTGTTATCTATAACTTTACAAATCGCCTCTTCTTTCATATCAATAATATATGAATTTATATTATATTTTATATAATAATCTTTCAATGTTGAGTTCCCAAATTTTTGTTCAAGTGCCATATCTACACATTTATTAATATCTGTATGTTTATTTACCACCATTAGTCGAACTGGTATACCATTTTTATAAAAAATAACAGCATTATGCTTATTTTGAATATTTATATCAAGATTATTAACTGTTATTATACAGTTACAGTTCTTTATAATTTTGTATGTATCAAATGGAACTTTACTATTCTCAAACCCATCTACAAAAGCACCATTAAAACATTCATAATGGTTATCATGTTGCTCAGTCCATAAATCTATTGTTTTTATTAATTTCATTTTATTCTCCTTTTATATAATACAAATTACTCATTTTTTATTTTGTGTCAAAAATCTCCGTCCCCATTGACACACCCATTGACACAGCAAATTAATAATCTAAATAACTTAGTGTTGGATAATTAAATATTTTTCCGCCCTCTGAAAATGCTCCATTTTCTGTATGATCTGTAAATAATGAATTTGATCCTTTTAAAAAATATGCTGTAGTATTTTTTGTATATAATATAGATGACCATCCTTCTATTACAGGATCATCCCATGTAGTATCTACTCCATACCATTTTCCGTTTAATTTAACATAGTTCCATGCATGATTTTCTGTAACTCCATCTGAATTTGTAGCCACTCCTTGAACTATTATGCAAGGAATATTTAATTCATCTAACAAATATTTAAAAGCCTTTGCATAACCTCCACAAACAACTTCGTTTTCTATTAAAGCTCCATAAATATTATGAATGTTTTTCTTGCTTATTGTTGTCTCATATTCAACGTTTTCAACAATCCAATCATGTACATATTTTATTTTATCATAATCACTTCCAACAGCACCTCTTAATATTTCATTTCTTTTATTTTCTAATTGATTTATCGCTAAAGTCACCGCTTCTTTACTGCTGAAATTATCTGATAAAAATGTATTATTTTCATCATTTTCTAAGCTTAATTTGTATGTCTTACTATTCCCTCTTGTTGTAGTTTCAGTTACTAATAATATTTTATTAAATGCTATATAAAATAAATCTGGATTATCCATTTTTATTGCATCAATTGCTGATTGAAATGCTTCTGATAATTTTTCTTTTCCATTGTCTTGATACAAAATATTTGTTACACTATCTGGAATTTGCATTGAATATTGTCCTGATTTCATATTTTCTTTATTATTATATAAAACATCATATATTGCTTTAGAATTTTCATTTAGTTGACTATAATAATACTTATTATAATTATCGCTCTCTATAGCTTGATTACCACTAACCACATTTTCTGTTACTGTATTGCTTTCTTTAACATTATTTAATATATCTTCTATACTATACTTATAGTTTGTTTCGTTAGTTATTGTATTTGTTTCATTTAATATAACCGTATTATTTTCCACTCTATTATTGCTATTTGGAGTTATATATTCTTCCGCAAAAGTAGTATTAGAATCCTCGTATAATTCATTATTATCTATAAATGTATATATTAAAAGAACCGTTAACCCAATTAGCATAACTATTATACTAATTGTTAAAAATTCTGTTATAAATCCTTTTTCACTTTTAAAATTCATAGCTCCTCCATATTCATAATTTAATTATACCAAAAAAAAATAATTTCTTTCAATAGGTTTATATATATTGTTAAATTTTACTAGTTATATTATTTTGCATAAAATTCATGTAACAAAGTATTTAGCTAATATGAAATTCGGGTAAGTTTTCTATTAGATTAAAAATAGCCAAGACATATAATTTTATATCTTGACTATTTTATAATAAATTTTAGAATTTACTACATTGCTTTTCTAAATAATTCTATAAATTCTTCTTTACTAACTTCTCTTGGATTTCCTGGTTTACAAGGATCCATCATTGCCTTATCAGCAAGCATTTCAAAATCTTCTTCTTTTGCTCCATAATCTTTTATTGTTGTAGTTATTCCTACTTTTTTACTTAATTCTGATATCATCCATACAAAAGTATTTATAACATCTTGATCATTTAAATTTGCTGCATCTGGTCTTCCTATATTTACTAATATTTCTCTAAATCTGTTAGCACACACTTCCCCATTAAATCTCATAACTGTTGGTAAAAGCATAGCATTAGCAATTCCGTGTGGAGTATCATATACAGCTCCTAATTGATGAGCCATTGAATGTACTATTCCTAGTCCAACATTTGAAAATCCCATTCCTGCTATATATTGAGCCATTCCCATCATTTCAATTGCTTCTGGATCTTTATCATTTACAGCTGCTGGTAAATATTTAAAAATCATTTGTATAGCTTTCATATGAAACATATCTGACATTTCATTATGTGCTAATGTTATATATCCTTCTACTGCATGTGTTAATGCATCCATTCCTGTTGCAGCTGCTAATCCTTTTGGCATTGATGCCATTAATTCAGAATCTACTATTGATAATACTGGTATATCATTTGGATCTACACATACCATTTTTATTTCAGCTTCTGGATCTGTTATTACATAATTTATAGTTACTTCTGCTGCAGTACCTGCTGTTGTTGGTAATGCAATAAGAGGCATTCCTCTATTTACTGTATTTGATAATCCATTTAATGATTTTATATCTGCTCTATCTGGATTTGTCATTACTATAGATATTCCTTTTGCTGTATCTATACTTGAACCGCCTCCAACAGCAACTATAACATCAGCTCCTGATTCTTTACAAGCTGTTACTCCTTCTGTTACATTCATTATTGTTGGATTTGGTTTGATTTCATCATATAAACTATATGGTATTCCTGCATTTTTTAATAATTCTTCAATTTTAGCAGTTACTCCAGCTTCAACTAAAGATTTATCACTTACTAAAAAAACCTTATTAAAACCTCTTTTCTTTATTTCTCCTGGTAATTCTTCTCTTGCACCTCTTCCAAAATATGATGTTTCATTTAACATAAATTTTATAGACATATTATTTTCCTCCTTAGTATTTATTCATGTCCAAATTATATCAATAATATTTTTTAATTTCAATAATTTTACTTAAATATAATTTTAAATGTAGTATACCCATTTTCAGAAATTACTCCTATTTTTCCGTTATGATTTGTTACAATATTTTTAGCTATTGCTAAACCTAAACCATATCTATTTTCATTTCTGTTTCTTGATTCATCTCCACGATAAAATCTTTCAAAAATCTTTTCTTGTTCTTCTTTTGGAATTTCTTTTCCTTTATTAGTAACAGTTAATACTATATTTCCCTTTTCCTTTTTTAGATTTATTTTTATTTCACCTTTTAAACAACTATGTTTTATAGCATTATCTATTAAGATTCCTATAACCTGTTTTATCTGATTTGAGTTACAAGTAAAATTTATATTTTCCTCTATGTTGTAATCTAATTTTATATCTTTTTCGTATATTAAACTTTCAAATGTCAAAACAGAACATTCAACCAATTTTGATAAATTTTCATTTGTGTATTGCTCTTTAATTCCATTTTCTGATTTTGCCATATCTAATAAATCAGACACAAGATTGCTCATTCTTTCTGATTCACTTTTTATATTATCAAGCCATTTTTTCTCTTCAGGCTCATTTTCCAAAGCCTCAGCACTGGCAATTATTACAGAAATTGGCGTTTTTAATTCATGTGATGCATCTTCTATAAATTGTTTTTGCTTATTAAAAGATTCTATAACCGGTTTTATAATCCACTTTGTAAGATTCACAGATATTAATATAATTATTAATTCTAACCCTGCAAACATAAATATTGACGTTTTTAATATTTGGATTAATTTATCTTGTGCTTTAGAATTATCTATAATAACTAATGAATCATTATTTCTTGTAAACAAATAAGAATAACTATCAAAATATAAATTTCCTATTTGCATATTTTTTGAGTCATTTTTGTTAATTATATTTTCTGCAATTTGCTTTATTTCATCATCAGTTACATTATTTGTGGTATGATTTACTACATCAACAATATTAAAATCTTGACCTAATATTACTGTATATACAGTTGAATCCATAAATATTTTTGGTTCTTTTTCATCATTAAAATTATTAGATTGTATATTATTATTTGGAACGGGATTTTTTACTTTTACATCGTCCATTCTCATTAAATTTTCTTTAATATTACTTACTTCTTGTCCATAACTTTGAGAATTAAAAATAACTAATATACTCACTAAAAATATTGTTAATATGAAAAATATAACAAAGAAAACTTTATTCTTTAACTTTTTCATCACTTACCTCCAATTTATATCCTAATCCTCTAACAGCTTTTATTTGTACTTTAGAACCTATTATTTTTATTTTTTTCCTTATAAAAGACAAATACGCTTCTAAATTATTAGACTCTGCATCGTTTTCAAATCCCCATACCTTTTCATGTAACTTTTCTTTTGGAATAATATTTTCTGGATTTTGCATAAAATATTCTAACAAGAAAAACTCTTTACATATTATATCTATTGACTCATTTGTTGTTGTGCACAAAAGATTAGTAGTTTTAAGATTCAATCTTAAATCGCCTACTTCTATATAATCTTTTACTTTTTGCTCACCAGTATTTCTTAATTGTACATTTACTCTTGCAACCAGTTCTTCTATATGAAATGGTTTTGTTACATAGTCATTAGCTCCGTTATCAAATCCATTTAATTTATCATCTAATAAACATTTTGCAGTAAGCATTATTACTTTAGATTTTATTTTCTCTTTTCTAATTTCATGTAATATCTCAAATCCGTTTATTTTTGGTAGCATTACATCTAATATTATTAAATCATAAATATTTGTTAAAGCATTATCTAGACCTTCTTCTCCATCACAAAAAATATCAACTGCATATTTTTCTTTTTTTAATCTACTTGCAATAACATCAGCTAAATTAAATTCATCTTCAATTATTAATATTCTCATATCCATCACCTTACTTATTTTAATTTAAATATATTAAATAAACATTAAATAGTCAATAGTGTGTCAACGGGGACGGAGATTTTTGACATGTAAATATCACCACTTCCTAGCATCACTCATAATTGACAGTTTAAAAAAATTTTATTATACTTATTTAAAAGGAGAATAAAATGAAAAATATAGCAATTTTCGGTTCAACTGGTTCAATTGGAACTAGTACATTAAATGTAGTTAGAGAAAATAAAGAATTATTTAATATTGTTACTTTAGTAGCTGGTAAAAATATTGATAAATTAATAAAACAAATAGACGAATTTGCTCCCAAAAATGTCTATATAATTGATAAAGAAAACGCAAATATATTAAAGGAAAAATATCCTAATTTAAATATATATTACGGAGAAGAAGGTCTAGAAGATATATCAAATTTAGTAGATTTTGATATATCTATTTCAGCATTGGTTGGAATTGCAGGATTAAAGCCTACATATAACATGATAAAAAACGGCAAAACAGTAGCATTAGCTAATAAAGAAGTTTTAGTAACCGGTGGAAAATTAATAATGCAAACTGCAAAGAAAAGTGGTGCAAAATTGCTTACAGTTGATAGTGAACATAGTGCTATTATGCAATGTTTAAATGGTGAAGAAGAAAATCCAATTGAAAAAATTTTATTAACAGCTTCTGGTGGTCCATTTTTTGATAGAAATATAACCGATGATATAACTGTTGAAGAAGCATTAAACCATCCTACTTGGAACATGGGAAAAAAAGTTACTATTGATTCTTCTACAATGATGAATAAAGGCTTTGAAGTGATTGAAGCTAAATGGTTATTTGATGTTGAGCCAAACCAAATTGAAGTAGTTGTACAAAGAAAAAGTTTAGTACATTCTATGGTGCAATTTAAAGATGGAACAATTATGGCTAATATAGGACCAAAATCTATGCAAATTCCAATAGCTTATGCTTTGAATTATCCTAAAAGATTAAATAATAATATAGAAAAACTTGATTTATTCAAAGTAAGTGAATTAAAATTTGAAAAACCTGATTTAAATAAATTTAAATGCTTACAATTAGCATATAATGCAATTGAAAGAGGACATTGCTATCAAGTTATTTTAAATGCTGCAGATGAAATTTTAGTTGATGCTTTTATTAATAAGAAAATTAAATACACTCAAATTCCTTTAGGCATAGAAAAAATATTAAATATGTATGAAAAAATAGAACTAAACTCAATTAATGAGATTTTAGAATTTGATAAAGAAGTAAAAGAAAAAACAATAAAATTTGTTAATGAATGTCAATAGTGTGTCAAAAATCTCCGTCCCCATTGACACACAAAAAGAGGATTAAATTATTTTTATAATTCGTCCTCTTTTTTGATATTATTTATTATAAAAAAAACTTACAAACTTTTTTCAGTCTGTAAGTTAATTTCAAATGGAGCGGGTAGCGGGAATCGAACCCGCATAGCCAGCTTGGAAGGCTGGAATTCTACCATTGAACTACACCCGCATTTGTGTGCTGTTCCTTTCGACATTTGTAATTATAAATTATTATATGCATTTTGTCAATACTTTTTTCAAAAAATTTTAATTTTTTTTACATTTTTTATTTACTAAGGCTAAAAACCTTTATTTTCAAGCTTTTGCCTTAGTAAACGTGGGCTGAATTTAATCAGCCCACTATTGTTCTATAATAGGAAATTCCTCAAAATTTCCTATTATAGAAATACTTTGTACAGAAATTTGCTATATGCAAATTTCGCACACGAACAATTAAACGTGGGCTGAACTCTACAATTTAAAATGTAGAAAAATTTAATCAGCCCACTATTGTTCTTATTTTATTTTTTTATCTAAAATTCTTGCCATTTGTACTCCAGAACATGAAGCCATCATTAATCCTCTTGTCATTCCTCCACCGTCTCCAATAGAATATAATCCTTTAATATTTGTTTCAAAGTTGTTATCTATTATTATTTGATTACTATAAAATTTAATTTCTGGTCCATATAATAAATTATCTGGATTTGCAAATCCTTCTATTATTTTATCAAGTGTTCTAATAAATTCTAATATATCAGTCATTGTTCTGTATCCTAAAGCAAATGTAATGTCCCCTGCTACTGCAGATTTTAAAGTTGGAACTACTGTATTATTTTTTAATTCTTCTTCCCATGTTCTTTTTCCTCTATAAATATCTCCTAATCTTTGAACTACAATATTTCCTTCTCCTAATGCATTTAAGTTCTTTGCTACATTTCTACCATACTCTATTGGTTTATTAAACGGATGATTAAATTTATGTGATACTAATATTGCTAAATTTGTATTTGTACTTTTTCTCTCTTTATATGAATGTCCATTTACTAAAGTTATATTATCATCATATACTTCTGTTGAAACAAATCCACTTGGGTTTTGACAGAAAGTTCTAACTTTATCTCTAAAAAGCCCTACTCTTCCTATAAATTTTCCTTCATACATATATTCATTTATTTTCTTCATTACCTCATCTGGTAATTCGTATCTAACGCCTATATCTACTATTCCAGATTTAGTAGCAATTTTATGCTCATCACACATTTTAACTAGCCAATTAGCACCTTTTCTTCCTACCGCTAATACAACATTATCTGAAAAAATAGTTTCTGAATCTTTATAATTTTCATTTTCTATTTCTTTTGAAGGTCTTATTTTTACACCTTTTATTATATTATTTTCTATAACTAAATCTTCAACACTTGTATCAAATAATATATTTACACCATTATCTATTAAATATTTCTCTATTCTTGCATATAATTCATGACTTTTTTCTGTTCCTAAATGTCTTATTGGTATATCTATTAAAGTAATTCCTTCTTTTTTGGCTTTATCTCGTATTTTTTTCACTTCTTCTTTATGTTCTGTACCCTCTAATTTTTTGTCTGCTCCAAATTCTAAATATATTTTATCTGTGTAATCAATTAATTTCTTTGTTTCATCTACACCTATATATTCTTGTAGACTACCTCCTACATATATGTCATCATCTTCTTTATTATATAATGATAATTTTCCATCTGAAAATGCACCAGCACCTGAAAATCCACATGTTATATTACATAAAGGTTTACACTTTACACATTTTCCTTGCTTTTCAATAGGACAATTTCTTTTTTCTACTGATTTTCCTTGTTCAATTAAAAGTATATTCTTGCATTTTTGTTTTTTTATCATTTCGTATGCTAAAAATACTCCACTAGGTCCTGCACCAATTACAATAGCATCATATTTTTTATTCATATAATTCTACCTCCTTATATTACTTAAATTTTAATTTTCTTTTGTTAAAATCTAATAATTTTATTGTACATTTCAATTGCAAAATTATCTGTCATTCCTGCAATATAATAAATAATAGCATTATAATATTCTTTTTCATCTTTTATATTAACTATTACATCGTTTTTACTATTTGTTTTTCTTTGAAGGCTCCAATAATTTTCTAACCATTCTTCAAAATTAATTATTAGCTCTGGATAGAATTTTTTCATTTCTTGCATTTTACTCATTATATTTTCTGGATCATACGCCTTTTTTAAAGTATTATATATTTCATTTATCACTAGCTCAAAATATTTTATAGATATTTTAAGCTTTTCTGATAAATAAATGTTTTTGTAATTAAAATTTTTTATCTCTTTAATTTTATTAAACATTTTATCAGAAAAGTACAAACCTTTTTCTGTTGATGAATTATTGCATAAATCATATATTAAATCATTAATTATAACGGTATTATTAATAACTTCATTTCTACCATAATTTAATAATTCATATAATTCTTCTAAATGCTCATCTAATATTCCCAAAGATATTGCATCTTCTATGTCTCTACCTAAATAAGATATTTTATCTGCTATTTTAACTGTACATCCTTCCCAAGTATATGGCGCATATTCATTAGGCTTATTATAATTATTTAAATCTATATATTCGTCTCTTGGTTTTAAACCATTTTCATCTATTTCACCACAATGTGATACTATTCCGTCTCTAACTGCATATGTTAAGTTTAAATTTTGATTATTTTTTTGATTATCTTCTAATAATTCTATTTTGTCTACAAATTCTAATCCATTCTTTTCATGCCAAAAAGTTTTACCTATATCTCTCATAGATATTTCAGATAAAATCTTTTCCCCTTGATGTCCAAAAGGACTATGCCCTATATCATGTGCTGTAGCTATTGCTTTTGTTAATTCTACATTTAATCCCAAATATTTGGCTATTGTATAACTAATTGATTCTACATGTGTAACATGTTCTATTCTTGTACATATGTGATCATTATTTGGTGAGAAAAATACTTGAGTTTTATGTTTTAACCTTCTATATGCATTGCAATGTACAATTCTTGTATAATCTCTTTCAAATTCTGTACGCATTTCATTGTTATGAGAATATAGTTCTTTTTCCCTTTTTATCATATTTTGCCATTTAGGATTATTTTCATTTGCTGAATATTCTTTTAACAAATCTCTCATATATTCCTCCATTTCCATTTGCATTATACAATAAAAATATTTATTTTTAAATATCTTTTATAAAAAATATGTCAATGGGGACGGAGATTTTTGACACACTTTTTCATGTCAAAAATCTCCGTCCCCATTGACAGCCATTGTCATTTGAGTAATATTGTAAAATATGTTATAATATAAGTATATTAATTATTTGGAGGTTATCAGCATGATTCTTAACACAACACATTTAAACCAGCGGATGTCTGTAGACGACCAAAACAAGGAAATTGAGCGTATCAAAAATGCGAATATAGGTGATATCCTGTTTACAGCTTCAACTCGTTCCAATACCGATGTCATTGACACATTACTTCATAAGAGCGGTGTTCATTATCAAGAAGGAGTTGCAAGCTTTACGGTTAATTACTATAAGGTCAATTAATAAACGCCATATTCCTAAAAAAAGAGCCTTTTTCAAATTTGAATTGGCTCTTTTTCTTATTTTTAAATTAATCTATATCTCTATATTTATTTACTTTTATATAAGCAATTACTCCACTAATTGATATAGCAACAACTGCGGATATTAATAACATTCCTGCTCCTGTTTTTGGTAGTTTAGATGGTGCTATTGTATCATCATCGTTTTTGTTTGAATTATTATTATTGTTATTATTTTTAACATTTGATGTAGGTGTTGGTGTTGTACTTGGCTTTGGAGTACTTGAAGGTGCCGGCGTTGCAGTTGGTGTAGCTGTTGGAGTTGGCGTTGGGTTTGTTAAATTATTGTTTTTATCTTTGTTATCTGTTTGATTTGTATCTTTTCCAGATTCATTTGCTTTTATAACATTTCCTGTAATTACTGGACAAGATAATGTTGCAGAATTTCCAGATGTGTCCTTAACATCTCCTCCTTCATAGCTAACTGTTGCTATTTGCCCTTTATCTGTACTTTGAATATTATATAAATACTCTATATAATGATCACCATAATAATTATAAATATTATATATTGTTCCTTCTGAAATAGTTCTTTCTGAACCACTTCCAAATTTTATTTTTAATGTTGGAACTTGTGTTGCTGTTATTGTTTCATCAAAGTATACATTAATTTTTACTGTTTGTGGTGCATCATATGTTCCTTCATTTGGACTAACTACTCCTATAGATTTTACTTTTGGACCATCTGCATCTATATCAATAATAGAATATCCTACAACGGTTTTACTATCGCTATCTTTTCCTTTTAGCCACAAGTAGTAAACTCCTGCATCTGTTGGCACATCTGATTTAAGTATCTTATTATTCCATTTTTTATTCTTAGCTCCAGTTGTCCAACCAGAATTTGGAGCTTGTTCTATTGTTGCAAAACATGTTAATGTTTCTAAATCTATATTATTTAGTTTAGCATTTTGATAAGTTGAGATAACATTTTCATCTGTTATTTTTATAAATTTAAAATATATATTAGTTATATTATATGTTGACTTAGCTTCAGTATCATCATTCCAATACTCATATATAGTTTTATCTCTACTCAATGAATATTCAATATCACTATACAGATCAGTTGTATTTTTAGTTACTGTGAAAGCTTTTAATGGTGGTAATGTTAAATCAAGTTTTAATCCATTTATTACATAATTTTCGGTATTTTCATCTTTTATCCATAAAAAAGCTGTATTTGTTGCCCTTAAGATTGATAAAATTTCTTTTTCTGATGTTGTTAATGATATAAGAGCTGTTTTTGTAGATTCTGTATAATCTCCTAGATTTGAACTATATGTAGTTTCTTCAACTTTAGAAGTTTTTCCTATATACCATTTATAAGAGCCTTCTGAATCTAATTCTATATTTGAAATTGCTAATTCTATATCTCCATTTGTGCCTGATACTACTTTTTTTACAACTATTCCATCTGTTGTTGTAAAAGTATCTTCATATGCTTTTACTGTTGTAGGAATTACAAATAATAAAGAAACTATAAAAGCAACTAAAATCAGTATTAATTTACTATTTTTTTCTTTATTTCTTAAAGTATAGCTCTCTCTCTCTCTCTCTCTCTCTCTCTCTCTCTCTAGAGTATCAACGTTTTCCATCTCTTCATCTCTCCTTTGTTCTTTTTATTTCTTCCTTATTTTACCTTATACGATTTTTTTTTGCAATAGTTTTCTACCTTTTTATGAAAAATTTTGTCAAGTGTCAATGGGGAGAATCCTTTAGTTAAGTACACTAAAATCATTCTCCCCATAAGATAAGTTATTTCAATATTAAGCTGTTTTTTTATTTAATATTTTTTCAATTGTTATTTCTATATCATCAAGACTAACTGGAAAAGAAATTATACCAACACCTCTGTAATATATATCTATTTCTTGAACTTTTTTACCATTTATTTTTTGAGTCTGATGAATTATTATTTTTTCTATCAATTCATTTAAAATTTCTGGTGTTAATTCAGCTATTTCAGTATATTTTTTTACATTAGATCTAAATTGTGTTAAATCAGTTTCTTTTCTTTATTTTCGATATCATTTGACAATTGTACAATTTTTATTTTTAATTCTTGTTGTTCCTTATCATAATTAATAGATAAGTTTCTAAATCTATCATCTGTAAGTTTTCCAGATACATTATCTTCGTAAATATGCTTAAATAAGTTGTCGATTTCAATAATTCTTTTTTTCGCTTTTTCAAGTTCTTTTTTGTTTTTAGAAATTTGCTTTAATTCATCTTGAGTAGATTTTGCTAATTGCTCTTTAATAAATAAATCTTCATAACTTTTCATATATGAAATTACTTTTTGTATATTTTCTAAAACAATGTTTTGTAATGCTTCATCTGTAATATAATGAGAAGTACAAGAAGCTCTACTTGATTTATAACTTGAACATCTATAATGTTCTTTGGCTTTTTTATCACTTACAGGTGATTTGAAATAAAGTTTTTTACCACAATCATAACAAAATAGTAATCCAGAAAAGATACTCTTTTTACCTGATTTCGCATATTTTTTTCTATTACCTCGTAGTTGTTTTGCAATATTCCAAGTATGTTCATCAATAATTGTCTCATGTGTATTTTTAAATATTTTTCTATCTTCTTTGGGAAGATAAACTCTGGTTTTATCTTTATACGAACGAGTTGTAGATTTGAAATTTACTGTATCTCCAATATATTCTTGTCTATCTAAAATACCTGCAACTGTTACACAATTCCATTAATGTTTTAATTCTTGAGGCTTTGAGGATAACTTTATTCCAATACTTGCTGAATATTCAGCAGGAGTTAAAATCTCTCTTTTCTTTAAAATTCTTGCAATTTCACAAGTTCCATGACCTTGAATAAACAGATTAAATATTTCTTTTACAACTTCTGCTGATTGTTTATCTATAACCCATTTTGTTTTATCATTTTCATCTTTTTTATAACCATAAGGAATGTTATTTGCAAGTGAAATTCCAGATTCGCCTTTATTTTTTAGAACTGCTCTAACTTTTTGACTTGTGTTTTTTGCATGCATTTCGTTAAACCAATCTTGAATAGGCAAGAAGTCATTTAAGCCTTTACTACTATCAATATTGTCCATTATAGCAATATATCTTATATTAAGTCTTACAAAATCTTCTTCTAAAAGTTGTCCAACAACAAGTCTATTTCTACCAAGTCTTGAATGGTCTTTTACTATTATTGTTGCAATTTTTCCACTTTCAGCAAGTTCCATCATTTCCATAAAAGCAGGTCTTGTAAAAGTTGTTCCTGAATATCCATCATCTATAAAGATTTTTATATTTTGAAATTTATTATCTTTTGCATATTTACTTAAAATTGATTTTTGATTTATTATACTATTGCTTTCTCCAGCCATATCATCATCTCTTGATAAACGGCAATATAAAGCAGTGATTTTATCGCTTTCTAGCTGTTTCATTATTTTCTCCTTTCTCTGACAGCTTGAAACACGATATAAAATTATAGTTTCTACTTTTGTAGTAGTGATTATAATATACCATATTCCAAGCTAAAAATCTAATAAAATTTTTATTTTCTCAAAATTCCAAAAAGAATTTGTAATATGGTATATTCGGAGTTCTCATTAAAGTAGGTATTTACTTTATAAGTCTTATCGTTTATTTGTTTTTCAAAGTTCAAATTTTTCTCTGGGCATAAACTTTTTAAATATTTTATAAGTTCTTCCTTATTCATTTTTGAGAGTTTATTATATAGTTCATTTCTCAGATTTTCCAAAAAATTATATTCTTCATTAGTTAGTTCAACTCTGTATATTTTTTCATTATTATCGTTCATAACTAGCCCTCCTTTTCTTGTATTCAGGAGAGTTCTTTAGTCTTTGCCTTTCTACTCTTTCTTTTTCTCTTGCTTCTTCACGAGCTTTTCTTTCAGTTTCTAATTTATCTTGTTTTTCTTTATCAAATAAACTTTTAAAGAAATCTGTAACTCTTTGTGGTGCTAGTTTTATAGCATGGAAGTAGTCTTTTGTTTTTTCTACTAAACCATCATATTTTTCTATCCATCTATTTAAGGTGTTTCTTAAATTTTCAATTCTAGTATCACGTTCATAAATTTCTTTATCTGCTACAATTCCTTTTTTAGCATAGTTGACTAAATCCTCATATTCTTGTGGCTCTAATTCAATTTTCTTTGAAAATTTCTTTTGTTTTCCTAAATCTGAAATGTCCTCAATTTGTTTATCATATTGCATATAGTTATTAAAACTAGATTGTTTTTCATCAACACTATTTGTTATTTTTTCAAGTTTTTCAGTTTCTTTCTTAATTTTAAATTCTAAATCTGTTAAGTGTTCTTTGGTACTACCTTTAATACCACGAACAAATCCTCTATAACCACTATCAGACATATATTGAAAAAATCTGTCTTGTAATAGGCTATATGATTTTATTAGTTTAGCTTTTCCATTTTCATCATATACAGGATTACCCAAATTATCAGTTAGTTGCTCTGATTTCCATTTCTTACTATGGCTCATTGATTATTTCTTTTGTAGTACCGATTAGAGATTTATCTTTACATCTTTTAGACCACTTTATTTCTTTTTTTACAACAGGTATTGCTATAACATGCAGATGATAGTGGTATATAGGCTTTCCATATTCTTCTGATAGGGAAGTATTTAACTCATCTGCATGCATAACTGCTGATATAATATTATCACTGCTCATTTCTCTTTCAGCAAAGTGGAAAGCTTTTTCATAAAAGCCTTTTGCAAATTCATAACCACCATTTTGTTCAAAATAGTCGGAGTTAATATCAAATATAATTTCATCAAATACTTTAGCATTATCTTTTAGACCTCTAAGTGATATTTCTCCATCATCAATCAGTTCTTTTAATCTTTCGTTATAAGTGCTTTTGCATCTTTTGTAATGCACATTGTTTTGTGTTTGTGCTAAGTCAACATTCATATTAGAGTAAGATTCGTTTTTTCGTTCATTATGTCTTTCTGCTTTCAAAATACTTGCTCTAGTATAAGTTTCTACTCTAGCTACCGAATAGTTTGTTTTGTCCATTTATAAATCCTTTCTTGCAGGTAGCAAGAGGCGACCAAAGGGAGCTGTTACATAACTTTCTTTGAAAGTATGTAACTCACTATGACACTTTCAAACTACGTTTGCAAAGATGTCGTGGGCTACTAGCGGAGTGCTCATAAATTATCTAATCTTGCGATAGATAATTTATGTTTGGCTTCGCCAAATCAAAATAATATTTTCATCTCCATTCAAATATTATTTTGACTACTGAAAAATTTTTTGCATACCTGCATAAAATTTTTTCAGTATCTTCTTGCTATGCTTTGTAAGAAAATAGGGCAATACATATTTAGCTATTTTCGTAAGCATAACAAAAAGACCCATTAGGCACAACAAATAAAACTACCAATATTGCATTTTTTTGCAAAGTAGTGAATTTTATTTGAAACATGCTAATCGGTCTTAACCACTACTGGACATTTTACAAACCATTCTTCTAAAACAGTCAAATATTTTTCACCGCATTGGGTTAACAAGTTTCCTACAAATCTTAATTTTCAATTTTGGAGAAAGATAGAAAATAGCTTATTGTATCCCTTACTAACCAGTGTTTCGTGTCTATTAATTTTTCAGTGTACTAAAAATACATCTAATATATATCATTTTTTTATGTAAATGTCAATAAATAATTATTATTTTCACTATATAACACATTTAGAGTGTTGAATATAAGAAATTTTTATGATATTATTTATATAATTTAATACTAGTTAGGAGTGAATATAATGGATTTAATAGCTAGAATTACAGATAAAGAAATTGGCGAACAATCAATAAATTATGACAAACCTTTAATCAGAATTGCCTCTAGGGGAATTGTTCTTAATGATAATGGAGAAATTGCAATATTATATAAAAGAAATAAAAATGAATTTAAATTGCCAGGCGGAGGAATTGAACAAAATGAAAATAAAGAAAATGCATTTAAAAGAGAAGTATTAGAAGAAACGGGATGTAATGTAAAAATTTTAAATTATATGGGTTATACAGAAGAAATAAAATCAAAAATGAATTTCATTCAAACGTCATATGTTTTTATAAGTAAGGTAATAAATGACACTAAAAAATTAAATTTAACACAAAAAGAAATTGATGAAGGCGGAGAATTATTGTGGTTAACTCCAAAAATAGCATTACATAAAATCAGTAATTGTTTTAATAATCTAAAAGGTTCAAAATATGATAATATATATTCAACAAAATTCATTATTAAGAGAGATGAAACAATATTAAAAGAATATATTTTAAAATATAGTGATAATAAATAGACAATGGCACACAATATAAATGTGTGCCACTATTTTATCCATTAGCGAGGGTTCTGCTCACGATAAAGGTTGCTCCACTCACGATAGAGTTCTACTTTCTCCTGTGCAGTTCTTGCCTTTTCCTGTAACTTCTCGAGAGAAGTTGCATTCAAAATTGTATCGAGAGATAAAGATGTTGTAGAATTGTCATCCAAATAGCGGCCTACAAAGACATCTCCACTATCCAGCCTCCGATGCAGATCTTCCCAATTGGGATAAGCTTTCTTTACTCTGGTTTTGAAATCTTCTGGATAAAACATAATATTGTCCTCCTATAAAAAAATATTTTTTGCCATGTGCAGTCTTCTCCAAGATGAAAAAATAGGAAACTACACTTGTATAATATAATTATACAATATTTTACATAAAATTGCAAATTCCATTACTTTAAGTTATTAAAATATATATCTTTGTAAAATTATTTCTTCTACAGAATTTTTTATATTATTCATTTTTTGCACCCATTCCATTGGATTATTAGCTTTTAATTCCTCCGTTATATTTTCTTTTTCAGCAAATTGTTTCATTAAAAGTTCAAATTGTTTTTGACATTCTATATCTATATTATATAAATGTTCATCTAATTTATTATACATAAATAAAATAGTGTATTCAGCTTTTTTATGATTTTTTAAATAATTCAATCTCATTCTTCCATATTTACTTAAAGAATAATTGCTATATTTACTTTTTTCAAGTGTTAAATTTGGTAAATAATAATTTCCAACTTTATGATATGTAATTTTATTTTTCATTTCAAAAATCCTCCTAAAATTCAATTTCACTACTTTTAAAACTATAATTTATATCTATTTAGCTGTCTTTTACAAAATGTATTTTTATAAAATTTAAAGTGTACTTAATTTAAGCCTACTGGACGGAGATTTTTGACATGAAAAAAATGTGTCAAAAATCTCCGTCCCCATTGACAGCCTTTGGTGGATAAAAAAATAGAACCAATATTTTCATATTAGTTCTACCTTAAATTATATAAATAATTATTCTTGTGTTGTTTCTTCTGCTGGTGTTTCAGCTACTGTAGCAACTTCTTCAGCTACTACTTCTTGAGCTGGAGCTTCTGTAATTTCTTCTTTTACTATTATTTCGTTAGTTTCAATTCTTGCTCCAACCTTTTCTTTAGTCTTAGCAGCTTTACCAACTCTGTCTCTTAAATAGTATAATTTAGCTCTTCTAGCTTTACCAACTCTTACTACTTCTACCTTTTCTACCATTGGTGAGTTAATTAAGAATGTTTTTTCTACACCAACTCCGTAAGAAATTCTTCTTACTGTAAATGTAGCGTTTACTCCTCCACCTTGTTTTTTAATTATGATTCCTTCAAATACTTGGATTCTTTCTCTGTTTCCTTCTTTTACTTTTACGTGAACTTTTACTGTATCACCTATACGTAATTCTGGAATTTTGCTTTTTAATTGTTCATGCTCAATTGATTTTAAAATATCCATCAGATTCTTTTCCTCCTTCTTTATACTGATTTTTTATTTTCATCTATTTTTAATTCTTCTAAATAATTTTCATCTTCTTTAGTTAATTCAACATCCTTTAGAAGTTCTGGTCTTTTTAAATATGTATTTTTTAAAGACTGCTTTCTTCTCCACTTTTTAATATTTTCATGATGCCCTGAAAGTAAAACTTCTGGTACTTTTTTATTGTTAAATATCTCTGGTCTTGTATATTGAGGATATTCTAATAAGCCGTTTGAAAAAGATTCTTCATCTGTTGACTCATTTTTTAATACTCCGTCTACATATCTACTAACACTATCTATTAATACCATCGCTGGTAATTCTCCTCCTGTTAGTACATAATCACCTATAGATATTTCTTCATCTACAATATCTTCAAGTACTCTTTCATCTATACCTTCATAGTGACCACATAATAATATTAAATGTGATTCTTTTGCTAAGCTTTCTACTTTACTTTGGTCTAATTTTTTTCCTTGTGGTGAAAGAAATATTACTTTTGCATCTTCATGTTTTATAGATTTATATGCATCATATACAACATCTGGCATCATAACCATTCCTGCTCCACCACCATATGGTGTATCATCTACTTTTTTGTGCTTATCTTTAGAAAAATCTCTAATATTTATTATATTAATATCTATTATTTCTTTTTCTATTGCCCTTCCTATAATGCTTTGCTTCATTGTTTCAAACATTTCAGGAAAAAGTGTTAATACATCAAATTTCATCATTCAATCCTTCTATTAAATTTACTACCATTTTGCTATTTTTTATATCAATTTGTTTAATAACTTCTGATATTGCTGGTAACAAAATTTCTTTTCCAATTTCATTTTTTACAACATATACATCATTACTTCCAGTTGAAAAAATATCTACTATATTACCTAAAAAATTATTAGATTCATCAAATACTTGTATTCCGATTAAATCTGCAATAAAATATGTATTTTCTGGCAATTTAACAGCATCTTCTCTTTTTATTTTTAAGTAGCAATTTCTGTATTTGTTTGCTTCTTCTATTGAATCTATGCCTTCTAATTTCAATATTACTTGATTTTTATAATATCTTACTTCTTCTATTTTAAATTCTAAAAGTTCAGATTTATATTCAATATATATTGATTTTAAATCGTCATATCTTTTAATATTATCGGTAAAAGGATTTACTTTTACAAAACCTTTTATTCCATTTGTGGTTACAATTTGACCAATTTCAAAATACTTTTGCATTTTTCTTTACCCTAGAAATTCAATTGTTACTCTTTTTTGTTCTTTACCTGCTATAGATTTCATAACACTTCTTATTGATTTAGCAATTTTTCCTTGCTTTCCTATTACTTTTCCCATATCAGATTCAGCAACAGTTACTTCGTAACGAACATTTCTTTCTTCAATTTTTTCGTTTATAGTTACACTTTCTGGATTTGAAACTAAGTTTTTTATTATAACTTCTAATACTTCTTTCATTTTTTCCTCCTTGCAACTAAATTATTTTACTGTTGACATTAATTTTTTTACTGTTTCTGTTGGTTTTGCACCATTTTTAATCCATGTTGCTAATTTTTCAGCATCTATTTTAATATCAGATGGTTCTGTCATTGGATTGTATGTTCCAATTTGCTCTATTATTTTTCCATCTCTTGGTGATTTTGAATCAGCAACAACTATATGATAGAAAGGAGCATTTTTCTTTCCTACTCTTTGTAATCTTATTTTTACCATTTTAAAGTTCACCTCCACAAAATTTTTATTTATATTAATTTTTAATTAATAACAATTTTACATTTTAAAATCTTTCATATCTTTAATATTAAGACTTTTCATTACATTTCTCATGCCTTTTTCTGATGTCATTTTTTTCATCATTTTTTGTGTCATTTCAAATGAAGACATAAATTTATTTATTTGTTGAACTGTAGTTCCACTACCTTTTGCTATTCTTATTCTACGACTTGCATTTAATATTTTTGGATTTTGTTTTTCTTCTTTTGTCATTGAACAAATTATAGCTTCTATTTTTACAAATTCCTTATCATCAACTTTTACATCTTTTAAAGAATTCATTCCTGGTATCATTTTTAATATTGATGAAAAAGAACCCATTTTTTTAATTTGTCTTAGTTGTTTTAAATAGTCATCTAAGTCAAATTGTTGTTTTCTTAATTTTTCTTCTAATTTTTTTGCCTCTTCTTCATCAAATGTTTCTTCTGCTTTTTCTATAATTGAAAGCACATCACCCATTCCTAAAATTCTTGATGCCATTCTTTCTGGATGAAATACTTCTATATCACTTAATTTTTCACCTGTTGCAGCAAACTTGATTGGTTTACCTGTTATTTTCTTTACAGATAATGCTGCACCACCACGTGTATCACCATCTAATTTTGTAACAACTATTCCATCAATTCCTAAATCATTGTTAAATTTTTCAGCTACATTTACTGCATCTTGACCAGTCATTGCATCTATTACAAGCATTATTTCATGTGGTTTTGTGTTTGCTTTTAGAGTTTTTAGCTCTTGCATAAGTTCTTCATCTATATGTAATCTACCAGCTGTATCTAGAATGATTACATCATTCATTTTAGATATTGCAAAATTCATTGCTTGTTTTGCTATTAATGAAACATCTTTTGTTGATTCATTAGTGTATACTGGTATATTAAGTTGTGCTCCTATTACTTGTAATTGCTTTATAGCAGCTGGTCTATAAACATCACATGCTACTAATAATGGCTTTTTTCCTTGTTTTCTAATTATGTTTGCTAATTTCCCAGCTGTTGTTGTTTTACCAGAACCTTGCAAACCTACTAGCATTATTACTGTTGGTGGATTTGGTGTAAAATTAATTCTTGATTCTTCTCCACCCAATAATTCTATTAATTCATCTTTTACTATTTTTATAACTTGTTGTCCAGGTGTTAATGATTTTAATACATCTTGACCTAGTGCTTTTTCTTCTATTACTTTTATAAAATCTTTTACAATTTTATAGTTAACATCTGCTTCTAATAAAGCAAGTTTTACTTCTCTTAAAACTTCTTTTAAATCATTTTCTGTTATTCTTGCTTTACCTCTAAGCTTTCTTGTTACTTCTTGTAATCTTGAGGATAAACCTTCAAAAGCCATATTAATACCTCCGATACAATTTTTATATTAAACAGTTTAATTCTTCTTTTATATGATTTAGCACTTTAGCAACTTCTTTATCTGTTGATTGTGTTTTTAATTTTGTTATTTCTGATAATACTATTGCTATTTTTTCATCTAGCTCTAATGTTTTTTTCATAATATTTAGCTTTTCTTCATATTCAAAAAGCTTATTTTCCCCCTTACTTTTATTATCTCTAACAGCTTGTCTTGTGATTCCTAAATTTTCTGCTATTTCTGAAAGAGATAAATCGTTATTATAGTAGTCATCTAGTAATTCATATTGTTTTTCTGTTAATAGTTTCCCATAAATCTGTAATAACATACTTATTTTTACGTTTTTCTCCATTGAATGACCACCTTTCTTTTGTAATGCTATTATACTTTACACTATTTTTGTTCATTTGTCAAGCATTTTTGGCAATAATTTTGAACAAAAATGACGGTATTTTAGTTTATCTGAACTAAAACTCCGTCCCTTTGCTCATCCTTGTTCAATTAAAAAACTCTGATTGTTCTCCTCCGATAATTTCTCCAGTTGTTGCATCTATATAATATTTTTTATTATATAAGTTTTTTACTGTTTCTAACATTGCATCTTTTGGTTTGCTATCTTTATTATGTTCTATATTTACAACCCACACATTTCTCGAAATATCTTCTATTTTCAATTCTCCATTTTCATTTGTTAAATTATTTTCTAAACAATATATAAACATATTCATCTTTTCTATTGATAATTCTGCTGAAATATTAGAAATCTCTAACTCACTAAATTCTTTTTCTTTATTTTTTGCAATTCCAATAGCTTCTTCTTTAGAAATAATTATAGGATTATTATCAAATTTATCTTCATTTTTTCCTGTAATTGTGTAAATTACTATATCATTATTAACAACTGCAAAAGCTATTGTAGAAATATTGGTTTTATCATAATTTCCATTATAAACTTTTGCAAAACTTACTTGCCATACATCATTAATGTTCTTTCCTGAAACAATGTTTTGTCTTTTGGTTTCTACAATTTCATAGTTATCATTCTCATTAAATATTTCTAGTTCACTATAAATATCTGATGCAATCTTTTTTATTTCATCTTCTGAAATATTATCACATTTTATATTTTTATTTATTATTGAACTATCTCCAAAATATTCTAATTCTCCATTTTCAGGATTTAAGTTAATTAAAATATTTTCACTTTTTAGCAAATAATGTTTAGAATATTCTGAATCATAACCTCTATTCAAACTTACTTTTGTAAATTTTTGATTTTCATATCCAAGCTTTACTAATACTTCATTAGCTATTTCAACAGCTTTTTCTTCAGTTATAAATCCTATTTTTTCATTATCACTTATTTCTTCTTTTATTTTTTGTTCTTCTTCTACTTTGCTTACAACAACAGGCTCCTTCCATATTTTTTCATAGATATAACTTACAGCCATAACTCCTGTACATCCCATCACAAAACATCCAGCCAGTACAGCTACTTTGTATAATAATGTATGTCCGATTTTATTTTCTTTCTTTGAAAATGCATTCTTTATTGCTTCTTCATATTGTAAAGGTTTTTCAATTTCTTTTTTTAATATCTTTTTAATTTCATTATCAAAATCATTCAATCGTTTTACCTCCCTTTATATTTAACTTTATTTTTTGTCTAGCTCTGTACAAATGAGTATTTATAGTGTTTTCGTTCATCTTCAAAATTTCTTTTATCTCTTTAACTGTATATTCTTCCATATAATACAAAACAACTACTATTCTTTCATCGTAATTTAAATTTTTTATTATATCATAAAAATTTAATTCACTTTCTACATCTTTGATGTTATTTGTCTTAAAATAGTCCAAATTATAATCATCTATCGATACATCATTTTTGTATTTTCTTCTATATATTCTGTTACACTTATTTATCAGTATTTTTATAACCCATTTTTTAAATTTGTTTAAATCATTTAATTTTTTTATTGATTTATATATTTCTATCATTGTTTCTTGAACTGCATCAGCTATATCTGCCTCATTTGATATTCTTGTTCTAGCGATTTTATGCAAATCATCATTAATTAATATTATTAGTTTTGTAAAAGCTTTTTTATCTCCATTTTGAGCGCTCAAAATTAGTTCCTCCACTTGTTCCTCCTTTCATTATTCAAACTTCTTTCGTAATAAACTATAAATACATTTACATTTATTAAGAGTCCATTAATATTATTTTAAATTTCAATTATATAAAATTAACAAAGGAACAGTATTTTAGCTCACATGAACTAAAACTCCGTCCCTTTGCTGATTTAATTAATTATTTATTAATACAATTCTAAAAGTTGTGTTTTCTTCTGCTTCTTGAACTGTTCTGCAATAAAACATACCATTATTCTCTCCTCTTATTAAGAATGATTGTGTAGAATTTGTATGTGAAATTGTTTTATTTTCACCGATTCCAATATTTATTTGTTGTTTTATCTGAGGTTTCGTTTAATGCATCACCATATACATTATTAGAGTCTGCATATAAAGTTAAATATTTTGTACTTTTCTTAGCATTTTCACTCTCGTTTAACATTTCTTTATAAGTTTCTTCTTTTAATTTTTCACTGTTTTTATGACTTATAGCTACAATTTCTGGTAAATTATTATCAAAATCATAAATTCCATAAATGTTTCCTGTTGTAGTGTTTGCATAATCTTCTTTATAATTAAATCCTGTTAATTTTTCAGTATTTGATGTGTTGTTACTTTCTGCTTCTTTTTTATTTCTGCCATACTCACTATATGCCAAATATGCAACTGCACCATATTCACTATTTTTCATTAAATGACTATTTAATTTCTCATCAAAATTCTTAGCCTCAGTGTACATAGAAACAAAATTTGTTTGGCTTATAGGCTTTACATTTGATTGTATTTTTAAAATTTGGCTCTCACCTATAGAAGCATTTGTTGCATCATTTCTGCTAGTTTCATATTTTGCTATCCAGAATCCTGTTATTTCTTCATCCCATTCACCGTTTTCAAAGCTATTTACTATTCCATTTTCAAATACTGGATGAACATGCCAACTTCCATTAGCTATGCTTTCATTTAAATCTATTTTTGTATTATCTGTTGGAATACTAGTTGTACCTTTTAAGAATTTTATATTTATAATTCCAGCAGTACTTGTATTGCATCCAGACACATCTGTATTATTTTCTGCTTCCATTTTATACATATATCTTGGAATCCAAACAAATATACTTCCTAATTCACTTTCTTCTATTGAAACATTTTTTAATGAACTTAATATTTTTCCTTCTTTTGAGTCTTCAATTGTTCCATCGGCTTTTTTCTTGTATCTACCATCATTTAGCATCGCATTTGCCCATTTTGATGTATAACTTTCATTTGAAGTTTGAACTTCATAATCATACCAATCACCATCGTCTTCTGAAGCTATATACCACTTTTTATCTTTTTCGCTATATTTTATTGGTATAAATTCATTTGTAAGTTCTGGACTATTAACTAATGTTACATTTACTTCTTTTGTTTTCTCGTTTCCATATTGATCTTTTACTTTTACTACGTAATTGCCTGTTTTACTAATATTTATTTCATATTCATTATTTGATTTATTTGTAGCCTCTTCCCAATATGATACTATAGGTGCATTATTGTCATTTACACCTAATTTTTCTCCATAATATATTTCAACATTTTCTTTTATATTTGGAGTAACAATTAATTTGGCTGTTAATCCATATATTTTCTTTTTTATTTCTATACTTAACTTATTATTTTCAGTATCTGCGTACTCTATTATTTTATCACCATATGGTAAATCATATTGTCTGTAATATATTTGATTATCTACTTTTATTCCTTTTAAACTAATAACTTCTCTGGTATTAAAGTTTATTAATACTTCTTGATCTAGTTTCTTTATTCCTAATATTCCTTCTAAAGCGTCTTTATCAAAATATAAATAACTTTCTTTTCCGCCACCATTTGCAATTAATTCAGACACTTTATTATTTAAAGTGCCTGCTTTTTCGATATTAGTTGCATCTGTTTTAATTCCTGTGCTTTCTAAATATTCGTTTAAAGTTGCTTTACCAGATACTTTATATTTATCGCATATTAAATTTACTTTTTCTTGTACTAGTTTTGTTTCAGAAATAAAGTTTTCTACTAACATATTTTTATATACGTTTATTCCACTATAGGTAATAGTACCTGCTAAGATTATTAAAAGAAGTATTGTTATTGTTAGTGATATAAGTGTAATTCCTTTATTATTCATCATTACAAGTACTCTCCTTTCTCATTTGTTTCTATTTTTGTTGATTGCTATAATATTGATACATATAATTATAATAATCAAATGCTTTTGAAACTTCTGGTTTTCCATAATCTACTCCAAAAGTATCAACTGTCATACTTTTTATAACAGGATAACTTGCAAATGTTTTTAATGTATTTGTGCTTTTAGTAGTTGTTTCATCTGTAGATTCTTCATCAACTTTTGTTTCTAATTGTGATATTTTTTCTACTACATCCATTCCTTCTATAACTTTACCAAAAGCTGCATACATTCCATTTAGTCCTCTTTCATCATTTAATAAAATACAGAATTGTGCATTTGCTGAATTATAACTTTCTTTTGTTAAAGATGATGAAAATTGTGTATAATCTATTCTACTCATAGATATTGTACCTTTTTCATGTTTTAAATTATTGTTATCATATCCGTTTGCAACAAATTCTCCTTCTATTGAATATTCAACATCAGCATCTGAACCAGCTTCTATTGAATCATTTACTAAACTCATTTTTGCATTTTCTACATTTCCTTCTGAATTTTTACCTATATACACACATGTTGAATCTAATCCAGAAAATACTTTACCATCATAATATCCTTTTTGAATTAAATTTATAAAATTCTTTACAGTATTAGGTGCTACATCTGGATAAAGTTCCATTTTTATAGTTCCATAATTTTCTATTTCCATAGTTACTATTGGATTTTTCTTTTCACTTGTTAAAGTTTTATAATATCCAAATCCAACATATCCTAATAGTGCTAATACTATTACTAATATAATTATTGTTAAAATATTTTTCTTCATTTTATTCATTACTCCTTTAAATTTATTTTAAGCCTAAGAACTTCATTGCATCAATAATATTCTTTGCGCCTATTATATCTAATTTAAATTTTTCTTTCAATACTTTTTTATTATTTTCTGGAATTATACATGTTTTAAATCCTAATTTTTCAGCTTCCTTTATTCTTTTTTCTATCATGTTAACCGCTCTTACTTCGCCTGTTAAACCTACTTCACCAATTACTACAACATCTTCTTTTATGCTTATATTTTTATAACTTGATGCAGCAGAGAGTACCATTCCTAAGTCTATAGCTGGTTCGTTTATTTTTATTCCTCCAACTATATTCATGTATACATCTTGATTTCCAAGCATTAGTCCAGCTCTCTTTTCTAAAACTGCTATAAGTAAAGTTAATCTATTATAATCTATTCCGTTTGTATTTCTTCTTGGCATTCCAAAAACACTTGGAGTTGTTAATGCTTGAAGTTCAATTAGTATTGGTCTTGTTCCTTCCATACTTGCTACAATTACTGAACCAGATGGATTTCCATCTCTTTCTGAAATTAGTATAGAAGAAGGATTTTTTATTTCTACTAATCCTTCATTTTGCATTTCAAACATTCCTATTTCATTTGTTGAACCAAATCTATTTTTTACACCTCTTAAAATTCTATACGAAAAATATCTTTCACCTTCTAAGTATAAAACTGTATCTACCATATGCTCTAATACTCTTGGTCCTGCTATGTTTCCATCTTTTGTTACATGTCCGATTATTACTGTTGTTATACTTTTTTGTTTACACATTTTCATAACTCTTGCTGTTATTTCTCTTACTTGACTCACACTACCTGGTGCAGATGTTACTTCATCTGAATACATTGTTTGAACAGAATCTATGATTACAAAACCTGGTTTTACAGTCTCTATTGAATTTTCTACAACATCTATATCTGTTTCACCTAAAAACATTATATTGTCATTGTTAATTCCAAGTCTATCTGCTCTAATTTTTATTTGTTCTGCTGATTCTTCTCCCGAAACATATAAAACTGGACCTGGTGCCTTTATTTTATCGCAGATTTGTAATATTAATGTTGATTTTCCGAATACCTGGTTCTCCTCCAAGTAATGTTAGAGAACCTTTTACAAATCCTCCACCTAGTACTCTATCTAATTCTGAAAAAGTAGTTGTAATTCTTGTAATTTCCTGTTTTTCTACACTATTTAATTTTGTAGGTATTGCTTTTTCTTTTTTTGTTTCATTTGTTTTTAAATTTCCTACTACTTTTTCTTCTACAAGAGTATTCCACTCATTACACGCTGGACATTTTCCAAGCCATTTTGCTGATTCATATCCACATTCATTGCATACAAAAATTGTTTTATTTTTTGCTATTTTAATCACCTCTAGTTTTTAGATTAATCCTAATTTACTCAATTTTTCTAATACTATAATATACATAGCATGTGACCAAGTTAAACCTATAACCCATGCTGGTTTTTTCACTTCATTGTTTACTTGTTCTCCTAAAAATCCATGCTCAGACATACTATTTACTACAAATTCAAAATTTTCTATAGCTTTCTTCTTTTCTCCAACTTCTAGATTATAACATGCCATCCATAAATTTGCTAGTGGCCATGGATTATATCCTCCCATGTATTTATCATCTTCGTATCTTATGTATCCTCCTGTATATGTTCTTAATGTCATATTTATTCTTTCTACAGTATTTAAAACTTTCTTTTCTTTTGGTGATAACATTTTAAATGGTACTATTGCTCCAAGCATACTTATATCCAATTTTTTATCTTTTGAATTTCTTACAAAACATTTCTTTTCTTCATCATAAAGATTTTTCAAAACATATTCTTTTATTTCTCTTTGTAATCTATCTAATTCTTTTTCTTGTTTTGTAATAGCTTCTATTTTTAATCTATTATTTTCTAATAGTTCTTTTACTTCTGAATATATCTTTAACATTGCATCAAATGCTGAAAATATTGATGATAATGAGTAAAATGTTATTCCTTCATATTCTTCCCATAAATCATATGATACTTGCATTTTTTTCTCACCAGATAATATATCATTTACATATTTCTCTAAGAATACACATGCATTTTCACACATTTTTAAAGTTTCTTTTAAGAATTTTTTATCTTTTACTTTTTCATAATGTGTATATACTCCATATACAACACTTGCAGTTTCATCTATTTGATATCCCCAGCATGGTGCTAATCTTCCATCTGTATAGAAACGTTGCTCCCACATACCGTTTTTGCTTTGTGTCATTTTGCAGAAATTTTTATAGAACTTTTCTGTTTCTTTTTCCATTCCTAATATGTCTAAAGCTTTTGTTACAAAAACTGCATCTCTTGTCCAACAATATGAATATCTTCCGCATTTCGTTTTTGCTTCATCTACTTCTATTCCAGCAGATATACCACCTGTCTCTTCATTTATTAATAATGGAAATAACAATATAGACCTAATATAAATATTTTCTAATTTATTGTTAATGCTTGATTGATTTAGTGTTATTTTAGAATGTTCTTTTACATATTTTCTCCAATATTTTTTAGTATTTTCATATTCTTTTTTCATGTCTATTTTTCTTATTCTTTCAATTTCATTGTCTAATTCGTTTAATAGACATTTGTCTTTATTATCATTTATATAAATATATACATTTATATCTTTTTCTTCACCTGGCATTATTTTTCCAATTGAATAACTTATACTAGAATCTGATGAAAGTCCTATATAGTCTTTTCCACCTATTGTTCCTTCCATTATTCTGTTGCTACTTCCATTTATTTGTTTGTTAAGTAACTTTTGTTTTGAAAAAATACACATAGAATAATCATGATTATATTGTATTAAAGTATCATTTTTTACAAAACCACATGTGTCGTTATTATAATTTGTAAGTAATTTAGAATAAAATAATAAATCTACATTTAACTCTATATTGCTTTTATTTTCGAATTTATAATTTTTTACTAATAAATTCTCTTTTATAGGAATGAAATCTGTTTGAGTTACTTTTATATTAAAATATGTGTTTACAATTTCTGTTTTTAATATATTTGTATCTTCTACATAATATTGATTATATACATTATTAATATCATTATGAAGATATATTAAAGCAGAATCATTTACTTTTATCCCTGCATGAAACAATTCAAAAAACTGTTTATAATCTGATGTTGGATAAAACATTCTTAAAAGCTCTCCTGTTTTGCTAAAACTTACTGTCATTTTTCTATTTCCTATTACAGCATCATTAAAAAATTTATTATTCATTTCTTGTTACTCCTCTATTCTATAATTTTGACTATTTGTTTTTCTAATTCTTTTACTCTTTCCATTAAACTTGCCATTTCTATATCAGATACGTCTTCTGTTAATATCTCTTCTTTTACAATTGTTTCCATGTCTTTTATTTCTTCTTTTAATTTTTCCATTCTGTCTACTAATTCAGCTTTTAATTGTTTCTTCTTCCATTCTTTTATTTCTCTTCTTACTTCTATCTTCTCAACCATTTGAGGAACATTTTCTAGACAATATTTCTCGCCAAATGATGGTATTGTAACTGGAATTTCTGCTGTTTCTTCTATTTTTTCTTTTAAAACTTCTTGTCCTTCTTCTTCACCATGAACTAAGAATATATGTTTTGGCTTATTTATAAATGAATATACAAAATTTAATAACCACTCTTGATCAGCATGTCCAGAATATCCTTCTATATATTCAATTCTTGCTTCTACACTTATTTCTTCACCAAATATTTTTACTTTTTTTGCTCCATCTACTATACTTCTTCCTAAAGTTCCTGGGGCTTGATATCCTACGAAAAGAATTGTACTTTTTGGATTCCATAAGTTATGTTTTAAATGATGTTTTATTCTTCCAACTTCACACATTCCACTTGCTGAAATTATTATAGATGCTTGCTCACTTTCATTTAAAGCTTTTGATTCATCTGCAGTTTTTGTAAATTTCAATCCTGGAAATTCTAATGGGTTATCTCCACTTTTTATAGCTTCTTGAACTTCATCTTCAAAAAGTTCTGTATTATTTTTAAATATTTCTGTTGCTGAAATAGCCAAAGGACTATCTACATATACAGGTACTGACATTAAAGTTTTATATTTTTTTACAAAAGCTTCATCATCTTTATGAAGGTCTTTTAATTTATTTAATTCATATAAAATTTCTTGAGTTCTACCTACTGCGAATGAAGGAATTACAACTGTTCCTCCATTGTCTATTGTTTCTGATACAACATCTAAGAATATTTCTGCCTTTTTATCATTTCTTAAATGTAGTCTATTTCCATATGTTGATTCCATTACAACATAATCTGCACTCTCTATCATTGTTGGTGAATCTAATAATGGTATATCGTTATTTCCTATATCTCCTGTAAATACTGCTTTAGTTGTTTTTCCATTTTCTGTAACCCATACTTCTATTATACTTGAACCTAACATGTGTCCTGCATCATTAAATCTTACACTAATATTGTCATCTATTTCAATAATATCATCATATGATACTGGTTTAAATATTTCTAATGATTTAGTTGCTTCTTCTGCTGTATATAATGGAGGTAATTCTTTCTTTCCTTCTCTTTTTCTTTTTTTGTTTCTCCATTCTATTTCCATTTCTTGAATATGACCACTATCTGGTAACATTATAGTACAAAGTTCACAAGTAGCCTTTGTAGCATATATAGGGTTTCTATATCCTTCATTATATAATTTTGGAATTCTTCCAGAATGGTCTATGTGTGCATGTGTTAATAACATAAAGTCAATTGTAGACACATCGAACATAAATGGTTCTTCATTTTCTCTTTCTAAAACTTCTTTTCCTTGATACATTCCACAATCTACAAGGAATCTCTTTCCAGCTCCTTCTACTAGAAAATTTGAGCCTGTAACAGATTTAGCTGCTCCTAAAAAAGTTATATTCATATATTATCCTCCGTTTTATTTAATATAATATAGGAAATATTTTTCAATATTTCCTATGTTAATAATTTTTTAAACTTCTGTACTCTCTTTTTGATGTACTACCTCAATGTAAACATTTGAACCATCTACTTGAATTATTTTACCATTGCTTAATTCGTTTAATCTGCCTTCTTTTATTCGAGGTATACTAACACTTACTCCATCTGATGTTACTGTAACTTCTATATCTATAATATCAGTATCTGATTTATAACCTTGTATACTATTTTTTTGAGTTATATATAAGTGTGATGTTTTTCCAATTTCAAAGTCAGGTTCTACATTAGAAATTCCTTCTTCATCTGAAATAGTACAATTATATCCTTCATTGTTATCATTTATTACAGTATATGAAATTCCTGCTAGAGGCTCATTATCTGTGTTTACATTTTTTATTTTGAATTGCAAAGTTTTTGTGTTTGATGATGGAACTGTAATCTTTAATGCTTTAAATATATCTTGTTCTGTAATTTTATTTAAAACATTTCCATTTTCATCTAATAATTCAAAAGTAACTTTATCGGTATATTTAAAATCTGTAAACTTCTTTTCTTTTTCTGCTAATATTACTTGTGTTTCTGAATTTATTGTGTATCTTATTTTATATTTACTTTCTACTTTTATAGCATATTCCCAATGATCATTATATCCTTTTCCCCACATATACATACCATAACTTGTTGTATATGTTTCAACACATGTATTGTCATCTTTATTTATAACTTTTATATTTAAATTATCAATATTATCTGGAATATTTATAACTTTTTCTAATTCATTTTCTGTAAATTCAAGTTCATATTTATTAGTTAAATCCTCCCCATAAAAATATTCTAATTTAAATTTTGAATCTCTTACTTGAACTTTTATACTATAACTCCATTTGTTTTCTGTTTCATCATAATTCATGATATTTTCATATTTAAATCCGCTAAAATCTGATAATTTTTTATAAAGTATTTTTAATGAAACATCTTCTTTTGTTATTATAATATTCTTGTCTTCGCCATTTTCATTTTTTAATTTTACTAAGTTCTTAGTTGAATTAATAGCAGAGCTAGTAATATAGTATTCTCCATATGATTCAGTACATGCTATTGTTAGTATTTTTTCTCCATCATTAAAATAATATCCATTACTTAAATATCCATTTTCATCTTTTTCCCCATCTTCGCATACTTGACTAAAAGTGTAGTATGTTGCTATTGACTCTTCAAATGTTTGATTTTTATCAATTAAATATTGTGGTAATTCAAATTTTGTTTTATCAATTGCTATATTAATGTTTATATTTCCTTCTGAGTCTGAGATAAAATAATCTAAATCATTATTTTTTACTATTTTTCCACTACTATCTTTAACTTGTATTTTTATTCCTTGAGCAGGATTATCATTTCTATCTACATTTGCGATTTTTATAGTTTTATTTATTATGTTTGATGGTTCTGGTGTAGTTGTAGGTGTTGGAGTTGGTGTAGGCTCAATTGTTGGTGTCGCTGTTGGTTCTGTTGTTGGCGTTGCAGTAGGCTCAGTTGTAGGAGTTGACGTTGGACTTGGTGTTACTGTTGATGTTGGAGTAGGTGTTGGTATTGAACTTGGTGTTGGTGTTACTGCTGGAGTAGGTGTTGGTATTGAACTTGGTGTTGGTGTTACTGTTGGAGTAGCAGTTGGTATTTGGCTTGGGCTAACAGTTGCTGTTGGTGTTGGATTGCTACTTCCTGGATAATTTACTACTAAACTACCATTTAGTTTTCCTAAAAACCTATTTATCATTTGCATTAAATCATCACTATCTAAAACATCATCATTGTTTGCTAAATTTGCTGCTAATTTATATTCATTTGTTAATTTCTTTTTTCCAATATAATCATTTAATATTTCTGTAAGATCATCTGCATCGCAAATATATCCATCTCCATTTGAATCTCCATATAAAACTACTTTATAGTTCTCATTATCTATATTAGCTATATAACCAGTTGCAACTAAATCATTACTTTCTATATTTTGATTATTCCTATTTGAAATAGATTTTATATTTATATTTTTTTCTTTTGCTTTTTCAACTAATTGTGTTTTTGTTATCTTTCTAGTAGTATCTGCATTATCTAAAGATATTAGTAAACTTTTTTGGTTATTTATTACTGAATTATTAATGTCTATTTTTAATTCTGTATTTGATACAGCTTTAACATTACTTGTTACTAAAGTTACTGATATAAATAAAGCTAAAAACATAAACAATTTCTTTATATTATTTTCTTTTACTTTAAATATTACTGCTGATACTAAACATATAACTCCAAAAACTATTAATATTATAGCTTTGCTTCCTGTATTAGGTATTTTTTTATCTGATTTAGTATTGTCATTACTGTTTCCATTTATTGTTGTTGTTGGTCTTGGAGTTTGTGTAGGAACAGCTGTTGGCGTTACTGTTGATGTTGGTGTTGGTGTAACAGATGGTGATGGTACTGTTGTAGGTGCTGGAGAATTTGTTGGCGTTGGCACTACAGTAGGAGTTGGTGTAATTGTTGGAGTTACTGTATTTGAAGGATTAACTTCTATACTTATATTTTTAGATGTGAATTTTACATCTTCCCCTTCATAAGAACTATCTTTATCTACTGCTCTAAATTTATAATCTGATATTGAAAAATCAGCCTTTGAAACTTTACTTAATTCTTTTGCTTTAAACCTCACTTGAAAATTATCAGTTCCATTTCCAGTTATATCTGCATATATACATGCTAATTTTCCATTATTTATAGCGGCTGACACATTTATTCCTTGAACAAATTCAAATTTATCGCTATCATAATCTATGTAAAAATTTGAAGCAACTATTTTTTCATCTGTTTTTATATTTAATATTACATATTCGCCACTTTTAACGCTATTTTCTGAACCGCTAAGTGTTACTGTAAAAGCATTTGCGGTAACAGAAAACAAAAATAAAAATATAATAAAGATATAAAATATTTTCATAGACTTTTTCATATTAAAATCTCCTTTTCATTAATATCCTATTATATTTTTATCACATTCTATATGATTTTACAATCTATATTACCTCTTTGTAAACATATTGTAAAATATTTGTAATATGCTTTTTACACTTTTCCATTTCTAGCATTATTTTCTTAAAATTTCATAATCATATGCATTTGAATAATCAAAACTTGAATCTAAATTTACTTCTATTGATTTTCCTGGACTTATTTCAGCGACAAAGCCAGTTAAAGTAATCATGATATCATTATTGATATCAAAAATATTTATTTTAATTATCATATCATCTGATTTAATATCTGAATTGTTTTCTACATTTAACTTCATTTTGCATATATTATCTGAATAAACAATACTAGCATTTACTATATCTAAATTTTCAAAAGTCTTTTTTTCTGATATTTTTGGACTAACATTTTGCTTAGTGCCATCTTGCAATTCTATATAATACACATTTTCATTATTTTGATTTTCTTGTTTCTGATTTTTATTACTTATAAATATAATAGATATTATAGCTATAATTATACAAATAATAAATAAAATAATTACTTTTTTTCTCATTTTTATCTCCTACTTAATTTATAAAAAAATTCTTACTGGCCTATTAAGTTTTACTTTTAAATCTTTTTCGGATAAATCAAATTTTAGTTCTACTTCTTTTTCAACAATATCTTTATCATATACAATTACTTTCAATTTATTTTTAGAATAATTTAATTTTAATAATAATTTTATTTCTTCTAATTCTATTATATCAGTATCTAAAAATAAAGATACTAATTCATAATTATAATTTATATCCATACAAAAGATATTTATTATTCCAAACTTGCAAGAAATTGTAATTATTTCTTTTAAAAGTTTTTCTATTCTATTTTCTATATTTTTATAATCTTTAACCATTTTTTCATGATACATATATATTTTTCTATAATATCTTATTTCATATATCATATCTATAATATCATCTCTTGTATGAACATTTTGCAATTTTTGTGTCATACAAGATAAAAATGCTTTTTGAAGTTTTACAATTTCCTCTTCTAAATCAGCTTCTTCTAATTCTCTTATTATATCGTATTGTTGGTCTAATTGTTCTTTATATATTAAATAATTTTTTGGTTTTACTATTTCAGTTAAATGATTAATTATTTTCTGATATTCATTCTTTTCTCTTTCTAATATTTGAACTAGTTGTTTAACACTATGTATTCTTTTATCGCTATCTAATTTATCATTTCTTTTCTTTAATTCTTTTTTTAATAATATTTCTTTTTTCATTATAATTTCTATATTTTTTATTCTTTTTGTAACTTCTATTTTTTCTTCTGAAACACTATCTAAAAAAGTTTTTTTATTGCTTATTCTTTCAAGTTCATATTTTACTCTATCAAATTTTCTTATAATTTTATTTCTATTTCTTGAATTTAATATCAATACTCTACACATTGAAATATAAAATCGTTGCATATTAATTTTTCCATATAATATTGATAGTTTATTTTTTAATTCATATATATTATCTACATTTTGAGTATAATTTTCTTTCCAATTATTTAAAAATTTTTCTCCTAATAACATCAATAAATTTTGATAAATTAAATTATTCACAAAATTTAAAGTTTCATCATATTCATTAAACCATGACCAACCATTAAAATTTTTTAATATTTCAATATTGTTTTGATTGTACCCATCAACTAACATATATTGAAATTGTTTTCTTAATGTATAATCTTCATCTATATAAAAATATTTAGGTGAAATGTCTGATATGGCATATAAAAGAGCCATTTCTGTTGGAAATGATAAAATGCTTTTTTCCTTTTCATTCGTAAGTGCTAAAACATTATATTTTTTTAATAATTCTGCTTTTTCACTATTAGGCTCTACTAATTTTATATGTTCACAATAATTTTGAACATTATATATTGTTTCAACAAGAAATTCATCTTTTGTTTTAACATTTCTTTTTACAGTTTTATAATCATCATATGAGTTTTCAATTTTGTAAGCCATGCTTAATAAAATATTTTTGGCATTTCCAGAAAAATATTTTTTTTCTAGTACTTCTTCAAGTAATTTATTATAATTTTTTAATTTAGAAAAAAATCTTTTACCTTTATTCAAAATCCAAAACTCCTTTCTTAATTATTATTCTTCTGTATTAGCTTCTTGAGTAACTTGAGCTGGTTTTGCCATTTTTAACTCAGCCCATCTTTCTTTAGACATTAATACTTGTCTTGGTTTACTTCCTTCATATCCAGAAATAATACCTCTTTCTTCCATTTGATCAATTATTCTTCCTGCTCTTGCATATCCAACTTTAAATCTTCTTTGAATAAATGATGTAGAAGCTTGTCCTATATCTATTACTGTTTCAATTGCTTCCTCCAAAAATGGATCTGCTTCATCATCTTCTGAGTTTTCAAGTTCTCTGTCTGATGTATTTGCTTTTTCTATTTTTTCTAATATATCTTCATTATATATTGTTTTTCCGTCTGTAGATGCTTTTAAAAAGTCAACTATTTTTTCAACTTCTTTATCTGAAACAAAAGCACCTTGAATTCTTACAGGTTTTGATACTCCAACTGGGTAAAATAACATATCTCCTTTTCCTAATAGCTTTTCTGCACCAGCCATATCTAGTATTGTTCTAGAATCTATTTGTGATGACACAGCAAAAGCTATTCTTGAAGGTACATTTGCTTTAATTATACCTGTTATTACATCTACTGATGGTCTTTGTGTTGCTATAACTAAATGCATTCCTGCTGCTCTTGCCATCTGTGCTAATCTACAAATTGCATCTTCAACATCATTTGGTGCAACCATCATTAAATCTGCAAGCTCATCGATTATAATTACTATCTGTGGTAATTTTCCTTCTTCTCCATCTTCTTTCATAAGTTCATTATAACCTTTTATATCTCTTACACCTTTTTCAGCAAATTTTCCATATCTATTAACCATTTCTTGTACTGCCCAAGCTAATGCACCTGCAGCCTTTTTAGGATCTGTAACAACTGGTATTAATAAATGTGGTATTCCATTATATACTGATAATTCAACAACTTTTGGGTCAACCATAACAAGTTTGACTTCACTTGGTTTAGCCTTATATAATATACTAGTAATTAATGTATTAATACATACACTCTTTCCAGAACCAGTAGAACCAGCTATTAATACGTGAGGCATTTTTGCAATATCTGTTACTATTGCTTCTCCACCTACGTCTTTTCCAAGAGCAAATGCTAACTTACTTTCTGCATCTTGAAATTTATCTGATTCTATAATATCTCTTAAATGTACTACTTCTTTTTCTGAATTTGGTATTTCTATTCCAACAGCTTGTTTTCCTGGAATAGGAGCTTCTATTCTTATACTTTCTGCTGCTAAGTTTAGAGCTATATCATCTGATAATTTAGCTATTTTACTAACTCTTACACCTTCTGCTGGTTTTAATTCATATCTTGTTATTGCAGGTCCTACAGAAACGTTCTCAACTTTTGCAGATACACCAAAACTGTATAAAGTTTTTTGTAATCTTGCAGCTGTATCTGTTAATGCTTTTTTTCCGCCTTTTAAATTTTTAACTTCTCCTTGCTTCATAAGCTCAATTGGAGGAAATTCATAATTTTCATCGTCTACTTCAGTTATATTTGTGTCTAATTGTAATTCATATTTAGTTTTTTCTTCTTTTACCTCTTCCACTTTTTTAAATAAATTTGCTTCAATTTCATTTGGATTTGGTTTTTCTACTTTTTTCTCTGGAATTAAATCATCATCATGTTTAAATAGTTTAAATTTTGATTCCTTTTTAGCTTTATTATTTTTTCCATCATCCATGACCTCATGATTTGGAATATTTATTTGTATTTCTTCTTCGCCTATTTCATGAGAAGGAGTATCTAATCCTCCTGTAATTTCTTCTCTCATCACATTTTTTCTTGCTTGACTATTTTTATTGTTTATTCTTGCTTGTTTATCTTGTTTTAATTTTAATCTTCTTTCTTTTATTTCATCCATTGCTTCAGCTCTTCCTTCAGCAATTTCGTCTTTTCTTTCATTCATTCTTTCTAGTATAGCTATAATAATTTCTGAAGGTCTTATACCAAAAGTAAATATTAAAAGCATTACAGCTATTCCTAACAATAATATAGTTGCACCAAACATTCCAAGTAGTTTTATTAGTGGCACAGATATTACAGCACCTATAGTTCCTCCACCAATATTTTTTATTCCTAAATCATAAGCAACTTGTATAACTTTCTCAAATTCTAAACTAGTATTTATATTTCCTTTTGAAATTTGATATATAGTCATCATACCCGCAACACATGCTAAAAATACAAGATATTGCATTAATTTTGAAAATAGATAATCTTTATCATCTTTAACCATGCAAATTGCTATAGCAAAAGTTCCAACTGGAATTATATATTTGATAAAGCCTATCATTCCACCTAGCATAGGACTTAATACTTCGCCTAGTACTCCTGCATTTGAATATATTAGAACGAATAATAATATGCTTAAAACTATCATAAAAACTACAGCTACATCTATATTAAATACGTTTTTCTTTTGTTTCTTTTTTGAGCTCTTCTTTTTTCTTCCCAAAGTATTTCCTCCCTGTATACAAATTTGAGGCGTAAAACATAAAACTTTACGCCTCTAGTATTTTAAATATTAATTATTTTAATTCATTTCTATTATTTTGAATCAATTCAATTGCGTTTTTCAATGTAAGATTTATGTTATCCATATTTTCTTCTAAACCAGTAATTGTTTTTTCGATTTCACTTAAAATACCGTCAGCATATTCTTTAGTGCTTCTTGACATTTCTCTTGACATCTCATTTGCATTTTCTATAATTTGTGTTTTTTGTTCATAAGCTTTTTTAGTAATTTCATGTTCATCAATCATAGAAATTATTCTGTTTTCTGCTTCTTTAACAATGTCATCTGCTTCTTTTTGTGCTTCTTGAATTATTCTATTTCTTTCTTCTTTAATCCATTTAGCTTGTTTTAATTCATCTGGTAACTTAAGTCTAATTTCTTTAATTATTTCTAATATTTCTTCTTTTTCAACAATACTTTTGTTTACTAAAGGTAATGTTTTACTTTTTTCTAAAATTTCCTCTAAAGTTTCTAAAAGTGTAAAAATCTCCATTACTTACCCCTTCCGTTCAAAAATATAAGACTAACTCTTCCATATTTTCTTATATCCGCAATATTAATATTTATATTTTCTATATTTTTCAAAATTTCTTCTTGTCTATCTGTTTCAAGAACTATAATTCCATTTTCTTCTAACATCTTTTTACTTGTTATTATTTTAAGAGACTCTATAGCATAATCTGTTTTATAAGGTGGATCTAAAAAAATCAAATCAAATTTTTCATTGCTTAATTCTTCTAATACTTTTAAATAATCTTTATTTATTACAATTGATTTAGATTTAAGTTTTGTTTTTTCTAAATTCTTATTTATTATGTTTATTGCATCACTGCTATTATCTGAAAATATAACTTTACTTGCTCCTCTACTCAAACATTCAATTCCTAAAGCTCCACTTCCAGCAAACAAATCCAAAACATTACTATCTACAATATTATTTTGAATTATATTAAATAAAGATTCTTTAACTCTATCTAAGGTTGGTCTTGTATTTTCTCCTTCTAAAGAAAATAATTTACTTCCTCTAGAGTTTCCACTTATTACTCTCATAGTAAACCTCTTCTATATATACCATTTTATTCTATTTTCAAAATAAGTCAATACTATTAACCAAATTGTAACATATACTTAACATTGTAATATTTCTTTACATTTTTTGTAACAATTCTTTTTATTTATTGTTATATTTAATCACACTTTTATGAAATATGCAATACTCCTCTATAAAGGTAAAAAAAAAGAAAGAGAATTAAATTTTCTCTATTCTTCATTTATATCTTTTAACAATTCTAGTTGTGATATTAACAAAGCTTCCATTTTAGCTTTATAGATATCTATTTGTTTCTTTAGATCTTCTAATTCTTTCTTTTTATCTAATTCTTTTCTATTTAATTCTTCTAGTGAGGTTTTAACTTCAGCTTGAGCATCTTTAATTATTTGGTCTGCTTGTTGTTTGGCTATTTTCTTTATATCTTCTGCTGTTGTTTGAGCCATTACCAAAGTATTTTGAAGTGTATGCTCAACTGTTCTATAATGTTCTAAGTCTTTTTTTAATTTTGCATTTTCTTCATTTAATGTAGCATTTTCTTTATATATTTTTTCGTAATCTACTGTTAAATCATCTAGAAAATCATCTACTTCTTCTACATTATATCCTTTGATTTGTTTTTGGAATTTTTTATTTTCTATGTCTAATGGTGTAAGCATTACTTATCCTCCTATAAAATTATTTTAACCATGATACAGATAATTTATTTTTTAATTCTTCTTTTGACATCATGTCGTTAACTATATTATAGTTGCATGGTGCTACTACAAATATTGAATTTGAAACTTTTTCAATATGTCCATCTAATGCATGAACAGCTCCACTTATAAAATCAACTATTCTTCTAGCTACATCTTTGTTAACATATTCTAAGTTAACAACTATAGAATTTCTTTCTTTTAATAAATTACAAATATCTTCTGATTGTTCAAAAGTAGTTGGTTTTGCTATTTTCATTTTAACTTGTTGTACTTGTGGCATGCTTACTACTTTTTTTCTTTTGAATATTCCTCTATCTTCTGTATCTTCCTCTTCATCTACTTCGTTTTCATATCCATAATCTAAATCGTTCTCTTCTTCTTCTGTTTCCCCTTCAACTCCAAAAAAATCTAAAATTTTGTTCATTACAACTCCTGACATTATATAAACCTCCTAAAATTTTCATTCGTAATTAATAATTTACTATAGTATCTAACTTTTTTTAAATATTGTCAATACTTTTTTCTGTTGTTATACAAAAAAAACATTTCTGTAATTTTATTGTAACATTTCTTTTGTAGGATGATATATGATTTCATCATACAATTTTAGTGTATTCATCTGTTTTATTTGTTCTGCAGTATATCCCATTTTTTCTAATTCATCTTTTGTATAATTATCTATAATTGAATATGTATCATTTTGTCTTAATACTTTAACTAAGACTTTTTCTAAATATCCCGCCTTATTTCGGATTACATAAGATAAATCATTATCTTCTATAATACTAGAGTTACTTACTTTTTTACCTTTATCTGACCACCAAACAATATCTAAAGATATTTTTCTATAATTTACTAAATATTCTATCGAATTGTTTATCTCAAATACTACTATATTTTTATCTTTACTTTCTTCTGAAACATATACTACTTTTCCTTTTATTTCATCTAAATTTGATAATCTTAATGTTACTGTATCGTTTACTTTTGCCGCTAAAGCTCTTTCAGATTGTCCTATTATTGCAATATATGCAACAAAATTATTTACTACTTTTCCTTTTTCAGAATTATTCTCAATCATAGCACCAGTTTTTACATCTAAACTTTTTAATATATCAGAATTTAAATAAGAAAAATCTGTACATCCTAATACATTTTCATATCCATCTACTTTATATGAAACAATCCCACTTACAGGTGCTTTTAATATCTCTGCATTATTTTTTAATTGTTCTTCATATGAATTTCTTTCCTCCATAAGTCTACTTATTTCAGAACCAGAAGCACTAAACTCTCCTGCAATCTTTGATTTTTTATTTATGTATGAACTTATATTTTTATCATATTCATTTATTTTCTGTATATCGTTTGTTTTATATAAGTTATCTAATATTGTATCTATTTGTTTTTCAATTATTTCAATATCGCTAGAAAATATATTTGTTTCATTAGATAAAGCCTCTGTTATTTCATCATCTAGACTAGAAATTTTTTGTTTTATATTCTCTTCACTATTAGAATAGTATCTAAATACATTTTCGTCTTTTGCTACACGTTCTCCTTCATTTTTTATTTGTATCATACCATTTTTATAGTTTTCACCCTCTAGTACAATTTCATCTCTAATGACATAGCCTTCTAAACTTTCCTCACTAGATATTTTTCCGTTCTTTTACAACAAAAACATCTGTTGGAGTCTTTATAAATTTTAAAGCATTATACAATACATATAATATAAAAAAGCAAAATACAATTCCTAGTAATATTTTAATTGTTATATCTTTTACTTTATTTTTATTTTGATTCTCCACTACATACCTCCAAAATAATTTTTATATTATTTTGTATATCATTTGTTGCATCTAGCCATACTGTTTCTTTATTTTTTCTAAACCATGTAAGTTGTCTTTTAGCATATCTTCTGGTTTCTTGTTTAATTTTTTCAACCATTTCTTCTTTTGATACTTTGTTATCTAAATATTCAACAACCTCTTTATACCCCAATCCTTGCATAGCTGTTGGAAAACTACTATACTTTTTGTAGATTTTTTCTACTTCATCTATAAGTCCTTTTTCAAACATTATATCGACTCTTTTATTTATTCTACTATATAATAATTCTCTATCCATATTTAGAGCAAATACTTTATAATCGTATTTTACTTCATTTTTTCGTGATTCAATCTCTTGTTCTGTTTTGTTTTTTCCAGTTGCTTTATATATTTCTAAAATTCTTAAAATGCGTTTTTTGTCATTTTGACTAATTTTTTTCATAGCTTCTTCATCTATTTTTTTAGCTTCATTATATAATTTTTCTAATCCTTCTTCTGTTTCAGCTATCTTATTTAAGTATTCTCTATATTCTTCATCTAAAATAATTTCTGGATATTCTATTCCATATATTAGCGAATCAATATATAATCCTGTTCCGCCAACTATTATTGGAGTTTTTCCTTTATTTAAAATTTCTTCTATTGCTTTTTCAGCATCATTTTTATAATTTGAAACACTATACCTTTGATTAGGTTCAATGATATCTATAAGATAATGGCAAATTCCAGACTTTTCATTTTCAGTTACTTTTGCAGTTCCTATATCCATATATTTATAAATTTGCATAGAATCACATGAAATGATTTCTCCATTTATTTTCTTTGCTAATTCTATTGAAAGTGCAGTTTTACCTGAAGCAGTTGGCCCAGCTATAACTATAACTTGAAGTTTATTTGCCATTTTTCTTTTTCATTCCCTTCGTTTCCAAATTATTTTCTTCTACTAAATTTCTTTTCTAAATCAGCTTTTGTCATTTTTATAGCTGTTGGTCTTCCATGAGGACAAGTAAATGGATTAGGTAATTTTAATAATACTTCCATTAATTTATGTACTTCTTCTTCAGTTAATTTCATTTTTGCTTTAACAGCTGATTTACATGCTATTGTTGATAAAAACTTTTCTTCTATTTCTTGTCTTGCAGTTACAGCAACTGTATCTATTTCATCTAATAAATCTAAAAATAATTGTTTTGTATTTAAATCTATACATATATTTGGTACTCCAGTTAATTTTACTGTATTCTCTCCAAACTCTTCTACTGTAAATCCAGCTTTCTCAAACATACCAATATTTTGCTTAATTATATCTGCCTCTTTATGTGATAAAGTTATAACATCTGGTATTAAAAGCATTTGTGAATCTTTATCTTCATCACTAAAATAATTCTTCTTAACCTTTTCATACATTATTCTTTCATGTGCAGCATGTTGATCTATTATATACATTTCATCTTTAATTTCAATTATTATATATGTAGAAAATGCTATACCTATAAATCTATATTCTAATGGTTTTGTAGCGTAATCTTCGCTATTTTCAAATACAGTTATATTTTCATCATCAGCTGAAAATTCAAATTTTGGTGCATCATCTTTTTTCTCTTCTACAGTTTCTTGAACAGGTGATTTTCCAAATATTTTTGTATACATTTCATCAAAGTTTTTGTCACTATTTTCTGGTTTTTTCATTTCTTCTAAAGCTTTTCTAACAGTTTGTGTATCTATTACTTGTGTCCTTTCTTCATCGCTATCTTTTATTTCTTGCATTAATTTTTCTGTAACATTATCTACCATCTCTTCACTGTTATCAGCAAATTCTATTTCATTATTTATATTTTCAGTTTCTACCTTTTCTTCTACAACTTCATTATTTATATTTTCTATTCTATTTTCAATAATTTCATTGCTATTTTCTATTACATCATTTGTTTTTTCTTCAATTTTTTCATTTATAACTTGATTCTCATTGTTTTCTTTTATTTCAGTATTTACTGTTTCTGTAACACTTTCTTGATTTTCTGTAGAAGGCTTTTCTACTGGCTTTTGAAGATTATAAACCTTATTGTAATATGATTCTATAATACTTTTTGTTTTTTCATTTGTTTGTTTTATAAAGTTTTCATCAACTTCAATATCATCAATTTTTGTTTCTTCTTTTTCTACTTTAGATTCAGTAGGCACTGTTACTGGAACAGTAGACACAGGAACCGTAGAAACTGGTGACACACCTATCTTTTTTAATTCATTTCTAAATTCATAAATTTCTTTTAAAGTATTGTTTTTGTCTTCATCACTTTCATTTTGGTCTTTGTGCATCTTTTTAAATAATCCAGCAAATCCTTTTGATTCTTCTTTTTCTTCTTTTATTTCTGGCTTTATACTATTTTCAAAATTTTCTCTTTGAAATATTATTGGTCTTTCAACATTTGCAACTAATTCTTTCTTTAACAAGCCATCTTTTATTGCATTATAAACAGCTTTAAAGACTTTACTTTCTTCTTCAAATCTTACTTCCAATTTTGCAGGATGAACATTAACATCAACTTTTGTTGCATCCATGTCCAAATTTAAAATAATAAAACCGAATTTTCCTATTGGTAACATACCTTTATATGCTTGTTCTGCAGCTGCAGTTAAGCTTTTATCTCTAACATTTCTTTTATTAACAAAAAATATTTGATTACTTCTATTTGATCTAGCAATTTCTGGTTTTCCTATTACACCTGTTACTTTAATTCCTTCATATTCATAATTTATATCTATAATTCCATTTGCAATATCTTTTCCATAAATACTATATATAGTAGATTTTGAATCTCCATTTCCTGCTGTTTGAATAATTGTTTTTCCTGTATTTATATATTTTATTGCAACATCTTTATTAACTAAAGCTAATCTTGTTATAACATCTTCTATGTATCCTGATTCTGTATAATCTTTCTTTAAAAATTTGTATCTTACTGGTGTGTTGAAAAATAAATTTCTAACAATTATTGTAGTTCCTATTGGAGCTCCAACCTCAGTAAATTCCAATACTTTACCACCCTCTACAACAATTTTATGTCCTACTTCTGAATCAGCTGTTCTAGATGTCATTTCAACATTTGCAATAGCTGCGATACTAGCTAAAGCCTCACCTCTAAATCCCATAGATTTTACAGTATCTAAATCCTCTGCTTTTCTAATTTTACTTGTCGCATGTCTTTCAAAAGAAATTTCCATATCATCTTCTGAAATACCACATCCATTATCTGTTATTCTTATATATGAAATTCCTCCATTTTTTACTTCTACTGAAATATTAGTAGCACCTGCATCAATTGAGTTTTCAACTAATTCTTTTATAGCAGAAGCAGGTCTTTCTATAACCTCTCCAGCAGCTATTTTATTTATTGTTAAATCATCTAATAGAACTATTTTTCCCATTTGTATCCTCCAAATTTTTCTCTATTTTTTCGTATTATATCATTAAAAATATTTTTTGTGTATAACTTTATTAAAAGTTTTTTAAATTTATATTGTAACACTTTTTCGAATTTAGAATAGTATATAACATACTAATGAAATTCAAAAATACTTAATCTTTTTTAAAGGGGGGAAATGAGAAATGCCAGAAAACAGAAATTGCGGATGCGGATTTGGATTTGGTAATGATTGCATATGGATAATATTATTCCTTATCATAATATGCTGTTGTTGCGGTGGTAACAACAATGGTTGTTGCTAGAACCAAAATATAATTTTATATAATATGAAAGTTGCATTACTTTCATATTATATAGCCTAAAAATCCCATGGGAAATTCCCATGGGGTTTTTTATCTAATATGAATTTCCTATTAAACAAATACTTTAATATTTATTAATACATTCCATCCATTCCTGCTGGCATTCCACCATGTTCGCCACCGCATGAACAAGATTTTTCTTTTTTATCTGTAACTATGCTTTCTGTTGTTAATATCATTGAAGCTATACTTTCAGCATTTTGAATAGCAGAACGAGTTACTTTTGTAGGATCAACAATTCCAGCTTTCTTCATATCTACATATTCCTCTTTCGCTGCATCAAATCCTATTCCAGAAGCACTATTCTTTACTTTCTCTAATATAACAGCTCCTTCTAATCCTGCATTTGTTGCAATTTGTCTTACAGGTTCTTCCAAAGCTTTTAATATGATTTTAACACCAACTTTTTCGTTTTCAGCTACTTTATTTAATAATTCTTCTACTTTAGATATTGTATTAATGTAAGCTGTTCCTCCACCTGCAACAATACCTTCTTCAACAGCTGCTTTAGTTGCTGATAAAGCATCTTCTATTCTTAATTTCTTTTCTTTCATTTCAACTTCAGTAGCAGCTCCTACTTGAATAACAGCAACACCACCAGAAATCTTTGCAAGTCTTTCTTGTAATTTTTCTTTATCATATTCGCTAGTTGTTTCCTCTAATTGTGCTCTTATTTGTTTTACTCTAGAAGCTATTTCATCTTTATTTCCTGCACCATCTACTATTATTGTAGATTCTTTTCCAATTTTAACTTGTCTTGCTCTACCTAATTGTTCTATTGTTGTTTCTTTAAGTTCTAATCCTAAATCAGATGTTATTACTTCTCCACCTGTTAAAACAGCTATATCTTCAAGCATTTCTTTTCTTCTATCACCAAAACCTGGAGCTTTAACTGCAACAACATTTAATACTCCTCTTAATTTATTTAAAATTAATGTTGATAAAGCTTCTCCTTCAATGTCATCTGCTATTATAACTAGTTTTCCTGATTCTTGCATTAAACTTTCTAATAATGGTAATATTTCTTGAATATTACTTATTTTTTTATCTGTTATTAATATATATGGATTATCCATTACTGTTTCCATTTTCTCTGTATCTGTAACCATATAAGGAGATACATAACCTTTATCAAATTGCATTCCTTCTACAACTTCTACATCTGTTGATGAAGTTTTAGATTCTTCTATTGTAATAACTCCATCTTTAGAAACTTTCTCCATTGCTTCTGCAATTAAAGTTCCTATTTCTTCATTATTTGCAGAAATGCTTGCAACTCTTGCTATATCTTCTTTTCCATTTATTGGTGAACTTATTTTCTTTAATTCATCTACTACAACAGCTGTTGCTTTATCCATACCTTTTTTAATTCCCATAACATCTCCACCAGCTGCTATGTTTTTTATTCCTTCTTTAATCATGATTTGTGCAAGTACAGTTGCTGTTGTTGTACCATCACCTGCAACATCATTTGTTTTTGTAGATACTTCTTTAACTAATTGTGCACCCATGTTTTCAAATTTATCATCTAGTTCTATTTCTTTTGCTATTGTAACACCATCATTAGTAATAAGTGGTGCTCCAAAGTTTTTATCTAATACTACATTTCTACCTTTTGGTCCTAATGTAACTTTTACAGTATCTGCTAATTTATTGATTCCTTCTAATAAAGATTTTCTAGCATCTTCACCATATTTAATTTCTTTAGACATATTTATTCCTCCTAAAAATTATTCTACTATTGCTAATATATCACTTTGTTTTACAATGATATATTCTTCTCCTTCGTACTTAACTTCTGTACCAGAATATTTGCTTGTTATTACTTTATCACCTTTTTTTACATACATTGTTACTTTTTCTCCGTCTACTTCTCCTCCTGGTCCTACTTCTATAACTTCTGCTATTTGTGGTTTTTCTTGACTAGCTGTTGCTAGTATAATTCCGCTTTTTGTTGTTTCTTCTGCTTCTATCATTTTTATTAAAACTCTGTCTGCTAATGGTTTTATCATAATTCATTACCTCCTAAAAAAATATTAGCAATCTTTATTTAAGACTGCTAATAATTTATACCCATTTAATTAAATTGTCAATAGTTAATCTGTAATTTTCACATATTTTTCATATTCTTTCTTATAATTCAATATTTTTAATAGTTTCAAAAGTTTTCATATCAGATACATTAACCCATTTATTAGAAAATGTATAATAATTGCTTCCAACATATATTATTCTTTCTATACGTCTATATGTTATATTATCTGATTCTTCTTCTATTTCTCCTAATTGATTAAATCCGTTTTCAAAATCTATATTATAGATAACAGCTTTAGATTCATATTTTCTATTATATTGTACTATTGGTATAGCAATTATATTTTTTTCTTTAGAAAACATCACAGCTTTATGGTCATATGTTGCACTCGTGTTTGTGTGTTTATCACCAATTACAGTATTAAACATTTCTACAGGGTTTGTTGGATTAGATACATCAAACATTGATAATTTTATACCATCATTCACTGTTGAACCATATGATGTTTCTGTAGTATTATATCCAATTCCTATAATATGATTTTCATCATATGGATGTAAATAGCTACTGTATCCAGGTATTTTTAACTCACCTACTACACTTGGGTTTATAGGATTTGACAAATCTATTACAAACAATGGATCTACTTGTTTAAATGTTACTATATAACCTTTATTTCCCATAAATCTTACTGAATATATTTCTTCTCCCTCTGCCATATTTTCTATTGAACCTATAACACTTAATTTAGAATCTAAAATATAAAGATTATTTGATGTATCTTCTGAAGAATTGTTATTATATTTTGTAACTGCAATTCTTAGGTTTCCGTTATATTCGTCTAATGAAAACTGATTTATTATCATTCCTGGTATTTTAGTTTCCGCTTCTAATACTAATTTTGTTCCATTTAAAGATATTTTATATATGCTAGTTTCTGCTGTAGAATCTTCAATCATTTTATAATTCCAATTTGTTTTCGTTATATATAAATTGTTCTCACTACAATAAACATCACTTCCAGCACCTAAAAATGTTTTTACATTTGCATCTTCTAAATTATTTACATTAAAACTGGCAATATTCAAATAATTACTTTCTTCACTTTCTGGAAAATAATATATATCTTTATAGTCTTTGCATATTAAATCATCTGATATTGCTGTATCTAAATATCTAGATTGCAACTCATCTTCTCTTAAACTTCCATAATAATATTGATATAAATCTTTTGATGAAATTACATATATATTTTCTTCAATCATTCGTGATGATATATAATTTCCTTCTATTTCTACTTTTCTTATTTCTTTTATATTTAAAACATCTGAAACATCATATACAACAATTGTAGTCATCGAATTGCCTATATATGCTACATCTGCTAATTCTAAATATCTTTTACTTGTTGTTTCAGTTTCTTCTATTACAGTTTTATTATTCTGATATTTATTTCCTATAACTATTAATTTATCTTTATATAAGAAAATTTCTGAAGGATAAATTTCATTATTGTCATATTCGATTTTGTTTACCTTTTCATTTGTGTTTACATTAATTATAGCAATCCCATATCCATTATATTCTTTAACAACATAATATATGTTTTTTCCGTCTGTTTTAACTATATCAGCTTCATCTACACCTTTCACTTGAGTATTAGTTTCTGAATAATTTTTCTCCTCATTGCTTGAATTTGTTGCTGTATCCATAACAGATTCTACTTTAGTTTCTCTTTCAGTATAATAAATTACTTCCTCTCTATTTTTATCTAATAATTCTACTAATTTTTCATAAGAATCTACAGTTGGTAGTTTTATATTATCTTCTGTTGCTAATTTAACATATTTATCTTCCTCATTCATAACAATATCAGGTTTTCTATTATTATTTTTAGCAATTGCAAATACAAATAAAAATATACACATTATAGATACTATCTTGAATATAGTAAATCCATACTTTTTCTTAGTAGTGATTTTAGATAAAGTTTCTTTTTTTAACTTTTCACTTGCTTTTACATTATCCATCGCATCTTTATAATTCTTACTATTCATCATCAAAACCTCCTTTTAAATTTTTCTCTAAAATTTTTCTTGCCCTTAACATCCAGGTTTTTATTGTTGATTCTTTTTTATTTAATAGCTTACTTATTTCAAAAATCTTATATCCCTCATAATAATGCAAATATACTACTGTCTTATAATTCTTTGGTAATTTCAAGACCTCATAAAATACATCATGATTCTCTTTTGTTGCAAATTCTATATTTTCATCTAATTCTGTGGTTTTTCTATTCCAAGATGAGTTTATAATATTTTTACTGCAATTTATAGTTACTCTTATAAACCATGCCTTCGCATGTTCTTCTGATTCAAAAGTTGGCAGTTTTTTATTAAAAATCAGAAAAACCTCCTGAAAAATATCTTCTGCATTTTCTTTATTTTTACATCTAGTTATTGCTAACCTATAAACTAAATCTGAGTATGTATTTATCATATCTTCAATATATTTATTTTTTTGTTCAGGTAATATGTACATCTTTCCCCTCCTATATCTATAACACAATTTAAATCTAAAAAAAGTTTCAAAATTTTTTTTATTTTGAAACTTTTGCATCTAATAGGAAGCTTCTCAAAATTTCTTATTAGATAAATATGTAATATATATTTATATTTTTCTTTGTGCTGCTTTTATGAAATCTCTAAACAATGGAGATGGTCTGTCTGGTCTTGATTTAAATTCTGGGTGGAATTGACCTGCAATAAAGAATGGGTGTTTCTTATATTCTACTATTTCCACTAACTCTACATCAGGTGAAGTTCCTGAACATATAAGACCTGCTTTTTCTAATTCTGCTTTATAGTCATTATTAAATTCAAATCTATGTCTATGTCTTTCTGAAATTTCTTTTTGTCCATAAATTTCAAAAGCTTTTGTATTCTCTTTTATAACACATGGATATGCTCCAAGTCTCATAGTTCCACCTTTCTTCACAACACCTTTTTGTTCTTCCATAAGATGAATAACTGGATTTTTTGTTTTCTTATCAAATTCTGTTGAGTTTGCATCTGATAGTTTTAAAACATCTCTTGCAAATTCAATAACTGCTGTTTGCATTCCTAAACAAATTCCCAAAAATGGTGTATTACTTTCTCTAGCATATTTTATAGCTGTAATCATTCCGTCTACACCTCTACTGCCAAATCCTCCTGGAACTACAATTCCATTAAACTTTCCTAATACAGATTTTACATTTTCATCATTTAAATTTTCTGAATCTATAAAACTAATATTAACTTTTACTTCATTTGCTACTCCACCGTGTTTTAAGCTTTCTGTAACTGAAAGATATGAATCTTGTAACTGCATATATTTTCCTACTATTGCTACTTTAACTTCTCCTTTTGATGACTTTGCTCTTTTTATCATTTCTTCCCATTTTGAGTTATCTGGTTTCTTTTTCTCTAATTTTAAATGTTCACAAACAACATTTGCTAATCCTTCTTTTTCTAATAATAAAGGTACTTCATATAAATTATCTGCTGTATAATTTGGAATTACGTTTTCTGGTCTTACATTACAGAATAAAGCTATTTTATATCTCATATCATCTGGTATGTTAGTTTCACTTCTACAAACTAAAACATCTGGTTTTATACCAAAAGATTGTAATTCTTTTACAGAGTGTTGTGTAGGTTTTGATTTTAATTCACATGACCCTGATATATATGGAAGTAATGTAACATGAATATATATAACATCTTCTGGAGCTTTTTCTAATCCAACTTGTCTTATAGCTTCTATTAAAGCTAATCCCTCTATATCTCCTACTGTACCACCTAATTCTGTTATTACTATATCTACATCTGTGTTTTCAAAACTATATATATTATCTTTTATTTCATTTGTAACATGTGGTATAACTTGTACTGTTTTTCCTAAATAATCTCCTTTACGTTCTTTATTTATTACATTTTGATATATTCTTCCTGATGTTACACTTGAATTTCTTGTTAAACTTTCATCTGTAAATCTTTCATAATGTCCTAAATCCAAATCTGTTTCCGCTCCATCATCTGTTACAAAAACCTCTCCATGTTCATATGGACTCATTGTTCCTGGGTCTACATTTATGTATGGATCAAATTTTTGATTTGCAACTTTGTATCCTCTATTTTTTAATAATCTACCTAAAGATGCTGCCGTTATTCCTTTTCCTAATCCTGATACTACTCCTCCTGTTACGAAAACATATTTTGTGTTCATTTTACTACCTCCATTATTATAATTTCATTTTACTATATTTTTCAAAAAAGAAAAAAAACAGACTAAAAAAGAGTTTTTTTTTAATCTGTTTTCTCTCACAAATTCAATACATTTATTTTAACACTTTGTAAAACATATTGCAATAGTTTTTACATATAAATTTTATCTTCCTTCATTTGTAACTAATCCTTTTGCTTTCATTTGATTATTTTTTTCTATACTTTTATCTATAGAATTTTGAATTGAATCATTTAGTTTTTGTAATACATTTATTTTAGCATTTCTACCTCTCATTACAATATCATTAAAGCTTTGTTTTCCTTTATCTATAACATTTTCCTTAACTGATGTTCTTATATTATTAGCTGTATCTTTAACACTTTCACCTGCTTTTTTTACATTAGATTCTACAGAATCTTTAATATAAGATACACCTTCTTTAGCATATTCTATTCCTTCATTTATTTTTTTACTAGCTCCGTCTTTTGCTTTATTAAAGTTTTCACCTATTTGTTTTCCTGTTTTTGTAATAGAACCTTTTACTTTTTCTGAAAATTCTTTTACAGTTTCTCCTGTTTCTTTCATTTCTTCTAGCATTTCATTTTTCTTTTCGATAATTTTATTAGCAAATTGTTCTGATTTTTCAGCTACTTTCTTTTCAACTTTTGGTAGAACTTCATCTCTTATAATTGCTATATTATCATTAACTTTATCTATAACATTATCTTTAAATCTTTTTGCTCCATTTATTCTATTTAAAATTCCAAAAGCTAATCTTCTAAATGGTGTTTGTTTATCATTTAAAGCTAATAATTTGCTATCTCTTTCCGCTACAACCTTTTCTATTTCAGCATCTCTTTCTGCTGTAATTTTTTCTATCTCACTATTACACAATTCTATAACTTCTTTTAATTCTTTTCTTTCTTCTTTTATAGGCTTTATTTTTGCTTCATAGTAAACTGCTGGATTTTCATTTGGATTAACATCAAATTCTTTTAATGCATCAGTTTTAAGCTTAGCTTCTTCAAAATTTCCTTTGTCTAAATCACTTTTTATTTCTTTTACTAGTATTTCTCTCTTTTTAGAATACTCTTTATAACCTTCGCTTTCTTTTATATCATTTTTTCTATCTTGAAAAAATGATTGTTCTGCCATATCATCTGCTTCCCATTCTTCAAATTCATTTTTTTCAGCTATGGCTATTTTCAAAGGTTCTTCGTATTTTTTATTTATCTCGTCTAATACACTTTTGTATTCACCTAATATAGTATTTCTTTCAACTGAATTTAACTCATACTCTTTTATTACTTTATCAGCTTTTTGACCATATAGTTTTGCTTGATCTAATATAGATTGTTTTAAATTTCCAACTTTTTCATCAACTTTTTGTTTTCCTTTTTCAACAAATATTTTAGCTGATAAAAGTGCTTTTGTTGATTGAACTTCAGCTAATTCTTTTAATAACTCTAGTACTTCTTTTCCAGTTTTGTTTTTATCATTTGGTTCCATACCTCATTTCCTTCCTTCTATCTTTCGTTATCTGTGTCTAGCACTTTATTTAATTTTTTTCTTATGTTTTTTTCTTTCTCATCTACTTGTTGTTTTAATTTTTCCAATTCTTCTAAAGAAAGGTTGTCAATATTTATTAATTTACCATCTATCATTACAGTTCCAAATTTTTCTTCCATAACTAATCCTCCACTTATATAAATATAATTTTAGTATATACTTTATATAATCCTATTTCAATGGTTGTAATACTTTTGTAATCATAATTATAAATTATTGAAACATTTTAATTTCTTTGTTTTAATGCTTCATATATTACTATTCCTGCTGATACAGAGGCATTTAGAGATGTTATTTTTCCTTTCATTGGTATATTTACTAAGATATCTGCATTTTCTTTAACTAATCTACTCATACCAAAGCCTTCACTTCCAATTATTATAGCAATAGGTCCAGTAAAATCTTGATTATAGTATTTTGTTTTTCCTTCCATATCTGTTCCTATTATCCATAATCCTTCTTCCTTTAATTTTCTTATTGTATCATTTATATTGCTTACTCTAGCTATTTTCATATGTTCAACAGCTCCTGCTGAAACTTTGCTAACTGTACTATTTACTTGTGCAGTTCTTCTTTTTGGAATTATTATTCCATGTACGCCTGCTGTTTCGGCAGTTCTTATTATTGAACCTAAATTATGAGGATCTTCTATTCCATCTAATATTAAAATAAATGGACTTTCTTTCTTTTGTTTTGCATAGTCTAATATATCTTCTACTTCTACATAATTAAATGGAGGAACTACAGCAATTACTCCTTGATGATTATTTGTAGATGACATCATATCTAACTTAGTTTTTTCAACTTCCACAGTTACTATTCTATTTTCTTTTGCTATTGCTATTATTTTATTTATAGAACCATGTCTTTCTCCTTTTTGAATGAATATTTTATTTATATCTCTTTCAGAATTTAATAATTCCAAAACAGCATTTCTTCCTTCTACAATATCTTCATATTCTTTAGAATTTTCTAATTCTTCACTTGGATATTTCTTTTTTTCTATCTCTTTATTATTTTTTCTAAATTCATTTCTATTTACTTTATTGTCATTTTTTAATTTTCTTTCATTTCTACTATTTCTTCCGAAATTTTTTTCTTCTCTATTTTTATTAAAATAATCTCTTTTATCTCTCATACTTTCCCCCTACTATTCTTCATCATTTAATTTTAATATTGATAAAAATGCTTCTTGTGGTACTTCAACACTACCAATTTCTCTCATTTTTTTCTTTCCTCTTTTTTGCTTTTCTAGTAATTTCTTCTTTCTTGTTATATCTCCACCATAGCATTTTGCTAAAACATCTTTCCTCATTGCTGAAATTGTTTCTCTAGCTATTATTTTTCCTCCTATTACTGCTTGAATTGGAATTTCAAATAATTGTCTTGGTATTACTGTTTTTAATTTTTCAACCATTTTTCTTCCTCTTGTATAAGCAGAATCTTTATATACTATAAATGATAGTGCATCTGCCGCTTCATTGTTTATATATATATCTAATTTCACTAATTCTGATCTTCTATATTCTTTGAACTCATAGTCAACAGAAGCATAACCTTTTGTTTTAGATTTCAACGTATCGAAAAAGTCATATATAATTTCATTTAATGGTAAATCATATTCTAATACAACTCTATTTTCGTCTAGGTATTTCATATCTAAATATACGCCTCTACGATTTTGGCATATTTCCATTACATTTCCAACAAATTCTTTTGGAAGCATTATTTGTGCTTTCATAATAGGTTCTTCTATATAACTTATTTCTTGAGTTGTTGGCAAATCTGTAGGGTTATATAATTCTAAAACAGTTCCATCAGTTTTATGCACTTTATATATAACAGATGGTGCAGTAGTAATAAGTCCTATATCAAATTCTCTTTCTAATCTTTCTATAACAATTTCTAAATGTAATAAACCTAAAAATCCACATCTAAATCCAAATCCTAAAGCTACTGATGTTTCTGGTTCATATTCTAAAGCTGCGTCATTAAGTTTTAATTTTTCTAATGCAACTTTTAAATTTTCATATTCACTTCCATCTACTGGATACATTCCACAATATACCATAGAATTTGCTTTTTTATATCCTGGAAGAGCTTCATCTGCTGGATTTGATTTATGAGTTATTGTATCTCCGACATGTAAATCTGATACATTCTTAACACTTGCAGCAATATAACCGAACCTCACCTGCAAAAAGTTCTTTACTTGGAATATATTCTCCTGCTCCAAAATATCCAACTTCTGTTACAACAAAGCTTTTTCCTGTTGCCATGAATAATATTTCATCCCCTGCTTTTACAGTTCCTTCTTTTATTCTTACATAACTTATTGCACCTTTGTAATTATCATAAAAAGAATCAAATATTAAACATTTTAGTTTTCCATTTACATCTCCTTTAGGTGCTGGTATATCTGTCACTATTTTCTCTAGTACTTGATCTACATTAAGACCAGATTTTGCAGATATACATGGAGCATCCATTGCTGGAATTCCTATAATATCTTCTATTTCTTGTTTTACTTCATCAGGTCTTGCATTTGGTAAATCTATTTTATTTATTACAGGAACAACCTCTAAATTATTATCTAATGCTAAGTACACATTTGCTAAAGTTTGAGCTTCTACTCCTTGACTACTATCAACTATAAGAATTGCACCTTCACATGCTGCTAAACTTCTTGATACTTCATAATTAAAATCAACATGTCCTGGTGTATCTATTAAATTAAATACATATGTTTTTCCATCTTTAGCTTTATAATTCATTCTTACAGCTTGAGATTTTATAGTTATTCCTCTTTCTCTTTCTATGTCCATATTGTCCAAAACCTGACTTTCCATTTCTCTTGATGTTAAAACACCTGTCATCTCTATTATTCTATCTGCTAAAGTTGATTTTCCATGATCTATATGTGCTATTATACTAAAATTTCTAATAAGTTCTTGATCTTTCATTCTTTCCTCCAAATATCATAAAATAGTTTATATTATTCATAGATTTGTGTTAACTCAAAATTTTTATAATCTGAACTTAACAATTTATATTCTATTCCATCTATATTTCCTTCTATAGCATCTCTATGTGCTTCTCCATGTAAATGTCCATATAAACAATATTTTACATTATATTTTTGCATTGTTTTTACAAAGTTAATTTCATCAGGAATATATTTTTCTTTATTAAAAGGTGGATAATGCATACATATTATTATTTCTTTATCATCACCATATTTTTTTATTCCATCTTGTATTGACATCTCTAATCTTAAATTTTCTCTTCTTAATATTGGATAATTCTCTTTATTATTTACATTTACCCAACCTCTTGTACCACATACAATTTTATTTTCTACTAAAAAACTATTATTTTGTATAAAATCTATATTTTCAAATTCATTATTTTTTAAATAACTATGCATTTTAGCAAGTGTTGACCACCAGTAATCATGATTTCCTTTTAGCATTATCTTTTTTCCTGGCATTGAGCATAAATATTTAAAATCTTCAAATGTTTCTTCTAAATACATCGCCCATGAAAAATCCCCAAGAAGTAAAACTGTATCATTATCTTTTACTTTTTCCATCCAACTTTTTTTTATCTTTTGGTCATGTTTGTCCCAATTGTAACCAAATATATCCATTGGTTTATTTGTTCCAAAAGATAAATGTAAATCGCCTATTGCATATATTGCCATATATTATTCTCCTATTTTTAAATTTGGTTTTGCATTTAATGTTAAATCTGCTCTTTTTCCTGCAATATAATTATAATATCCTACTGATGCTATCATCGCTGCATTATCTGTGCATAATATTGGTTCTGGATAATATAATTTTATATTTTCTCTTTTGGCAAATTTATCGAATTCCGTTCTTATATAAGAATTAGCAGATACGCCTCCTGCTAAAGCAATTTTATCTATATTGTATTCTTTTATTGCTTTTTTTACATTATTTAAAAGCATTTGTGTTGCAGCATTTTCAAAACTTGCACATAAATCAGCTTTATTTATATCAGGATTTTTATGATGTAAATTTATAATTGCTGTCTTTATTCCACTAAAACTAAAATCTAAATTATCAAAATGAGTAATTGGAAGTTCTATATTTGCTTTGCCTTCTTTTGCAAGCTTGTCTACTTTTGGTCCTCCTGGATATCCAAGTCCAACAACTCTTGCTACCTTATCAAAAGCTTCTCCTATAGCATCATCTCTAGTTTTTCCTAATATTTCATAGTTATTATAATCATTAACTAATACTAAATGTGTATGTCCGCCAGAAATTATTAATGCTAAAAACTTAGGCTCTAATTCTTTATGAGTAATATAATTTCCAGCAATATGACCTTCTATATGATTAACACCTACTAAAGGTTTATTACTTGCAAAACTTAATCCTTTGGCATATGAAACTCCTACAAGTAATGCACCAACAAGCCCTGGTCCATATGTAGTTGCTATAACATCAATATCATCTAAAGTTACATTAGCTTCTTTTAAAGACTGTTTCATTACTTGATTTATAACTTCTGTATGGCATCTTGAAGCAATCTCTGGTACTACTCCTCCATATTCTTCATGTATTTTTATTTGTGAGTTGATAACATTAGAAAGAACTTCTCTACCATTTTTTACAACAGCAACTGAAGTCTCATCACAACTTGATTCTATTCCAAGTACTAGTATATCTTTCATATGAACCTCCTTTTTTTATTATTTCAAAATAAGCGGATTATCTCCGCCATTAGATTAAAAAAACAATCCTACTAATTTAAAAATACCTGTTGATACAACTGAAATAACAGGTGATACTATTTCTCCTGCTAAACCAGTTATCCATAAAAACAAGAAAATCATGTATAACATTTGTTCATTTTCTTGTAACCAATATTTCATTTTATATGGTATAAATTTTATAAATATTTTTGATCCATCTAAAGGTGGTAATGGTATTAAATTAAATATACAAAGCCCTATATTTACAGTTATTGTAGACATTAATACTATCATCACTATACTTCCAACATTTGTAATTATAAATGTTGGAAAAAATGTTATTATTATATAATAAATTATTGTAAATAAAATTGAAAGTATTAAGTTCATTGCAGGTCCAGCAATTGCCACAATAGCTTCCCCTGTTTCTAAACTTACATTTCTAGTAAAATTATTTGGATTAATTTGAACTGGCTTTCCCCATCCAAAATGTGCAAATATTAATAATACAAATCCAACAGGATCTATATGACTTAATGGATTTAAATTAAGTCTTCCTTGACTTCTTGGAGTTGTATCCCCTAAACGATCAGCTGCAAATGCATGTGCAAATTCATGAAATGTTATAGCAATTATTACTCCTGGTAGAGTTAATAATAAAGCTATTAATGAATCTGATGTAAATCTTGCAAGTGATATTAAAATTAAAATTCCTAGTATTACATATAAAGTTTTTTTGTCTATATTAAAACCAAACATATTTCTTCCTTTCTCTTTGTTATAAAGCAACATTATACTCTTCTATTTGAACTAAAGAATCATTATTGCTTCCTTTTGTTACATTATTCCATTCCTCTTGACTACCTTCGTAATAGAATTTAGCATTACTTAAATTTTTAAATGTATATGTTCCTATTGATTTTATTTCCTTACTTATATATATTGATAAAGCATTTTCTCTTGATAAATACCATGGAGTCCAATTATAAGTTGAAGTAGTGTAATTAAATCCTTCTCCAGTTGTTCCTTTTGTAAAAGTTACTTTTTCTATGTTTGTACATTTTAAGAAAGGTACACTAGTTTGACTTCCATTATTGTCTTCTGAATCTATAGATATTGGAATTTGTAACTCTTTTATTCCTGTACATCCATTAAATGCTCCATATTTTATTCCTGTTGTCTCATCTTTTATTATTACTTTATTTATACCTGTACATCCATAAAAAGAATATTTTCCTATATCTACTTCTGCATTAGCTAACTCTAATGTACCAGAAATTCCTGTGCAACTTTCAAAAGCACTTTCTCCTATACTAGTCAATTGTTTAGCTAAAGTTAATTCTCCTTCAATTTTTTTGCAATTATAAAAAGCCTTTTCACCTACTTCAGTTAAAGTTGTAGGAAATTTTGGCATTGAAATATTTTCAAATCCATAAAACATATATGCACCAATATATTCTACGCCTTCTTCAAATTCAATTTCTTTTAAATTATCTCTAGATTTATACCATGGTGTCCAATTGTAAGTATTATCACTATAACTATAATCAAAACCTTTACCAGTTTTACCTTTTGTAAAACTTATTTTTTCTATATTTGCACATTTCTCAAATGGTACATTTGCTGCAATTCCATCATTTTTTTCTGAATCTATAGATATTGGAATTTGTAATTCTTTTATTCCTGTACAATTATAAAACGCTCCATATCCAACTGCTATTACATTATCACCTAATACTACCTTCTCTATAAATTCTTTATTTTCAAAAACATGTGCTCCTATTTTTATATCTTGTACTCCATTATATTCAGATGGAATTACTAGATTAATTATGTTTTGTTCTTTATTGTTATATGCTGTAATTCCTGCTTCTGTTAACCCTGTTAACGTTGCAACATTATCTGATACTTCCCAACTAAAATATTCTGAGCTTGTTGCTGGTTCTGGTTCTGGTGTTGGTGTTGGCTCTTGAGTTGGAGTTGGTTTTTGTGTAGGATTTGGAACTGGCTCTTCATTATCTGTTTCTATTTCTTCAATTACTTGACTATTTATATCTATTTTATATGAATATGTTTTTTTACTTCCAGAAGTTTTATTAATTTTAAGAGAAATTGTATCATCTATTAGCGAATACTCACTAATATTATATATATTGTTATTCCATGTACTGTTTTCTATAAAAGCTTCTTTATTTTCGCAATATTCTTTTATACCTTTATTATTCTTGCTTGCTAAAATATCTAATTTTGTTAAAGATAAAGATAATTGTTCTTTTATTTCTCCTTTTTCAGTTTCTGTTACAGCACTATTAGCTTTATTTAATATTCCATTTTTTCCAACTATGTTACTTATTGTTATACCTGCTAAAATTAATAAAACAACAATTGTTATTACCAAAGCAATTAGTGTTATACCTTTATTTTGAATTACTTTTTTATTAATCATAATAAAAACTCTCCTCTTCTTTAGTTATTTCTTAATTACTATACTACATTTTCGTAATTTTTTCAAATATTTTATGATAATTATACATTTTTTCTTTGATATTTATTCTTTTTAAATCCGATTTTTTACTTATAAAAGTTATTATTTTGTTTTCATATTTTGAACCTTCTCTAAAAAAATATATATTATATTCTTATAATATAACAAAACTCCAGATTTACTTAATCTGGAGTTTCTTGTAGTTTCATAACATATTCGTTATTCTACTACTTCACCATATCCAAATATGGACTTCTTCATTTTAACAGACTGACCAGTTTTAAGGTCGTTCCATGTTTCGTATTTGACTAAAATTTCTTTTATTTTTCCTTTCTTATCTGTTGCAATAATGTAATACGATTCTTTTTTGGTTGAAACTCTTTCATTACCATTTAATACGAATTCCCCCCAATAAGGATCTTTATTCATGCCTTGAGTTTTTATATTACGCTTAAAAAACCATTTATCAATTTCATAATAGTACTTAATTTGATAAACTGGTTCTTGCCTGTAAACAGGCTTGTCATAATATTCTGTTTCGTAATATGTCTCATAAATTGGTCTTTTGCTCTTAATTTCTTCGAAGTATCCATTTCCCAAGTCTCTATGACCTGATACGTATTCCTCATATCCAGAAATTCTTTGCTTTGCTACTTGCCTTGATTCTCTTTCATAATGATCTACTACATTTTCATAACGAGAAATTTCTGCCCGAGTATATTTAAGCCTTGCATTTGACGGCAAATACCAGTCACTTTCATTAACAGTTCTTAATTCCTCAATGTCTATGTTTCTTTCCCATTTGAAATCGTTTACTGTAATAACTTCTGTTCTAGGAATAAATAAACATACTATCCCTGCTATTAAAGCAATTACAGATAAAATCATAAGCAGCTTTTTCCAATTCTCAATTATAAGTTTTTTTGCTGAATGTAAAAAGCCGTTCTCATTGTAATAAGAATCATCATTTTCTTTTGTGTCATTGCCGTATAAAGAGCTAAAATTGCTAGATGAATTATAATATTCTTCATCCTCTTCTTTGGCACTGTCATATAAAGAACTATCCTGGCTAGCCGAAACAAAGCTTTCATCGAATTTTTGGCTTTTTTTCTTCTTATTTGAAAAATAATCCAAATTTTCGCTAGTTCTTTCTGAACCACAGGATTTGCAAATAGTATCTGAGTCTGAATTCAAGCAATCGCAATATTGACATATCCAGTCTGGATTCCGATTTATCTTTTTTTCTTCTTCCTCCGAAACATATTGGATAGCACTTGGCATGTAGAATCTAGTATCCTCATCTCTAGGCTTTCCGCAATTAGGACATTCTCTAAGTGAGCCTCTAATTGCTTTTGTGTTGCAATATTGGCAATCCCATAAACCTTCAATTAATTTTCCCATATAGTTCATCCTTTCTTTGTAATTTAATTAATTTCTGGTCTGTTAAATGAATTGGTTCACTAAAAAGTGTTAACATAATAATTATATCATATCTTTTTGCTTTTATCAAATTTTCCCTTTTCAAAAGTTAAACTCAATATATATTTTTGGTTAATGGTTTTATTTAGCAATTTTTTTCCTGTAAACTTTCATAAAAACTTTTTTTATATTCTTCTATTTTTTCACAATCAACTGTACCAATTTTAAAGATTATTTGTTCATTTAGAATTTTATATAATACATCAGTCTTTACTATACTATCTTTATATAAATTATTTGAAGTATCTTTCTCTAATAATTTATTAGCTTTAAATTTCAACTTTTGTAAATTAGAAGATATAAGCATTCCAAAATTTTCAATTGGCACAGCTGTATTATCTCTATCTATTATAACAAAAAAATGATTATTTCCAATTCTTCCATCAGAATAAGCATATTCCTTAACAAATACAATATCACCGATTTTATAATCTATATTATAAGATTCGCTCTCATCATTTAAAACATTTTCGATTTTACCTTTATGCCATTCTTCTTCTACTGGATATTCTTCAAAAGCTTCTTTTAATTCTTTTATCTTATTATATTTATACGCCGTTTTTAGGAAATCACTTAATTCTTCTTCCATTATAAATCCTTTCAAATCTTAAACTTTTCATTCTTGTTTCTATTGAACTCTAATTTAATGGTTTCATTGTTGGAAATTATTATTTCCAACTTTTCATTCTCTTTTTGACTTCGAGTGAATTTTACTTTGTAAAATTCTCACGATTTCTTAATTTAGCGGTTTCATTGTTGGAAATTATTATTTCCAACTTTTCATTCTCTTTTTGACTTCGAGTGAATTTTACTTTGTAAAATTCTCACGATTTCTTAATTTAGCGGTTTCATTGTTGGAAATAATAATACGTCTCTAATTGATGAAGAATCTGTAAGTAACATTATTAATCTATCGATTCCCATTCCTAATCCACCTGTTGGAGGTAAGCCTATTTCTAACGCATTTACGAAATCTTCATCCATCATATTTGCTTCGTCATCTCCTGCTTCTCTTGCTTTAACTTGAGCAACAAATCTTTCATATTGATCTATTGGGTCATTAAGCTCTGAATAAGCATTTCCATATTCACGCCCACCAATAAATACTTCAAATCTTTCTGTAAGTCTTGGATCAGATTGTTTTCTCTTTGTTAAAGGTGATACTTCAACTGGATAATCATATATAAATGTAGGTTGAATTAATGTTTCTTCTACTTTTGCTTCAAAGAATTCATTAATTATATGTCCTCTTGTTTTCTTTCCTTCTGGTATCTCTATTCCAGCATTTTTTGCAGCTTCTATAGCTTCTTCATCTGTATTTATATTATTGAAATCTACACCTGTTACTTCTTTTATTGCATCAATCATTGTAATTCTCTTCCATGTTGGTGTTAAATCTATATCTTGTCCTTGATATTGTATTTTGGTTGTTCCTAATATATTATTTGCGATTGTAGAAACCATTTCTTCTGTAATATTCATCATATCGTTATAATCTTCATATGCTGAATATAATTCCATTGATGTAAATTCTGGATTGTGTTTTAAATCCATACCTTCATTTCTAAATAATCTTCCTAATTCATATACTTTATCAAAACCACCAACTATTAATCTTTTTAAATATAACTCTGGTGCAATTCTTAAATACATATCAATATTTAATGCATTATGATGTGTAACAAATGGTCTTGCTGTTGCACCACCTGCTATAGTATTTAATATAGGTGTTTCAACTTCAATATATCCTTTGTCATCCAAGAATTTTCTTATTTCTTTAATTATTTTACTTCTTATTTCAAAAGTTTTCTTTACTTCTGGATTTACTATTAAATCAACATATCTTTGTCTATATCTTAAATCTGGATCTTTTAATCCATGAAATTTTTCTGGTAATGGTCTTAAAGATTTTGATAATAAATCAACTTGTTTTGCATGTATTGAAATTTCTTCTGTTTTTGTTTTAAATACAAAACCTTTTAATCCTATAATATCTCCTATATCATATGTTTTAAATAATTTATAACTTTCTTCTCCTAAATCATTTATACTAACATAACTTTGAATTGTGCCTTGTGAATCTTGAATTGTACAAAATGATGCTTTTCCCATTATTCTTTTAGCTATAATTCTTCCTGCTACTGAAACATCTTTACCTTCAAATTCTTCATAATTATTTTTTATTTGCATACTATGATGTTCTCTATCATATTTAGTTACTTCAAATGGATTTTTTCCAGCATCTTGTAACTCTTTTAACTTTTCTCTTCTTACTTGAATTAAATGATTAATATCTACAACTTCCTCTTCATTTACATTATTCATATTATTATTTTCACTCACTTTAAACTCTTCCTTTCGATTTTAATGGTTTTATTATATAATAATTTTCAATTATTGTAAACCACAATTTAATAATTCTGTATAATACTAAAACTCATATTCTTCTCCATCATCCGCTGGAAGTATATCCTTTGTTGCTATCGCTTTAAACTCCTCTGGATGTCCTTGAATTTTTATCTCTTCATTTCCTGCTAATTGATTATAGTAATATAACATAAAAGATTCTCTTCTACTTAATTTATATATATGCCCATTAGTGCCTTTTTTTCCTTTACTCTTCATATCATTTAGTTCTTCCTTAGATAATGGTGATGAAACATATACTCTATATCTTGGCACTTTTTTATCCATATATTTTCTAAAAGCTTCTTTCTCTGCATCTGTTGATATTTTTAAAATATCTTCTGGTAACTTTTTCTCTTTCACAATTTTTCCTGGAACCTGAGTTTGATTTATATGATAAATTGCAGCTTTTCCTCTATCTGCAATATAAAATGCATCTATTGATTTACCTTGAATTTCACAAATAAAATTTAATTTCTCACCTTTTTCATTGTGTACAGTCGTTCTGTAACAATTATGTGTTGCTTTATACCCATCATAATTTTCTTTATTTTTTAATCTTCCTGGTATTTGAGATAATTTTAATTGTTTAACATTTTCAAATTGACACAAATTTTTTATTATATAATCTGCCAAAGCATTATTACAGTCATTGTTTTCTTTAGCATATCTATCTTCTGTTCTTTGAACAGGTTTCATTTTATCTAAAATATCTCTATTTATATTTTCCATTCTTTCTTCAATATCATATATATTTGAAGTAATATATTTCTGCATATCTTCTAAATACGTCTTGAATTCTGGAGATATTTGTTCTTGTTGTTTTTCTTTATTTTCTTTAAGCTTTTCTCTATGCTCTTCTAATCGTTTTTCATCTTCTACTAATCTTTTTCTATAATCAGATATTTCTGCTTTATATTTATCTATATTTATTTTACTTTCATTTCTCATATTGATTAAATCTTTAATATGACTATCAAATTTTGGATCATTAGCTTTTATATCATCTGGAACATTTTCTATTATTATACTAAGTGCAACTATGTCATAAATCATTACATCATTTATTTTACTAATCTCGCCTACATCCATTAAATCATTTTCAACTTTTGCAGAAAAACTATCAGGTGATTTTATTCTTGATATTATTCTGAACTGCACTCCTGGATATTTTGTTTCTATATCTTTTGCTATCTGTAACATTAATATATCCAAAAATTCCTGATTATTATTCAATTCATCATACATTTCAGACATTTCTTCTCTTTTTTTGTTCTTTGCTTTTTCAACTTCATTAATACTATTTTTAATTTCACTAAAATCCAATTTTATCACCTCTCTTGAACAATATAACATATATATTTTACCACATTTTATTGATATTTGCAATTTTTGTAAAAATATAGAATTGAGTTTTTTAATATTTTTTCAAAAATCTCTTGCATTGTAAAATATAATTGTGTATAATATTTAATGTTCATAGGGGTATAGTGTTAATGGTTAGCACGATGGTCTCCAAAACCACAAGTCTGAGTTCGAGTCTTAGTACCCCTGCCAATTTAATAATTTATGGGGGCTACTATAATTACCTTGGAGGCAATTAATGAATAGTAGTTTTTTTATTTTCTATAAAAAATTTCTTATTTTTCTCTTTGTTTTTTATTTATTTCTTATAATAATTCTAATCCCAACTATAATATATTATCCAAATATTAATATTTCACTTTCTAATCAAGATATAATTTGGCCTATTCCAGATAGTAAAACTATCACTTCAAAATTTGGTCATAGAAATGCTCCAACAACGGGTTCATCTACATATCACTCCGGTATAGATATTGCAGCACCTGAAGGAACTAATTTAATAGCTTGTTTCTCAGGAAAAATAACTTTTGTTGGTTTTTCTGGTGCTGGTGGTTGTAGCATAATTCTAGAAAACGATACATACAAAGCTTCATATTGCCATTGTTCCCCAAATTATATTGTTGCAGAAGGAATTTTTATAAACAAAGGAGATATTATAGGCAATGTTGGTCCAAAAAATGTATACGGCATTTCAAATAATCCTTACAAAGATTCTAATGATAATCCTACAAATGGTGCAACAACAGGATGTCATCTACATTTCTCATTAAAATTAAAATCAAATAATACTTTTGTTAATCCTTTAGATTATTTTAATATCTAATAAATCTATTGAAGAACAATAGTGGGCTGATTAACTTTTTCTATATTTTAAATTGTAACGTTCAGCCTATGTTTAATTGTTCGTGTGCGAAATTTGCACATAGCAAATTTCTGTACAACGTATTTATCTAATATAAAATTCTGAGGAATTTCATATTAGATAAAAAAATAACGATATGTTTTACATATCGTCATCTTGTGAATTATTTTCTTGTGAACTGTCATCATTTTCGATATCATCTTCAGATAAGTCTTCCCAATCTAGTTCTATCAAGTTACCACATTCTGGGCATTCAATTTCTTCTTTTTGCTCATCGACTTCCATCATAAAGCTGTAATCGCAATATGGACAATTAATGGTTTCTAAGTTTTCCATTTCGTCAAATAATTCTTTTTCAATATAATTTAACTTATCTTCAACTTTTTGAAATTTATTTTCTATATTAGAAATTCTTTTTTCATAATTGTTTTGCATATTGTTAATTATATTTAAAAAATATACTGTGAAATCAGAAAACTGTTCTTTAACATATTCTAACTCTTTCTGGTCTTCTATGTTTCTTTCTAAGCCTTTAATTATTTCCTGATATTTTTTCTGAATCATTTAAGCTTTCCCTTCATTAAATTCTTTCCATATATTCACCAGTTCTAGTATCTATTCTTATTACATCACCAATATTAACAAATAATGGTACAGATATTTCATAACCATTTTCTAATGTTGCTGGTTTTCCAGATGTAGTTGTTGTGTTTCCACTAAATCCTGGTTCTGTATATGTAACTTCTAATTCAACAAATATAGGTGGTTCTACTGCAAATACTTTTCCTTTGAATGATAATATTTTTACATTCATGTTTTCTTTTAAGTATTTTAAAGTATCTCCTAATTGTTCTTTGTTTAATGGAATTTGTTCAAAAGTTTCATTATCCATGAAATAATATAAATCTTCATCATTATATAGGTATTGCATATCTCTTTTTTCAATTTCTGCACCTTGTAATTTTTCTGATGGATTAAATGTTCTTTCTAAAACAGATCCATTTATAACGTTTTTTAATTTTGTTCTTACGAAAGCTGCTCCTTTTCCTGGTTTAACATGTTGAAACTCTACTACTTTATATACTGAATTATCTAATTCAAAAGTTGTTCCATTTCTTAAATCTCCTGCCATGTATACTTCTGCCATTTTTATTACCCCTCTTCTTTTTTATTTATTTTATTATAATTACTATAATATAATACTATACTTTATGCATAAAATCAAGCTATTATGATAAATTTATCCATGTATTATAATATAATTCTTCTCAGATTTAGTTAATTTTATACAATTATTTTTTTCTACGAATACTGTATCTTCTATTCTAATACCATATCTTCCTGGTATATATAAGCCTGGTTCTACTGCTAAAACCATATTCTCTTTAATTCCTATATCGTACTTTGTTGTAAAAAATGGTAATTCATGTACTTCTAATCCAACACCATGTCCTAATGCATGTAACATTTGATAATTTCTTAATTTAAGTTCATTTTCAAACATCTTTGATAATGTTTTTAAGTTTCCTCCATCTTTTACTCCTATTAATATATCTTCTTGTAACTTTCTTATAAACTCATATGCTTCTTTTACATCTTCATCTATACTTTGAACAAAAATTGTTCTTGTCATATCTGAACAGTATCCATTGTACTTGCACCCAAAATCTAATAAAATGCAATCTCCTTTTTCTATTTTTCTATTTGTTGGAACCGCATGTGGCATTGATGAGTTTGGTCCAGAGGCTACTATTGTTTCAAAAGCCAAAGAATCTGCTCCATTTTTTATCATATAACTTTCCATTTCAAAAGCTATTTCTTTTTCTGTCATTCCTATTTTTATATAATCTATAATATGTGTAAAGCATTTGTCTGTAATTTCACATGCTTTACTTATATTTTCTACTTCATATTCTTCTTTTACAATTCTTTGATTTTCTATTATTCCTTCTGTTTCAATAAGATTATTAGATTTATAATTTACTAAGTATTTTTTATATTGTTCATATGTAATATATTTCTCTTCAAATCCAATATTTTCATATTGAGAAAAAAAGCTTTCATAATCATATCTACTTATATCTTTTATATTATAAACTATTATTTCATCGTCAAGTGTAAGATGTGAATTAACCGCTTCTATATATCTACTATCTGTTATGAAAATATTATCTTTACTTGTAAGAAGCAAAGTTCCTTCTGCTTCTATACCAGTTAAATATTTTACATTTAAAGGATTATCAACTATCATTCCTTGTATATTTTGAGATTTTAATTGATCTCTTAGCCATCTTATTTTTTTATTCACAAGCATTCCTCCTATCTTTAACCATTATTGAAACAACATTATTATGTTATCACTTAGAAGTTGACAGAAATTCATAAATGTTCCAAACACTACATTTGAATCTACAAATATGCATATAAGTGCACCCATAACTAAAAAAGGTCCAAATGGTATGTATTCATCATTAGATTTAAGTATAAATTTTCTAACTAATAATATTACAATACTTGCAACAGCTCCTATTATAAAAGCAACTAGTGTTGAAGCTAAAATAGAGTTTACACCATAAAAAATTCCTAGTGCTCCCATTAGCTTTACATCACCTAATCCCATTGCTTCTTTTCCTGAAACTATTCCACCAAGTATTGTTATTATAACAAATACACCTCCACCTACTAGCATACCTAGTATCATGTCTTTTGCTATATTAACATTGTTTATTCCATATAAAAATATTATGAATAAACCGAACTTCAAAAATTGTAAGATTTAATCTGTTTGGTATAATTCTTAATTTTAAGTCTATAAAAAATGCTGATATTAACATTGGTGATAATATCATAAATTTTATAAGTTCTAAATTTTTCAAAAAGTTTTCTTGTATTCCAAACTTATATAAGAACGCCATGTAAGTTATTGCTGTAATAGACATCATTAAATAACTTGACTTTATTCCTTTTTTCCATTCCTTAAAAAAATCTTTTGTTATAACTTTTTTATATTCTGGCAATCTTGTATTTACCCATGCTACAAATTCTCCAACTAATAACCCAAATAATCCAAATAAAACATAATACATTATATGAGTATTATTTATGTACATCATTTTATTTTCCCCTCTTTTGTAAAAATTTTTTTATTATCATATTCTCTATAGGTCTTTTTATTCTAGTAATAATAATATCTTTTTTATTAATAGGCTCAACTAGTATAGGAAACATTTTGCATCTATTTGCACCTATTACGTCTGTAAATATCTGATCTCCAACAACAGCAATATTTGCTTCATCTAGTTCTAATTTTTCTTTTGCTCTTTTAAACCCAGATTTAAATGGTTTCATAGCAAAATTTATATATTCTATTCCAAGTATTTTAGCTACATTCTTAACCTTTTCTTCTTTATTACTATTAGATAATATTATTCCTTTTATATTTTCTTTTTTTATATTTTCAAACCATTCTTTTATTCCATCTGGCATATTTTTATCATAATCTATTAAAGTATTATCTACATCTAGAATTAAGCCTTTTATATTATTGTCTTTTAACTCTTTTATTGTAATGTCTTTTACACTTTGATGATATATTTTTGGATATAAATTCATAAGCTCCTCCATTATTTTTGCATATTACTATATTATCAATAATATTACATTTTTGTCAATTTTATTTGCAAATAAAATTCCATATGGTATAATTTGGACAATAAAAATTCGAGGTGAGTATATGAATTCAAGTATGAAAAAAAATATAAAATTATATCCGTTCTATAAAATGATATCTTGGGATTTGCTATTTTACTATGCTATATCCCTTTTATTTTTAACTTCTGAAAAGAAATTAACTGCTTCCGAAGTTCTTTTTGCAGATTCATTTTATTTATTGTTCAAAGCTGTTTTCCAAATTCCATCCATACTATTAATAGATAAATTTGGTAAAAGAAATAGTTTAATATTTGCAAATTCTTGTATTGCAATTTATGCTCTTCTAGTTATTGGTTGTACTGGATTACCTGTATATATAATAGCTGATATTATTTTATCACTTGGTTATGTTATAAAAACTAATTGCGAATCTAACATTTTGTATGATTCAATTCCTAACACAGAAAATAGAAGAAAAATTTTTGCAAAACTAGATGGTAGAGGTACAGCTTTTTATTACGTATTAGATAGTATAACATCAATAGCAAGTGGATTTTTATATTTAATTAGTCCATATATTCCAATGATAATTTGTTTAGTGTTTGCTCTTCTTTCTACAATTATGTCTTATATGTTCGTTGATACTAAACAAATTACTGAAGATAAAGAGAATGATAAAATAACTGTTAAAAAATATTTTAAAGATTTATTATCTGCTTTTAAATACATATTAAATTCAAGAAGATTAAGAGGCTTAATTTTATTTAATGCTGTATTAGCTGGAATTTTCCCTTTACTTGCTACATACAGAAGAAGTTTATTAAACGATATAAATGTTCCTTCTGAGTTTTTAGGTATAATATTTGCTGTATTAGGAATTATTGCAGGAATCTCATCAAATAAAGCTGTGAAATTTCATAAAAAGTGGAGAAATAGAACTTTATCAATTTTAGGTCTACCATCCACTCTTTCTGCTATTCTTTTTGGTTTAGTTGTTATACTCGACTTACCATATCCTTTAATGCTAATTATTATACTTGCATCATTTACAGTACAATATATAACTAAAGGTCCTTATTATACTTTAATAACTCAGTATCTAAGTAGTTTTGCAACAAGCGATATGAGAGTTAAAATATCTTCTGCAAATTCATTAATAGAAGGTCTTGTTGGCGGACTATTGTCACTCCTAGGTTCATTTTTCTTAGATATAACAACAACCGCCTATGCTTCTATTCTAATTGGTTGTATTTGTACTTTATCATTAATTGCTATACTTGAGTATATGAAAAAATATGTTGGTTTAAAACCAGAACAATATAGCAAAAGAGATATTAATTACATAGAAATGAAATAATTTTTATTTACAAAATATATGTTTTCCTATAGTAATTACTTGTGGTCTTGACCAAATCCATTTTGATGTTGCAGTTGCTGGATTGAAATAATATATACATCCTGATGTTGGGTCCCAGCCATTTATCGCATCTTGTGCTGCTTTTCTTGCTGTTTCATCTGGAGTTAAATTTATTTGACCATCACTTACAGCATCAAATGCTCCAGATTGATAAACAACCCCTGCTAAAGTATTTGGAAATGATGAACTAGCAACCCTATTTAATACAACAGCTCCTACAGCAACTTGTCCTTTATAAGGTTCACCTCTTGCTTCTGAATATATAACTTTACTTAGTAAGTTTATATCGTTTTGATTACTTGCTGATGATGTATTTTTATTTGATGAACTATTTATTCCCATAGCAGCTAATGTTTTTGTACCTGCTATTCCGTCTACTGTAAGTCCATTTTTCTTTTGAAATTTCTTAACAGCTGCAACGGTTTGAGAACCATATATTCCATCTACAGAACCACTATAATATCCCCATCTTTTTAATTTTGTTTGTATTGTTTTTACTTCTGAACCTCTTGAGCCATATCTAGATAAAGCAACAGCTTCATTGTTTTCATTAAAAAATAAATTATATCCTATGAACATTAAAGCTAAAATAGATAATATTGTAATAACTATTATTTTTTTCTTTTTAGACATCTTATAAAATCCTCCATATTATTAATTATTTTTTATTCTATCCATTTTTTTCATATGTATACAAAAGCTTTTGTTTTAGTATTACAAAGATTTTACATTTTTGTAATATTTTGTAATAAAAATGTAACCGTTTTTTAATTGCTTTTAATATTAAATATAAATATAATATTATATATATTTAAAATATGGGTTATATTATTTACTACATAATCCATTTTATAGGTTGGAGGAAATTATGAAAATCACAAAAGATATTAATTTTAATTCAGAAAGATTATTTAAAAATGAACCATTTACTATAAATTATTCTGGTAATTTATTTAATCAAGGTTCAGATGAAGTTTTTATTAAATTTGGATATGGCGAATCTTGGGATAATATAACAGAATTGCAAATGAATAAATTAGACTCTGGTTTTTCAGTAGAAATTACTCCAACAGAAGTAAACGATTTTAACTTTTGTTTTAGAAACAATAATAATGTTTGGGATAATAATTCTTACCAAAATTATTCTATGCCTATAGAAGAAAAACAAGAAGAAATTCAACAGCAAGTAGAACAAAAAGTAGAAACATCTCCAATCGTTAATGATGATGTAAATAATATAGAAAATATATTAGAAGCCAAAATTGAACCTATTGCTAACGAAACAAAACAAGAAAATGTAGAAGAAATCTCTACACCTTCTGAATGTACAGAAAGAAAATCTTTTAATATAGATGCAATAATTGATGAAATACTAAATACAGAAATAGTTACTCCTACTCCAGTTCAAGAACAACCTGTTTCTTATTTTGAAGAACATAAAGTAGAAAAAGTAACACCAAATGAAAATCCTGTACATGTAAATAAAACTTCTTTATTAGTAGAAGATGTTTTAGTACCTTTTTATGCAGACGAAAGTAATGGTCAATTTTTACCTGTTGATACAAAATCTTATTCAAAATTCTTCACTTTCAGAAGAAAATTGAAATTAGCTTTATATAGAATATTACACACTATTCCAAAATTAATAACTGGAAACTACAAAAAAAGAAAAACAACTGAAGATTAATTTTATTTTTTAAACAAAAAGAAGACCAAACATAAATTATGTTTGGTCTTCTTTTTGTTTAAAAAATTCCTACTATTTGATTATTTTCATCTAATCTTATTTTCTCTGCTGAAGGAACTCTTGGTAAACCAGGCATTGTAAATATTTTTCCAGCTTTTGCTACTATAAATTCTGCACCGTTTTTTAGATTTACTTCGTCTATTTTTATTGTAAAAGGTGTTAAACATTCTAAATTTTTAGCATCATCTGAAAAAGAATATTGAGTTTTTGCAATACATATAGGAAGTCTATCTTTTCCTATTTTTTCAATCATTTTAATTGATTCATTTGCTTCTTCTGAATATTCTACATTGGCTGCTCCATATATATTTTTAGCTACTTTTAGTATTTTTTCTTTTATCGAATCATTAACATCATATGTAAATTTCATTTCATTTTCTTTTTCACATAATTCAATTACTTTTTCAGCTAAATCTATTCCTCCTAGGCTACCTTTTCCCCATACTTCAACTAAACTTATATCTACGCCTACTTTTTTTAGTTCACTAGTAATAAGTTCTATTTCAGCCTCTGTATCTGTTTTAAATTTATTTATAGCAACAATTACATTTAATCCAAATTTATCTTTTAAATTTTCTATGTGCTTAAATAAATTCTTCATACCTCTTTTTAAGTAATCTGTACTTTCTGTTTCTATTTCTGATATTGGCATTCCACCATGATATTTTAAAGCTTTTATAGTTGCTACACAAATAACTGCATTTGGTTTTATTGAAGCTGTTCTACATTTTACATTTATAAATTTTTCAGCTCCTAAATCTGAACCAAATCCTGCTTCTGTTATAACATAATCTCCTAATTTTAAAGCCAATTTTGTTGCTATTATACTATTACATCCATGAGCTATATTTGCAAATGGTCCACCATGTATAAAGGCTGGGTTATTTTCTAATGTTTGTACTAAATTTGGATTAAAGGCATCTTTTAATAGAACTGTCATAGCTCCTTCTGCTTTAAGCATTTTGGCTGTTATTGGATTATCTGTTTCATCATATCCTACAATTATATTTCCAATTCTTCTTTCTAAATCTTTTAAATCTTTTGACAAACATAATATAGCCATAACTTCAGAAGCAACAGATATATCAAAAGAATCTTCTCTTGGTTTCATATTTTTTTCATTTGATAAACCTATTTCTACTTTTCTTAAAGATCTATCGTTTAAATCAACACATCTTTTCCATATAACTTTTTTAAATTTAAGTTCATTTCCATAATATATATGATTATCTATCATCGCAGAAAGTAAATTATTAGCAGATGTAATTGCATGTATATCACCTGTAAAATGTAAATTTATATCCTCCATAGGAACAACTTGTGCCATTCCTCCACCTGTTGCACCTCCTTTTATTCCAAAAACTGGTCCTAAAGAAGGTTCTCTTAAAGCTAATATTGCATTTTTATTTAATTTATTTAGACTGTCTGCTAACCCTATTGATACTGTTGTTTTTCCTTCTCCAAGTGGTGTTGGATTTATAGAGGTAACTAAAATTAATTTTCCATTTTCTTTTTTTTCTAATTCATTATATAAATTAGCATTAACTTTAGCCTTGAACTTACCATAATTTTCAACAAATTCATCTGGAATATTAATTTTGCCTGCTATAACATTAATTTTCTCTTTATTTGCTTTTCTTGCTATATCAATATCTTCCATATATTACTCCTTTAAATTTATAACACTGCTCCTACTAATATACCTATTACAGCTCCTACAAAAACTTGTACAGGTGTATGTCCTAGAACTTCAACTAATCTTTCTTGAACTTGTATTGAGCTAAGTCCTGGTGTTTCAATTATTTTATTTAATAATCTAGCTTGCTTTCCTGCGGCTCTTCTAACTCCTGCAGCATCATACATTACAATAAAAGCTAATATTGTACCTATAGCAAATTCAGGAGAATTAAATCCGATAGTTTTTCCTACTGTTATAGCTAAACAGCATACAACAGCAGAATGAGAAGATGGCATTCCTCCAGCTCCTAATAATCTTCTAAAGTTTATTTTTTTATTTTTTACAAAATCTGTTATAAATTTAAATAGTTGTATAAAAAACCATGTACAAAATGGTAGATATATACACTTATTTCCTAATATTTGTACTACTATATCCATAAATCCCTTTTATCCCTTCAATCCTTAATCATTATTATCTGGCAAAAAATTTTCTTCAACTAATTCTTCACCTTGTTTTAATAAAATAGAAATTCTTTTTTCTGCATCATCTAATCTTTTACTGCACTGTTTTGAAACTTCCATTCCTTCTTCAAATTTATTAACAGATTCATCTAAGTTTAGTTCGCCTTTCTCAAGCTCACAAGCTATTTCTTCTAATTTTTCCATTAAATCTTCAAAACTATATTCTTCTAAATTTTCTTTCATATTTCCCCTCTATATTTATAAATCTATTTCTACTTCTTTTGTAGACATATTAACTTTGAAATTTGCAATTGCAAATGTAGATTCTTTTGATCTTACAGCAACTAAGTATTCTCCAGTATCATTTATTCCTTCATTTGTATAATAAACTGATTCATCATCTGCTCCCCATTTTTTCTTTACTAAATCTATTGCTGTTTCATTATTTTTTTCTGTTTCTACTACTTGATTCATTTCAGTTTCTTGTATCACATCATTATTTTTTACTGTATTTTGCTCTACAACATTTTGAGTTACTTCATTTTTAGTTACAGTTTCGTTAACTGTGTTATTTTCATTTTTTGCTGTGTTTGTAGTGTTAGCTTGAACATTAGAAGTGGAATTACTATTTGTAGCAGTATTTTCTTCAATTGGATTATTTGAAGTTCTTTTACTTAACTGCCTTTGCATATCAAAAATCAAAAATAATGTTAAAGCAACAACAAATATACATAATCCAGCTATAATTATTTTAGTTGATCTTCTCATTATAAAACCCTCGCTTTCTTTTTCCCATCTTGAAATGTTATAGAAATCTCGTCGTCTTTAACTAACATAGAGCTCTTAGTAATAACCTTACCATTACATTCTGTTAAAGAATATCCTCTTGTTAGTGTTTTTAATGGGCTCATTGCATCTAATTTTGATATTAATTCTGCTGATTTTATTTTTTCATCTTTTATTTTATTTTTTATAGCATTTTCTATTCTTTTTAAACTTTTATCTAATAATACATATTTATCATTAATTTTTTGTTTTGGATTTGTAAAAGCTCTGGAATTTATACATTTTTCATATCTTAATCTCATTAACTTAGTTCTATTTTGCAAAGCTTGTTTAAATCTATTATTATATGAATTAAGAGTATACTTTAAATCTGTTATATCTGTAACAGCTAACTCTGCTGCAGCTGAAGGTGTTGGAGCTCTTAAATCTGCTACGAAATCCGCAATTGTAAAATCTGTTTCATGTCCTACTGCTGAAATAATAGGAATTTCTGAATCAAAGATTGCTCTTGCAACTACTTCTTCGTTAAACGGCCATAAATCTTCTAAAGAACCTCCACCTCTTGCAACGATTATTACATCTGCTAATTTCTTTTCATTCATAATTTTAATTGCATCTGCTATTTTTATACAAGCTCCTTCTCCTTGAACTGGAACTGGTAACAATCTTATATATACATTTGGATTTCTTCTTGTAGAAACATTTATTATATCTTTTATAACAGACCCTGTATTAGATGTTAAAACACCTATTACCTTTGGCATGAATGGAATCTTCTTTTTGTATTTTGCATCAAATAAGCCTTCGTTTTCAAGTTTGGCTTTTAATTTTTCATATGCAGTATACAAATCTCCCATTCCGTCTTCTTTCATTGCTTTACAATAAATTTGATAAACTCCATCTCTTTCAAAAACTGAAACTGTTCCTAAAACTATTACTTTCATTCCATCTTTTGGTACAAAATTTAAAGTAGCAGTTGATGTTTTAAACATTATACATTTTATAAGAGAACTTTCATCTTTAAGAGTAAAATATAAATGACCTGTATAATGATGTTTAAAATTTGATATTTCTCCTTTAACTAGTACACTATTTAAATATTCATCTGATGCTACTTTTTCTTTCATATATTTATTTAAATCACTAACAGATATTGGTTCTGGTCTCATTAATTATTTACACCACCACTTAAATTATTCTTTTTTACAACACTTGCTAAAACTCCATTAATAAATATTGGTGATTGTTCATCTGCATATTTCTTTGCAAGTTCTATTACTTCATTTATTGCAACCTTATAAGGAACATCTGCATAAAGCATTTCATATAGAGAAATTTTTAATAAAGCTAAGTTTATTTTAGAAATTCTAGTTATATCCCAATCCTCTTTTAAATTTTCAGATATATTTTTTATAATATCTTCTTTATGAGTTTCTATTCCATTTACTATATCTTTTAAGTATTTTATTATTTTAGCATCTTCAATATTATTATTTGTAACAAATAATTCAACTTGCTCTTCTGACATATCTTTTTGAATTTCTGTTTCATATATTAATTTAAAAGCCAATTCTCTCATTTCTGTTCTATTCATCTTGGCTACCTCCATTATTTTCTACTACTTCTTCTGCTACAGGTTCTGGTACAGTTTCTGTTACTTCACTTTTCTCTGCAAGCATTTTATATGGTTGCTTCATATTTATATTTTTAACTTTAACATTAACTTCTTTAACCTCTAAATCTGCTGTTTGTTTTATAGCATCTTTAATTGTTGTTTGTAAAAGGTTTGATAAATCTTTTATATTAGCATCTTGATCTATAGTAATTGTAATTAATACACTTAAATTATTTTCTTTATCTAATATAACTTTACTTGTTATGCTTTCTGTTCCTATTATATTTTTTGAAACTCCACTTACTAAATTTTCTAGAGTTTCTTTTGTTATAAGTAATTTTCCATTAGCATTTTCTAATAATATTCCATCTGATTTATCTTTTTTTACTTTGCTTCCAAAAAATAAACATTTAATAGCAAGTAATATTATTATTAAACTAATAACCAACATAACAATTCCAACATTTCCAACAGATATACTCATAAGCATATTTGATATCTCTGTAGCACTTATTATATTAAAATACAACATTACCATTACAATTGAAAATATCAATCCTATTATTGATAATAGAATTAAAGCTACCTTTTCTATAAACTTCATATTATTCCTCCACTTTTTCTTCGTTATTTTTCTCGTTATCTTCGCTATTTTCTTTCTCTGTTTTTGTTACAACACCTTGAACATGAACATTAACTTCTAAAACTTTTAATCCTGTCATTGTTTCAACAGATTTTTTTACCCTATTTTGAATTTCAAAAGCAACATCTGGTATTCTAGCTCCGTATTCTACAACAATATTTACATCTATTTTAGCTGTTTTTTCTCCTACTTCTACTTTTATACCTTTAGCTAAATTTTTCTTTCCACTTAATACTTCTGTTATTCCAGCAAATCCACCAGACATTTCAGCAACACCTGCTACCTCTGAAACAGCTACTCCAGCAATAACAGCAACTACATCATTTGAAATTTTTATTTCACTATTATCTTCATCTACTACTAAATTTTCCTCTTTATTTTCTTCTAATTCATTATTCTCTTCCATAACAAACCTCCTAAAAATATACTGGTACTAGTATATCAATATCTATAAAAATTTACAATACTTTTTTAAAAATACTTCTAATGATTCAATCCATATTTTGCTTGACATATTTAAAAATAATCATTATTATGTATGAAGGACATATTTTTGTCGATTAAACAAATATTTTAGAGTACAAAGCTCTCGATTGGAGGATTTTATGAAAGATTTAACATCTTACTTATTTGAAACAAACGCTTTTAAAATTTGCGAAGAAAACAAGCCATTTTGGTATACATCTGGTAAAATTGGACCTTATTTTGTAAATACACACTTTTTATATGGAAATAGCGAAGATGCCAATAAATTACTTGAGTTTATTGACGACCAACTTGCAAACCATGATAAATTAGAAATACCAAAGAATATATTTGAAAAAGTATTATCACAATATAAAAATAACGAAATATTTAACTTTGTAATAAATGATTTCATTACTTTCTTAAAAACCAATATTGACATTAATGATGTAGATTATGTTTCTGGTGGTGAACGAAGAGATTGGTATTTTTCTAACATAGTTGCTTACTTATTAGAAAAACCTCATATTACAATTTACAAAGATTTATCTGCTGTTGAGAGTACTTACAATTTTGAAAAAACAAAAAATATTGAAAATTTAAATAATAAAAAAGTATTACACGTTGCTGATTTATTGAATCAAGCTTCTAGTTATTTAAGAGCTTGGATACCAGCAATAGAAAATTTTGGTGGAAAAATTTTATGGAGTGCTGTTATAGTTGATAGAATGCAAGGCGGAACTCAAAAATTAGAAGATGCTAAAATAAAATCATTATCTTTATTACAAATAGATAACAATTTATTTAAGAAAGCTTTGGATTTAAATATTATTAACGAGTCTCAATTAGCTATGCTTACTAAGTTTGCAAGTGACCCAGATAAAACAATGAGAGATTTCCTAATTTCTCATCCAGATTTCATTCAAAATGCTTTAAATGGTAGTGATGCAAAATCAGCTAAAAGAGCTAAATTATGCATAGACAGTAATTTATATGATTTAAATTAATTAACTTTCATAATATATAAATGTAAGCGCGATTATTTTATAAATAATCGCGCTATTTTATGATACATTTTTTCTATAATAAAATAAATATTGTTGTGCAATTCCTGCTAAACTGCCAAATTTTTCTTCTGCTATTTTTCTTACTTCTGTTTTATTAACTTTTTCTTCATTTTCGTTTTTTATGTATAATTCATTCATTACACGCCTTACCCATACATCTACTGGAAATACATCAAAACGTTTTAAAGAAAATAACATTATACAATCTGCTACCTTTTCTCCAACTCCATCTAAAGAAAGTAATTTTTCTCTAATTTCATTTGAATTATCCAATTTAATTATTTCATCTAAATCTACTTCTTTATTTAAAATCATTTTTGTTGTGGTATACACTCTTTTATCTCTAAAGCCTAATCCTAGTTTCCTTAAATCTTCTATACTAGCTTTTGAAAGTTCTTTTTCTGTTGGAAAAGTATAATATTTTTTGTCATTCCATATTATTTCTTCTCCATAATTTTCAGAAATTCTATCAATAATTTTCTTTATTCTTGGTATATTGTTATTAGCTGATATTATAAATGAAATTATACATTCCCATAAATCTTGATTTAATATTCTAATGCCTTCCCCATATTCTATGCTTTTTTTCAAGTTATCATCTACTGTTGATAGTTTCTCTTTTATTAATTCATAATCTGTATTTAAATCAAAATATTCATTACACACTTTTTCAATATCTTCATTTAATAGTCCCGAAAAAATTACATTTGATTCTTCTTTTTTTACGTTTAAAACACCATTTTTTATTATACCTGTGTAACTTCCATCCTCTTGTTCATTCCATCTAAAGCATTGACCACAATCAAAAATATCTCTTAATTCAAATGATTTTATATCATTAATTACAAATTTCTGTTCTTTATACATATTTATTCCTCTAATTATTTTTTGTTTAATATTTCTATAGCTTTATTTAATTGTGTATCTTCCTCTCCGTCTTTTAACTCAACTTCTACATCTGGAGTAATTCCAACTTTATTAATTTTAGTTTCATTTGGAGTATAATATTCTTCCGTTGTAATTTTTAATGCTCCTCCATCTTTTAATTTAAAGATTTGTTGAATTACACCTTTTCCATAAGTTTGAGTTCCTACAGTTTTAGCTATATTATTATCTCTTAAAGCTCCTATTAAAATCTCTGAAGCGCTTGCTGTATATTTATTGCATAATACAACAACATCCATGTCAACAATAGCATCACTTTTTGCATAAGTAGTAACTTTATTATTTTTATTATCTTCTGTAATTAAAAGTTTATTTCCTTTATTTATAAACATTTCAGCTATATTTAAAGATTCATTAACAATACCTCCTGTATTGTTTCTTAAATCTATTACTAACTTTGTTATTCCTTTATCTTTTAACTCTGTTAATTTTTTATAAAATTCATCTGCACATCCAGTATCAAATGTAATTAATGAAATATATCCTACATTATTATCTAAAATTTCTGAATAAACATGATAAATTTTAATATTCTCTCTTACTAAGTCAAAAGTTAAATATTCATCATTTCTTTTTATTTTTATAGAAACATTAGTGCCTTCTTCACCTTTTATTTTTGAAGAAACAATATCTGTACTTTGACCTATTACACTTTCTCCATTTACTTCAACAATAATATCACCTGCCATTATTCCAGCTTTTTTAGCTGGAGAATCTTCCATTGGTGAAACTACTTCTATTAGTTCATCACTATTTTCTGTCATATATATTCCTATACCAACAAAGTTTCCAAGAGCAGATTCTTGAAATTCGTCCCACTCTTCTTTTGGCATATATGTTGTATATTTATCTCCTAATCCATCAACATATCCTTTTATAGTGCTATCTAATAATTTTTCTTCATCGATGTCGCCTTTATAATATTCATCTATAACACTTCTAAAATTTTCTAGTGATTTTGCTATTGCTTGTGTTTTGTTTGTTGTATCAGTTGTACTTGCTTTTAAATCCAATACTGCATTATTCTTTGTAATCCATTTATATGTAAATATAGATGATACCACAGCAACAACACATGCAACAATTAACAATATTGCAAAAAATTTATTATAGATTGAATTCTTGTATTTCTCAAAATTTTCGTCACTCATTTATTTTAGCCTCCACATTTTATATTTATTTTAAAATTTTTTATCTAATAGGATTTTCCTATTAGAGAACAATAGTGAGCTGATTAAATTTTTTATATTTTAAATTGTAGAGTTCAGCCCACGTTTAATTGTTCGTGTGCGAAATTTGCATATAGCAAATTTCTGTACAAAGTATTTCTATAATAGGAAATTTTGAGGAATTTCCTATTATAGAAAAAAGGTCGATATGGGTAATCGACCCTTTAATTATAACTATGGTAAATATGGTGTTGGATTAACAGGTCTTGCATTAACTCTAACTTCAAAATGAAGATGTGGACCTGTTGAATTTCCAGTTGACCCAACTAGCATTATTGTTTCTCCTTGTGCTACAGATTGACCAGGAGAAACTGTTCTTGATCCAGGTGAACCATGAGCATATAAAGTCATAGTTCCATCATGATGATTAATTACTATATACTCACCATAACTTCTATAATTGCCATTAGCGCCATATAAAGCTTTTGATATTTCAACAGTACCAGATTTTACTGCTCTTATTGGAGTACCACTACTTACAGCAAAATCTACTCCAGTATGAGTGCTATATCCTCTATACCCTGTTGTTATATTATTTTTAGTTCTACCAGCTAATGGACTTATGTATCCAGAACTGCTTGGATTTGAACTTATATCTTCATCATACCTTCTGTTTGCTGCTTCTTCTGCTGCAAGAATAGCTGCTAACTCTCTTTCCAAATCTTGTTTATCTTTTTCAAATTGATCTAATTGATCTTGTAATTCTTTTTCACTAGCATTTAATTTAGAAACTTTTGAAGTTTTATCATTTTTTATAACCGCTAAAGCACTACTTTTAGCTTCTATTGTATTTTTACTGTTTTCAACAGTTGCTTTTTTCTCCTCCAATGATGCTTTAGTTTGAGCTATTTCATTTTTTAATGTTTCTATACTTTTTAATAAATCAGTATCACATTCAGCAAGAGTAGATATTAAATAATAGTTTGAAATAAATTGAGTTAACCCATCTGAACTAAGTAACATATCTAAATATGTTGTTGAACCAGCCTCATACAAAGCAACTAATCTTTTTTGTAATAAATCTTGTTGTACATTATATTTTTCTTCTTGTTCCTTTAAATTTTTCTCAGTTACTTCTATTTCTGAATTTAAATCTTCTATTTGTGACTCTAATTCTGCAATTTCACTTTCATATGCACTAATTTGATTAGATAATTCTTGAACTTCAGCCATTGTAGAAGAAATTTCACCTTTAACGACTCTAATTTCTGAATTAGTTGCATTTATTTTTTCATCTATCTCGCCTTCTTTATCTTTTATTTCTTCTTTTGTTGCCGCTACCGATAAAGTAACATTTGATATTACAAAGACACTTACTATTATTAATACATATGCAAATTTTAATATTTTATTCCTATTCATTACTATTCTCCGTTCCTTTTAATTCTACAACATTTTCCTCTGTAGTTTCTTTATTGTATGATGTAATATAATCTAGTGGCTCTACTGTTTGACCATTTATTCTAACTTCAAAATGAGCATGATATCCTGTTGAATACCCTGTTGTCCCTACTTTTAGAACTTCATCTCCTCTCTTTACAGTTTGGCCAACCTCTACTGAAATTTCATCTCCATGTGCATACAAAGTAGAAATACCTCCTCCATGGTCTACTATTACCATGTTTCCATATGCGGTATTATACTCTGCTTTAGTAACAATTCCATCATTTGCAGCAATAAAACTTGTTCCTCTTGGTGCACCTATATCAACCCCTGAATGTAATTTATAAACACCAGTTATTGGATGCTCTCTCATTCCATATGATGATGTTATTCTTGTATATCCTGGAACTGGCCATGCCATAGTTCCACCAATATATTCGCTTCCTACATTTGCAAGAGATAATGTTAAAATTTCTCTTTCTATGTTTTCTATTTCAGTATTATATTGCTCAATATTATTGTGTAAAGTAAGCTCTTCAGATGATAATTGAGTCATATAATTGCTTAAAACTATATTCATATTTTCTAATGCTATACTTGTTTTTTCTCTATTGCTTCTTGCCAAAGACAACTCTTCTTTTTTTGTTTCTAATATAGTTTTAGTATTTTCAACATCTACTTTTATTTTATTTACATTTTCTAATAATTCTTTATCAGTTGTTGCTATTTCTGAAACTAGGTAATACTTTGAAATAAAATCTTTTATTCCTTTTGAATTCAACATTACATCTAAATATGTAGTTTCACCCATCTCATACATTGCAACTAATCTTTCTTCTGCAATCTTTTTCTGTTTTAGATAGTTTGTATTTGCAATATTTAGTTCTTCTTGTACTATTTCTATTTCATTTTTTAAAACAGCTTCTTGACTTGAAAGTAATTCTATTTCTGCTTTCTTTGTTTTAATTTTTGAATTTAATTCTTCAACTTTTACTAGTAAAGTAGATAATTCACCTTCAATATATTCTATTTTTTCTGATGATTTAGTAATTTGACTATCTATTTCACTCTTTTTTAATTTTAATTCATCTAATGTTAATTTCTCTTTTTTATCTGTTGTTTCATTTGCAACTGTATTCGTAGTTGTATTTTCAGTTGTTATATTATTTATTTGATCTGTTTCTGCAAAAATTGTACAAGATAAACTGCATATTATTAAAACTATACTTGTTATTTTAATAAGTTTTCTCATTTATCTTACACTCCTCTTCTTGTTATACTTGTAGGTATTTTTTCATAGATATAGAACTTCCTATAACACCTATTCCTATACCTAAAGATATGTATACAATTGATATTAATTCCACTATATCTCTAAAATGTAATAAACTTAATTGTACTGTATCTGTAAAACCTGTTTTCATAATTTCAGTGATAACTATTTCATAGCATCCACCTACAATTAATATTGTAATTCCAGCTGCTATTACTCCAATTATAATACCTTCAACCATAAAAGGCCATCTAATAAATGAATTAGTAGCACCTACATATTTCATTATTGAAATTTCTTTTCTTCTTGCATGTACTGTAAGTTTTATTGTATTTGAAATTATAAATATAGAAATTGCAACTAACAATATTAATATTACTCCAGATATAATTCTTACGCCATTTGCTAATTTTATTAATGTTGCTATAGTTTTATCACTACTAGTAATTTTTTTAACATTATCTAATTGCATTATTTTATCTTTTACTTCTTCGTTTAAAGTTAAATCTGTAAGTTTAACTACATATGAAGCAGGGAAAATATTATTTTCGCCTTCATAAGCGGTTAATAAATCTTGATTTTCACCTAAGTTTTCCTTCATTTGATCCAAAGCTTGTTGCTTTGAAACAAATGTAGTTGTACTAACACCATGTATTGATTTTATCTTACTTTCAAGCTCTTCTATATCTTGTTCTGTAGCATCATTCTCTATAAACACTTGCATACCTTGTGCTGCTTCTACATTTTCCATTATATAATTTATGTTTTGACCTATAGCAAAAAATACTCCAAATATAAACATTGTACAACACATTATTCCTAAAGATGCAAATGTTGATTTTTTATTTTTAAAAACATTCTTAAAACCTTCACTAATTAAATAACCAATAGTACTATATCTCACCGTTATATCCACCTCTTTTATCATCTCTAACAATTTCACCATTTTGTATATGAATAACTCTTTTTGCCATTTTGTCTACAATATCTTTAGCATGAGTAGCCATTACAACAGTTGTTCCTCTTAAATTAATATCATTTAACAAATTCATTATATCCCATGCAGTATCTGGATCTAAGTTTCCTGTAGGCTCATCAGCAATTATCATAGATGGATTGTTAACTAAAGCTCTTGCTAAAGCTACTCTTTGTTGTTCTCCTCCTGATAACTCATTTGGATACATTTTTGCTTTTCCACTTAATCCAACCAAAGATAATACCATTGGAACTTGTCTTCTTATATGTCTTGGTGTAGCTTTAACTATATACATTGCAAAAGCTACATTATCATATACTGTTTTATCTGGTAATAACCTGAAATCTTGGAATACTACTCCCATACTTCTACGAAGATATGGCACTCTTTTTTGTTTTAAGAAAGTTGTATCTTTTCCATTTATAATTATATTTCCTGATGTAGGTTCTTCTTCTTTTAGAATAAGCTTTATTAATGTTGATTTTCCAGAACCAGAAGAACCTACTAAGAATGCAAATTCACCTTTTTCAATTTTAAAATTAACATTTTTTACAGCTTCTGTACCTGTATCATATGTTTTACTTACATTTTTAAACTCTATCATTTTTGTTCCTCCAAACAAGTATAGAAATTTACTATAATTCATTATCATAATATCAATAAATTAATTTATTTGCAATAGCATAAAAAGAAAAAAACATCTTATTTACGATGTTTTTTTCTTTTTATATCAAATTTTCTCGTATTTTCGAAACTTTGCAATTTTCACAAAAAATTCACAATTATTATGTTTTTTTTACCTCTTCTATAATATTTTTTGAAGTAATTCCATAATACTCCATAAGTTTACTTGCATTTCCAGACTTTCCAAAGCAATCTTTTATTCCCATTCTTACAACTTTGCAAGGATACTCTTCTGCTAAAACTTCACAAACAGCTGAACCTAAACCACCTATTATATTATGATCTTCTATTGTTATTATTTTTTTAGTTTCTTTAGCACATTTTATAATTGCTTCTTTGTCTATAGGTTTTATTGTATGAATATCTAATACTCTTACATTTATGCCTTCTTTTAATAATTCTTCTTTTGCTTTTATAGCTTCTGAAACAGTAATACCTGTTGCAATAATTGTAGCATCATTTCCGTCACCAATCTGTACGGCTTTGCCTATTTCAAATGTAGTTCCATCGTCATATATTATAGGGCTTGCAAGCCTACATAATCTTAAATATACAGGTCCATTTATTTTAGAAATCTCTTTTACTGCCCATTTTGTTTGTATATCATCAGATGTGCACATTACAGTCATTCCTGGTATTTCTCTCATTAAACTAATATCTTCTAAACATTGATGAGTTGCCCCATCTTCTCCTACCGTTATACCTGCATGAGTAGCACATAATTTAACATTTAAATGAGGATATCCTACACTATTTCTTATTTGTTCATATGCTCTTCCAGCTAAAAACATAGCAAAAGAACTTACATATGGTATCTTATTACATGTAGAAATACCAGCTGCTGTACTTACCATATCTTGTTCAGAAATTCCCATATCAAAAAATCTATTTGGAAATTCTTTTTTAAACAAACTTGTTTTGGTTGCTTCTGCTAAATCAGCATCAAAAACAACTATATTTTCATTTTCTTTTCCTAAATCTCTTAATGCTTCTCCATAACTTTGTCTTGTTGCAATTTTTTTATCTATATTCATTAAAATTCCTCCAATTAAATAATTTATTATTAATCACCTAATTCTAAAATTGCCTTATTATATTCCTCTTCTGAAGGCGCTTTTCCATGCCAAGAAACATTATCTTCCATAAAAGAAACCCCTTTTCCTTTTATAGTTTTAGCAATAATTGCTGTTGGTTTTCCTTTTGTTATTTTAGCTTTTTGTAATGCTTCTATAATTTCCTCTATATTATTACCATCAATATTAATAGTTTCAAATCCAAAACTCTTAAATTTTTCATCTATAGGATAAACATTCATTACATCTTTTACTTGACCATCTATTTGTAAATTATTATTATCAACAATCACACATAAATTATCTAATTTATAATGAGAAGATGTCATAGCAGCTTCCCAAATTTGACCTTCTTCTATTTCTCCATCTCCAACTATGCAATAAACTCTAAAACCTTTTTTATCTAATTTTGAAGCTAAAGCCATTCCATTTGCAGCAGACAAACCTTGACCTAAAGAACCTGAAGACATATCTACCCCAGGTATTTTTTTCATATCTGGATGACCTTGCAAAAGTCCATCTATTTTTCTAAAACTTTTTAAAAGTTCTTTATCGAAATAACCCCTATTAGCTAAAGTAGCATATAAAGCAGGACAGCAATGTCCCTTAGATAAAATTAATCTATCTCTATTTTCATCATTAGGTTTATCTGGATTTATATTCATTTGATTAAAATATAAAACAGTTAATATATCTGTTACTGAAAGAGATCCTCCAGGATGCCCTGATGAAGCATTATACACCTCTTCTATAATATCCCTTCTTATTTCTTTTGATTTTTTTCTTAAATCCTCTATACTCTCCAATGTTATATTCAAAAAACTCCCTCCAATCTTAACCTTAATTTATTTTAATATATATAAAATAATTTTTATTGTCAATATTTATTTTTCACAGAACAAAAGCGGACATTAATAACTTTTGCACTTATTAAAACATTTTGAAGTCCGCGTCTTTGTTCGTGTGCGAAATTTGCATATAGCAAATTTCTGTACAAAGTATTTCTCTAATAGGAAATTCCTCAGAATTTCTTATTAGAGAACAAAAGCAAAATGATTACAGACAATGGCAGACAATGGGACAGACCTTTTGTCTGTGTCTTTTGTTTTGCTATCATGTTTTGTGTCAAAAATCTCTGCACAGCGGAATGATTTTACCACACCCAGTTGAAAGCGTCCCTAATTCAATGTATAAT
>CAKPKP010000005.1 GCA_934167495.1 uncultured Clostridia bacterium | reverse complement strand
ATTATTATACATTGAATTAGGGACGCTTTCAACTGGGTGTGGTAAAATCATTCCGCTGTGCAGAGATTTTTGACACATATTTATTTTGGATGTTTTATTAAAAATAGTATTGCCAAAACTAGAAAAATTTGTTATAATATCAAATGTTAAAAATAAAACACACGCAAATTTAGTTTGAGATTGTGCCTATAAAGGTGTTCTCAGATGCTAAAATTAAAAATTTGCGGAGGTAAAAAACAAGGAGGAATTTAAAATGGCAGTAGTTGCAATGAAACAATTACTTGAAGCAGGTGTTCATTTCGGACATCAAACAAGAAGATGGGAACCTAAAATGGCTGAATATATATTCCAAGCTAGAAATGGTATCCACATTATCGATTTACAAAAAACATCTAAAAAATTAGATGAAGCTTACAAATTTATGAAAGAACAAGCTGAAGAAGGAAAAACTTTCTTATTTGTAGGAACAAAAAAACAAGCACAAGAATGTATAAAGGATGCAGCAATCAAATCTAACATGTATTATGTAGATCAAAGATGGTTAGGTGGAATGCTTACAAACTTTAAAACAATACAAGCTAGTGTTAAAAAATTAAAAGATTTAGAAGAAATGTCTCAAAATGGTACATTCGATGTATTACCAAAAAAAGAAGTTATCGAATTAAAGAAAGAAATGGCTAAATTAGAAAATAACTTAGGTGGTATAAAAGATATGAAAGAATTACCAGGAGTTATGTTCGTAGTAGATCCTAAAAAAGAAAGAACAGCTATATTAGAAGCTAGAAAGTTAAATATACCAATCGTTGGATTAATAGATACAAACTGTAATCCAGAAGATGTTGATTACCCAATACCAGGAAACGATGATGCAATAAGAGCTGTAAAATTAATTACAGATGTTATGGCTAATGCAATAATCGAGGGAAATCAAGGTGAATCTATGGAAGCCCCAGTTACTTTCGAAGAAAACGAAGAAGCAACTGATATGGAAGAAATGGTTCAAAATACTCAAGAGTAATTTTAAATTACAATCATAAAAAACCGATATAGGTTGCAGTTTTTGCAACCTATATTAAATAATATTATAGGAGGTAATAAAATGGTAACTGCAGAATTAGTAAAACAATTAAGAGAAAAAACAGGAGCAGGAATGATGGACTGCAAAAAAGTTCTAACAGAAACTGATGGAGATATGGAAAAAGCAGCTGAATTATTAAGAGAAAGAGGAATTGCAAAAGCAGCTAAAAAATCAGATAGAATAGCAGCTGAAGGACTTGTTGCAGCATATGTTACAGCAGACAAAAAAGTAGGAGCAATAGTTGAAGTAAATGCTGAAACAGATTTCGTTGCAAAAAATGCTGAATTCAAATCATTTGTTGATGATATAGCATGTCAAGTTGCTGAAAAAAATCCAGCTAATGTTGAAGAGTTACTAGAACAAAAATATATAAAAGATGAATCAAAAACAGTTAAAGAAGTATTAACAAATAAAATAGCTACAATTGGAGAAAACATGACAATAAGAAGATTTGTTAGATTCGAATCTGCAGGATTAGTAGAAAGCTATATCCATGGAGAAGGTAAAATTGCTGTATTAGTTAATTTAGCTAAAGGTGAAACTGAATTAGCAAAAGATATTTGTATGCAAATAGCAGCAGCTAGACCAGAATATTTATCAAGAAATGATGTTCCAGAGTCAGCTGTACAAAAAGAAATGGAAATATTAAAAGCTCAAGCTATGAATGAAGGAAAACCAGCTGAAATAGCTGAAAAAATGGTTCAAGGAAGAATTGGAAAATTCTATGGAGAAATATGCTTATTAGAACAAGAATTTGTTAAAGATCCAAGCATGAAAGTTGAACAATTAGTAAAATCAAAGGGAGCAGAAGTTACAGCTTTTGCAAGATTTGAAAAAGGCGAAGGAATCGAAAAGAAAGAAGAGAACTTTGCTGAAGAAGTAATGAAACAAATAAAATAAAGTTAAGCACACTTTGCATTTTAAATGTAAGGTGTGTTTTTTTATCTAATAGAAAAATTGCTTCATAAAAATCCTGTATAAATCTTGACAAATAAGGAAAAACTATGTAAAATATATAAATGAATTTAGTTTGTTGCTATGAAGATGAAAGTGATTATTCAATTGTTTCAAGAGAATAAATGCCGAGGCTGTGAGCATTTTAAACAAAAATAATTTACGAAACACATCTGAGCAAATTTTTATAAAGTGGGAAAAATCCAAAAAGGGTGGTACCGCGGAAGAGAATCTTTCGTCCCTTTGTATGTATATTAATGCATGCAAAGGGACTTTGTGTTTTAAGGGGGAGTTAAGTCAATGAATGAGTACAGAACATATAATTGCAATAAGATTAGAGAAGAAAATGTAGGTGAAGAAATTAAACTTGCTGGTTGGATTGAAACTATAAGAGATTTAGGAGGAGTTATTTTTATTGATTTAAGAGATCAATATGGAATAACACAAGTAGTTGCATCTGGTAATCAAGAATTAATAGATTTTGCAACTAGAATACCTATAGAATCTACAATATCAGTAGAAGGAACAGTAAGATTAAGAGATGAAGAAACTGTTAACGAAAATATTGAAACTGGTAAAGTTGAATTATTAGCTAAAAAAATTACTATATTAGGTAAAAGATTAAAAAGTTTACCATTCGAAATAAATAATAGTAGAGAAGTTCGTGAAGATTTAAGACTTCAATATAGATATTTAGATTTACGTAGCAGAAAAGCGGTAGAAAATTTAAAATTAAGAGCAGAAGTTATTCAATTTTTAAGAAATCAAATGATAGAAAGAGGTTTCTTAGAAGTACAAACTCCAATTCTTACAAGTTCATCACCAGAAGGTGCAAGAGATTATTTAGTTCCAAGTAGAATATACCCTGGAAAATTTTATGCACTTCCACAAGCACCTCAACAATTTAAGCAGTTATTAATGGTATCTGGAATAGATAAATATTTCCAAATAGCACCATGTTTTAGAGATGAAGATGCTAGAGCTGATAGATCACCAGGTGAATTCTATCAATTAGATATGGAAATGGCTTTTGCAACACAAGAAGATGTATTTAAAGTAATGGAAGAAGTTTTATATAATACATTTACTAAATTTTCAAATAAAAAAGTTGGAGAGCATCCATTTCCAAGAATAAAATATGAAGATGCTATGCTTAAATATGGTAGTGATAAACCAGATTTAAGAAATCCTCTTATAATTCAAGATGTAACAGACATATTTGAAAAAGTTGATTTAAAAGTATTTAATGGAAAAATAGTAAGAATAATTACAGTACCTGGTGGAGCTGAACAACCAAGAACATTCTTTGAAGGTATGACAGATTTTGCTATAAATGATTGTAAAGCTAAAGGATTAGCTTGGCTAAAAGTAAATGATGATAGAACTTTACAAGGTCCTATTGCTAAATTTATTGATGATGAAGCAAGAGAAGCTATGCTTACAAGAACTAACACAAATGCAGGTGATGCAATATTCTTTATAGCAGAACATAAAGGTATAGTTGAAAAGTTAGCAGGAGCAATTAGACAAGAATTAGGAATAAGATTAGATATATTAGAAAAAGATGTATTTAGATTTTGCTGGATAGTTGATTTTCCAATGTATGAAACAGAAGATAATGGAAAAATTGAATTTAGTCATAATCCATTCTCAATGCCACAAGGCGGTATGGAAGCATTAACTACAAAAGATCCATTAGACATATATGCATATCAATATGATATAGTATGTAATGGTATAGAATTATCATCTGGAGCTGTTAGAAATCATGATCCTGAAATAATGATTAAAGCATTTGAAATTGCTGGATATGATAAAACTACAATCGAAAGAAAATTCAGTGCATTATTTAATGCATTCCATTATGGAGCTCCACCTCATGCTGGTATGGCACCTGGTGTAGATAGAATGATAATGCTTCTTACAGAAGAAGAGAGCATAAGAGAAGTTATAGCATTCCCAATGAATAGTAAAGCTCAAGATTTATTAATGGGAGCACCTGGAAATGTTACAGATAAACAATTATCAGAAATTCATATAAAAGTAGATATAAAAAAATAAATCATAAATTAAAATCACCTTCATATTCTTAGAATAGAAGGTGATTTTTTGATATATATAAGTGAAATTAATAAAGAGGAAGATTTTTTAACAGAAAAACAAATTAAATATCCTAAAATATTAAGAAAGATAATTTATTTTACTAAAGTTAAATTTAAAAAAATTAATTCAAAATTTGTAGAAAATAATGAAATTATCTATATATCTAATGACTCTAAAGAAAAGGTTATAGAATATTTAATTAAAAAAAATGAAAGAACAGTTTGTTTATCTAGTTACTTGGCTGAAAAGAATGATGTATTAAAAATTTTAGAAGATAATAATATTAAAATTTTAAATGGTAGATGGTTATTTAAATATATAGCTATAAAAATTATAGAATATGTATTGCTAGAGCAGAATAAAAAAATAAATCAAGAAGAAATAGCAATTGTAACTAATGATACAGATGATGTTATAATTGAGACTATACTTGAATTAGCCAAATCTGCAAAAATAATACATATAATAACAGATGAAAGAAATAAATTTGAAAATATAGAGAATAAACTTTATGATGAATTTGGAATAATGATAAATGTATCAAATAATTACAGAAAGAGTTTATCAAAAGTAAATACAATTATAAATTATAATTTTTCAGAAGAAGAATTAAATAAATATTCAATTCCAAAGTATGCAGTTATAATAAATATGAAAGAAAAAGTAACTATTCATTCTAAATCTTTTGAAGGATTAAATATAAATTATTATCAAATTTTTATGCCAAAAAACTATATTAAATATATGAAATATTTTCAAAATTTTGATCAAACAATTTTATATGAAAGTTATATATATAGAAAAGATACATATAAAAATATTATTAAGAAATTAGAAGAGGATAAAATAAAGATATGTACTTTAGTTGGGAATAAAGGCAATATAAAAAAATATGAATATGATAGATTAAATAAGAATATGTTAAATAACCAAAGAAAAATAGTGGAAAATCCAGATAAAAATGTAATATTTTAGAAAAATGTCATTAAATATCTGGTAAAACTACTTGACAAATCCTTAAGAAAAACTTATTATATTGGTTGACTATAATTAAATATTATTTAGCATAATTATAGTTTTATGTATGGATAAATTCATACAATTAACAAGGAGGCTGAATTTAATGGACGAAAATAAAGAGATATTATTAACTCAAGAAGGATATGATAATTTAGAGAAAGAATTAGAATACTTAAAAACAGAAAAAAGATCTGAAATAGCAGAACGTATTAAAGTAGCACTAGGATTTGGTGATTTATCTGAAAACTCAGAATATGATGAAGCAAAAAGTGCACAAGCAGCAAATGAAAATAAGATTGCTGAATTAGAAAACAAAGTAAGATATGCCAAAATAATAGATGAGTCTGAAATTGATACTAAAACTGTTCAAGTAGGTAACATTGTAAAGATATTAGATTTAGAATTTAATGAAGAATTAGAATATACAATAGTAGGTTCAACAGAAGTTGATTTATCTCAAAACAGAATATCAAACGAATCACCTATGGGTAAGGCTTTGTTAGGTGCTAAAAAAGGTCAAACTGTAGAAGTAGAAGCACCAGCAGGAAAAATTCCATATAAAATAATATCAATTAAAAAATAATAAAGAAATATATTAACGCGAGGGCAATAGATGTATCTATGCCCTCATATTATATATAAAGAGGAAATTATATGTCAAAATTTTTTGTGAATGAAAATCAAGTAAAAGAAGATGAAATAATTATTATAGGTGATGATGTAAATCATATAAAAAATGTTTTAAGATATAATGTTTCAGACGAAATAACAATATGTGCAAATGGAATTAACTATTTGGCTGAAATAAAAGAATTTAATAAAGATAATATTGTATGTAAGATAAATGAGAAAATTGATAAAGAATTAGCAGAATCTAATGTAAATATAACAATATTTCAAGGGTTACCAAAAGCAGATAAAATGGAATTGATAATTCAAAAAGGTACAGAACTTGGTGTTTCAGAGTTTGTGCCAGTGAAATTTGAAAGATCTGTTGTGAAATTGTCAGGAAAAGATGAGGAAAAGAAAATTGAAAGATGGCAAAAAATTGCTGAGGTTGCTGCTAAGCAATGTGGTAGAGATATAATTCCAAAAATAAAAAATGTAAATAATATTGAAAATGTATGTAAATTAATTGAAAAATATGATATAGTATTACTTGCATATGAAAATGAAACAGAGAATTTTTTAAAACATGAATTAGTTAAGATAAAAGGAAAAAAGAATTATAATATAGGAATAGTCATTGGACCAGAAGGTGGAATATCTGAATTTGAAGTTAATAAATTAAAAGAAAATGGTGCAAAAGTAATAAGCTTAGGAAAAAGAATATTAAGAACAGAGACAGTATGTTTAGCTATGTCTAGTATTATAATGTATGAACTAGGTGATATAGGGGGAAATTGTAATTGAAATCTAATGAAGAATTAATGAAAGAACAGTTAGACGAAAAAAGAAAAATACCACAAGAATTAAGAGAGGTTATTGATAAAACTATATTTTATAATATTATTATGTCTATTGGAATTATGACATATTTATTAATTATGAATATAGGTTATTTTACTTTAGAACCAGATGTTTTTAAATTAAATATGAAGATTGTATCTATTTTATTAATTACATTAACTATTGCAATATTTGAAATAGCTTATAAAAGAGATAGTGGAACTTTATGTATTACAGGAATAGAAATGCTAGTACTTAGTTTTATTGTTTTGTATATGCCATTTGCGTATTCATATGAAAGTGACGTAACTAAAAAATTTATAATGTTAACTTCAATATTTTTTGCAATTTATTATGTTGGTAAATTAATTGTATTATATATAAATATAGAAAGAATGCATAGAAATAGTTTGAGTGATGTAAAAGAAATTACTAAAAAAGAAAAAAATAGTTATTTAAATGAAACTAGTAAAAAAATATATAAAAAAGGTGAATAATATGATAAGAAGTATGACAGGCTATGCTTGTAGTAAATATGAAATAGATAATAGAGAATATACTGTAGAAATAAAATCAGTAAATCATAAATATAATGATATAACAATAAAATTACCTAGATTTTTAAATAAAATAGAGGATAATATAAGAAAAAAGATTGCGGAATATATTAGCAGAGGAAAAGTTGAAGTATATATTTCTTTTCAAAATTATAGTGAGAAAGGAAGAAATATAAAAGTAAATAAAGAACTTGCTAAGGTTTATATTCAAGAATTAAAAGAATTAGCAAATGAAACAGGCATAATAGATAATTTAAATGTTATTGATGTATCTAAATTACCAGATGTATTAAGTATGGAAAGTGATGAGGATGAAGAGCTAATTTCAAAAGAGTTAAATATAGCACTTGAAGAAGCTTTAAATAGTTTTGTCGCTATGAGAGAAAAAGAAGGTACTAGATTAGTTAATGATATACAAGAAAGAATTAATAAAATTTCTGCTACTGTAGAGGAAATTTCTAAATTTTCTACTGGACTTATTGAAGAATATGTAGTAAAATTAGAAAAGAGAATAAAAGAATTATTAAAAGTAGATGTTATTGACGAAACAAGAATTGCACAAGAGGTTGTTATATATTCAGATAAATGTTCTATAGAAGAAGAGGTAACAAGATTAAGAAGTCATATAGCTCAATTTAACGATATGCTAAAAAAAGATTCTCCAATAGGAAAGAAGTTTGATTTCCTAATACAAGAGATGAATAGAGAAATTAATACAATTGGTTCAAAGGCCAATTGCTTAGAAATTACAAATAGAGTAGTAGAAGTTAAAACAGAAATAGAAAATATCAGAGAGCAAGTACAGAATATAGAATAGGAGGAATGTAAATGCAATTAATAAATATTGGATTTGGAAATATAGTTTCGGCAAGCAGGATTATAACAATAGTTAGTCCTGAATCTGCACCAATTAAAAGAATAGTTCAAGAAGCAAAAGATGCTAAAATGGCAATAGATGCAACATATGGAAGAAGAACTAGATCTGTTATTATAATGGATTCTGGCCATGTAATATTATCTGCAGTTCAACCAGAAACAGTAGCTGGTAGAGCTCAGAGTGAAGAAATAGATGAAAAGGGGGAATGAAAAAATGATGGTAAAACCAACAGTTACAGATTTATTAAAAATAGTAGGTGATAGATACAAATTAGTTATAGTAACATCTAAAAGAGCTAGAGAAATAGCAAATGGAGCAAAAGTATATACATCAGTAAAAGAAAAATCACCTGTAACATTAGCTGCAAATGAAATTGCAGAAGGAAAGGTGAAAATAGTATGTTAATAATATTATCTGGAGTAGCAGGAGCAGGAAAAGATACAATAAAAAAAGAACTAATGAAACGTATGAATAATGTAGATACACTTCCATCTTATACAGATAGACCTATGAGAGAAGGAGATGTAGCTGGACAAACTTATAATTTTGTAACACAAGAAGAATTTGAAGAAATGATAAAAAATGGCGAATTATATGAATATTCATTACATCATAATCATTATTATGGAACTTCAAGAAAACTATTAAATGAAAAGATAAATAGTGGAAAAATAATTGTAAAAGATATAGAAGTAAATGGTACAGAAGCTTTAGTAGAGTTATTAAAAAATGATACTAAAATTGTAACTATATTTTTAAGAGTTCCAAAAGAGGAATTACGTAAAAGATTAGAAAATAGAATAGACAAGCCTAGTGTTAAAGAAATAGAATTAAGATTAAACAGATTTGATTATGAAGAATCTAAAATAGGTATGTATGACTATGTTCTAAAAAATAATGATTTAGAAAAAACTGTACAAATAATTATGTCAATCATAGAAAATGAATGTAGATTAGAAAAAAAATAAGAAAATTCTATATTTTAGAATTTTTCTAAAATATAAATGTTAAATTGAGAACCAAGAGATACTTAGTTCTCAATTTTTGTATAAGGAGATGATATAAATGATAGAATTAGAAGAAAATAAAATAAAAATAAATTCTCTAAAATCTAAATTTGAAAGTATAGGTGAGTCTCTTTGACATTCCTGGTACTGAAAATCAAATAAAAGAATTGCAATCTAAAATGGAAGATACTACTTTTTGGAATGATACTCAAAATTCAAGTAAAATATTATCAAAATTAAAATCTTTGCAAAATAAAGTTGAGAAGTTTAAGAATATTCAATCAGAGTTAAATAATTTGATGGATTTAAATCAATTATTACTTGAAGATTTAGATGAAGAAATGGCAAGAGAAGTTATAAAGAATACTGATAAACTAGAAAAAGTAATAGACGATTTGGAACTTGAGACACTTTTAACAGGAAAATATGATAAAAATAATGCTATAATTACATTACATCCTGGAGCAGGTGGCACTGAATCACAAGATTGGGCTGAGATGTTATATAGAATGTATACAAAATGGGCTATTCAAAATGGTTTTTCTATTAAAGAATTAGATTATCTTGAAGGGGAAGAAGCTGGAATAAAAAGTGTAACAGCTTTAGTTTCAGGAGAGAATGCATACGGATATTTAAAATGCGAAATGGGAGTTCATAGATTAGTTAGAATATCACCATTTGATGCTGGTGGAAGAAGACATACTTCGTTTGCATCTTTAGAAGTTTTACCGGAAATAACAGATGATATTCAAATTAATATTAATCCAGAAGATTTAAGAATAGATACATACAGGGCATCTGGTGCAGGAGGACAACATATAAATAAAACAGAGTCAGCAGTTAGAATTACACATATTCCAACAAATATTGTTGTAAGTTGTCAATCTGAAAGATCACAAATACAAAATAGAGAAACAGCAATGAAGATGCTTATGTCAAAATTGTTAGATTTAAAAGAAAAAGAAAATAAAGAAAGAATTGAAGATTTAAAGGGAGACAAAAGAGATATTGCTTGGGGAAGCCAAATTCGTTCATATGTATTTCATCCATATAGTATGGTTAAAGACCATAGAACTAATTATGAAGTAGGAAATACCGAAAGTGTAATGAATGGAAATATTAATGATTTTATAAAAGAATATTTAAAATTATTAGCTAAAAAAAATAATACAAATTTGTAATATTTATTGATTTAACATATAAATAAAGTTAAAATATATTTGGATAAAAATATAAATTTGAAAGGGAAAGCAAATGAGAAATAAAAGATGTAGATTTTTAAGTATAACATTTTCTGTATTTATTGTATTTAGTATTCTATTAACAAGTCAAGTAAGAGCAAATGAAGAGATAGAAAAGATAGGTAATCTTCAAACAGAACCTAATGTTGTATATGAAAATTGGAGTAAATTATTAGAAGAAGAAAAAGAAAATTTTTTAGAACCAATACAATTTTCTGTACCATATGAAAGAGAAACAAAATTAAATTCTAAAAGCATAAATTTATTTTTTGCAAATTTAAAAGCATCATATGCAGATAAATATGTTATAAACAATTTGAAAGTTAAAGATCAAAAAAATACAATGGAATGTTGGGCTTTTTCTACAACAAGTATAATTGAAAGTAATATTCAAAAAAATACTAATCAAAAATCACCAGAGCTTTCACCTAGACATATAGATTATGCTAGTACTAAAACATTTTTAGATGGCACAAATACAAATACATATGATAGAGAATTAAAATCAGGTGGAAATAGTATGATAGCAATGGGGTATTGTACTAGTGGAAAAGGACCTGTTCTAGAATCTGATATGCCTTTTAAAGATGAAGAAGAGAAAGTAACACTTTCAGAAATTCAAAATAAAAATGTAATTACAAAAATTGATGAATATTTAATTTTTCCAACTGTATTAAAGGAATATGAATCAAATGGAAATGTTTTATATACAAATGGTGAAATAAGTTCAAATAAAGTATATTACAATGAAGATGATATAAAAGCTATTAGAGAGAAAATCAAAGATCATATAATTCAAAATGGTGCAATAACAGCTTATACATATGCAGGACAAGTTGATGCTATTAAATATTTTAATATAGATAAAGTTAGAAATGGAGAAGCAGAATATTCATACTATTGTAATGATACTAATGCTATACCAGATCATGCAGTAACAATAGTTGGATGGGATGATAATTATTCAAGAGAAAATTTTGCTTCAGATTATATGCCAAAAAACAATGGTGCATATATTGTTTTAAATTCTTATGGTGAAGATAAATATAATCAAGGATACTATTATATATCTTATGATGATTTTTTAATTGAATATTCTTTGTGTGGAATAGTTAAAACATCAGATGTAGAATATGACAATATTTATCAACATGATTATTTAGGATATTCATATATGTATAATTCAACGATGTCTGATTTATTTATTGCAAATGTATTTGATAAAAAAGCAAGTAATTTAAAAGAAAACATAACAGAAATAAGCTTTGTAACAAATAAAACAACAAATATAAAATTATATATAAATAGTAAAGATGATGATATAGCAAAAAGTGAATTAGTAGAAGATTTGGGTGCTGTTTCTGCTGGATATCATACATATAAATTAAAAACACCAATAGAAATTACAGGAAATAAATTTGCAATAGGTTTAAAATATTCTTCTGATGGAGTAACAATTCCAATGGAGTTAAATTATAAGTCAAACGGAAAAGGTTCAAATTATTGGAATACAGCAAAAAGTAATTTTGGTGAAAGCTTTTTATCACTAGATGGAAACAATTGGTATGATATAAATTTATTATTTAAAGATACTAATTTTTGCATAAAAGCCTTTACTGAATATGAAGAAGAAAACAAAGAAATAAAAGCTACAAATGTTTCAATTAATTCAAATCAAAAAATTGAAATGAATGTAAATGATGAATTAGTATTAACAGCAGTAGTAACACCTGAAAATACAACAAATAAAGAAATTACTTGGGAAAGTTCAGACAGCAAGATTATAACTGTTAATAATGGAAAAATAAAAGCTATTTCTTCAGGTAAAGCAACAATAACAGCAACTAATATGGCTAGTGGAAAAAGTGATAGTATAGAAATAATAGTAAATGAAGAAAAATCTGATATAAAACTTACAAAGATAACAATAAATTCTATTACAAATAATACAATAAAAGTAGGGGATAAATTATCATTAAGTGTTACTTTAGCTCCAGTAAATGCAACAAATAAAAAAGTAAATTGGAAAACTAGTGAAGAAAAAATAGCAAAAGTTAGTGAAAATGGTGTAGTAGAAGCTGTAGGCGAAGGAACAGTAACAATAATTGCATATAATGATGAGGAGATTATGGATGCAATATTAATAAATGTTGTTTCTAATGGAAATAATAAGCCATCTGCAACACCAACTCCTACACCATCTCCTAATGCAACACCAACACCTACAAATAATCCAAACTCTAATAATGATATTCAAATTAAAATCGAAGATGAAATAAAGGTAGAGAAAAATGAAGATAATACATTAAGCTCTAGAAACCTTCCAAAGGCAGGAGCTAAAATAGGAATAGTTATTTTTATAATAGTTGTTATTGGAAATTTAGTTTTTGTTATTAAGAAAAATATTAATATGAGAGATATTAAATAATTTTAGTTGACTATAGAAAAATAATTTGGTAAAATATATGTAATGGAGGTGTTGTATATGATTCGTATGTTCTCAAGATGTGACACATGTTCAAATAGAGATAACTGTGATGATCAAAGCTATTATGAATCAAGAACTTGTCCAAACTATAGATAGAAAATAAACACGTCTGGCATACTCTTATGCCAGATATTTTTCTATAATAGGAAATTTGCTATATGCAAATTTCACGCACGAACAATTAAACGTGGGCTGAATTCTACAATTTAAAATATGGAAAAATTTAATCAGCCCACTATTGTTATATAAAATTAACTATTTAAAATAATGCATAATCACAAATGTTTTGAATAAAAAATATAATATAATAAACTAAAATAAAATATTTAAACTTAAATATTTTTAAACATCAATATAGTAAAGAGGTGCCAAAACTATGGGCATAATTGTACAAAAATTTGGAGGAAGCTCTGTAGCAAATACAGAAAAATTATTTAATGTATGTAAACATATAATCGAAGAGTATGATAAAGGAAATAAAGTGGTAGTAGTTGTTTCAGCACAAGGAAAAACAACAGATAGATTAATAGCAGAAGAAAATGAAATAACTGACAGACCAAATAAAAGAGAACATGATGTTTTAGTTTCAACAGGCGAGCAAATAACTATATCAAAATTATGTATTGCTCTTAATAAATTAAATTATAAAGCTGTATCACTTACAGGATGGCAAATACCAATATTAACAGTTGGAGAGCATGGAAATAGTAGAATTCAGTATATAAATAACAAAACTATAGAAGATTATCTAGATGAAGGTAACATTGTAGTTGTAGCAGGATTTCAAGGAATAAATGAAAATAAAGATATAACGACTTTAGGAAGAGGTGGTTCTGATACAACAGCGGTTGCTTTAGCAGCAAGTTTAAAAGCTGAAAGATGTGATATTTTTACAGATGTAGATGGAGTATATACTGCGGATCCAAGAATTGTTGAAAATGTAAAAAAGTTAGATAAGGTCTCATATGATGAAATGCTAGAATTAGCTAGCATGGGAGCAAAAGTGCTTCATAATAGATGTGTTGAAATAGGACAAAAATATAATGTACCAATTTATGTGAAATCAACATTTGAAGAGAAAAGCAAAGGAACTTTAGTTACTAATTTAAATCAATTAGAAGATTTATTTATAAGTGGAGTAACTAAGGATGACAATGTTTCTAGAATTACAATAGTTGGAATAGAAAATAAAATAGGAAGAACATATAAAGTATTTAAATTATTAGCACAAAACAATATAAATGTTGATGTAATAGTTCAGTCTTTTGGTGAACATATAACAAAAGATTTAGCATTCACTATAAAAACAGCTGATTTAGATAGAACTTTAGAAATTTTAAATAATCATTTAGAAGAAATAAATGCAAAAGAAATTCTTCATTGTGAAAAACTTTCAAAAATATCTATTGTAGGTGTAGGAATAACAAATAAACCAGGAGTCGCAGCTGATATGTTTGAAGCTTTATACGAAAACAATATAAATATGCATATGATAAGTACCTCAGAAATTAAAATATCAGTTCTGGTAAATGCAAATGAATCAGATTTAGCATTAAAAGCAATTCATGATAAATTTTTTAAGGAATAATTAAAAAGAAACGGTTAATAACAAAATTATTAACCGTTTCTTTTATGCTATATAAAATTAAATATACAAATTTTTGGAAAGCTAAAGTTTAATGTTATATAGCTTTTCAATTGTTTAATCAGCCCATTAGCTCACTATTGTTATATTATAGGAAAGTTCTCTGAACTTCCTATAATATAAATATTTTGTACAGAAATTTGCTTTGCAAATTTCACACACGAACAAAGACGCGGACTTCAAAATGTTTTAATAAGTACAAAAGTTATTAATGTCCACTATTGTTCTTTTTTTTCATTATCTGTTTCTTTTGGTGTTTCAGAAGGTGATTCTACAGTAGGAGTAACTTTTTTTTGATCAACAGTAATTAATTCATTACATTTAGAATTTTCTAGTTTGTGAGAGATAATATCAAGTTTTTTCATAACTTCAATTTTCCAGTATGCATCTTGTATATTAGAGTTTATATTTGAAGTTAGTAGTAAACCAATAACAAATCCCAATAATGTAAGACCTGCTATAAAAGCAACTCTATACATTGCAATTTCATTTAAAACATCTACAACGAATTCGCTTATAAGAAATCCAATAGCTGTGCCTGCAATAGAAAATAGTAAAATTAAAAACCATTTTTTAATTATTTGGCATATAGCCCAAAACTTTAATTTTTTTTCATCATACATAAAATAACCCCCATATAGCATTTTTGCTAATCTCAAAATAATTATCTGCTATTATTATATTAGTAACAAGAAATATAGTCAATAGAGGAATAAGAAAAAATATATTAAGTAAATAGAAAAATGTTCTAATAAAGAAACTGGTGAATATATATATAATAGGAGGTAAATATATGGAGGACATTTTATTATATTTCCCAGAGCAAATAAAGGAAGAAATAAGGAAATTTTTTCTAGGTAATACAGAATATTTATTCGAAAATTTAGAAGAAATAAGAATAAGGACAAGCAAATATATTATATTGAAATTTAGTAAAGATGAAAGAGTTTTAAGATATATTGTGAATACAAATGAAGTATTAGAAATATTACAAAAAATATGTGAAAATTCTATTTATTCGTATCAAAATCAAATAACTAGTGGGTATATAACTATAAAAGGAGGACATAGAGTACGGAATATCTGGAAGTGCTGTGGTTGAAGAAAATAAGGTTATAAATATAAATTACATATATAGTTTAAATTTTAGAATAGCAAAACAAATATTAGGAAGTAGTAATAAAATTATAGAATATGTTTTAGATAAAGAAAAAAATTCAATATACAATACTTTAATAATATCACCTCCAGGGTATGGAAAAACTACTATTTTAAGAGATTTAATAAGACAAATTAGTAGTGGAATAAAAGATATAAAATTTAAAGGATTAAATGTAGCAGTAGTTGATGAAAGAGGAGAAATATCTGCTATGTATAAAGGTGTACCGCAAAATGAAATAGGAATAAAAACAGACATAATGGATAATATTCCTAAGTGGATTGGGATGAAAATGCTAATTCGCTCAATGTCTCCAGATGTTATAGTAGCAGATGAAATTGGAAGTATAGAAGATATAGAAGCGATAAATTATGCAGTATGTTCTGGGGTAAAAGGAATTTTTACTGCTCATGGAAAACAATTTGAAGATATTTATTTAAATCCTATAATAAAAAATTTGGTTAATTCTCATATAATAGAGAAACTTATTTTTTTAGATGTTTATTGGAAAAAGGGGGAAATAGGAAAAGTTTACACACTAGATAAGAAACTAGCTGAATATATAGAATATAAAAAATAAGGAGAAGCAAATGATATACATAAAGATAATTGTAATATTTTTAATAATAGTGATATCTTCAATGCTTGGAAATATTAAATCAAAAAAATATAAATATAGAGTTGACGAATTAAAACAAATGCAAGAGGCATTAAATATTTTTAAAACTAAAATAAAATTTACATATGAACCCATACCAGAGATTTTTAAAGAGATATCTAAATTTGGAGAAACCAATATTTCTAATATTTTTATAAATGCAAGTAAACATATGAATATAAAAAGTGCAACTGAATCTTGGAGTATGGCATTAGAAGAGAGTGAAACTAATATGAAAACAGAAGATGTAAATATATTAAAGTCACTAGGAAATTTATTAGGAAAAACGGATAAAGAAGGGCAAATAAGTGAAATAGAGCTTATGCAAACATTTATAGAAACACAAATATCAAAAGCAGAAGAAGAAAAGGTGAAAAATGAAAAACTTTATAAAACTTTAGGGACATTAGCTGGAGTTGCCATATCAATAATATTGATTTAGAAATGTAAAGGAGGACATATGGATATAGATTTATTATTTAAAATAGCTGCAATAGGAATTTTGGTTGCAGTATTGCATCAGGTATTAGTAAGAGCAGGAAGAGAAGATCAAGCAATGATGACAACTTTAGCAGGAATAATTGTAGTACTTACTATTGTTATAAAAGAAATAAGTACGTTATTTGCTACAGTTAGAACTGTGTTTAATTTATAAAATTGGAGGAAGATTCATGGAAATTGTAAAAATAGTAGGAATAGGAATATCAGCAATAATAATAGCCATAATTTTAAAGCAATATAAACCAGAATTTTCTATATACATATCACTAATTGCTGGAATAATTATATTAAGTTTGGTGATAGATAAATTATCATCAATAATGTCATTGCTTAACAATTTAGCTAATAAAACTAATATAAATAATTCTTTTTTAATTTTATTATTGAAAATTACGGGAATTTCAATTTTAGCTGAGTTTGCAATTAGTATTTGCAAAGATTCAGGAGAAACAGCTATTGCAAATAAAGTTGATTTAGGAGGAAAAGTACTTATAGTTTCTATGTCTGTTCCTATAATATCTTCAATGTTAGAAACAATTTTAAGAATATTACCATAAATTCATAAAAAGTATTTGCTATTTTTGAAAAAATGTAATATAATTGCAAAGAAAATGTAATAATAATGTAACTAGGATAAATATAATAATAGAAAGGACAGATTAGCTATTATGTTTGGTCAAGATATAGGAATTGATTTAGGTACTGCAACTGTAATTGCATATGTAAAAGGAAAAGGAATTGTATTAAGAGAACCATCAGTTGTTGCGGTTAACAATGTAACTGGAGATGTTTTAGCTGTTGGACATGAAGCAAGAAGAATGCTTGGAAGAACACCAGGAAATATTGTGGCAACAAGACCTTTAAAAGATGGAGTAATATCAGATTATACTGTTACAGAAAAAATGTTAAAATATTTTATTAGTAAAATAGGTGGAAGATTTATATTCTCTCCTAGAATCATGATATGTATACCATCTCAAGTTACAGAAGTTGAAAAAAAGGCTGTTATAGATGCTGCTTCTCAAGCAGGAGCTAGAAAAGTATATTTAATAGAAGAGCCAATAGCAGCAGCAATAGGTGCAGGAATAGATATTTCAAAACCTTGTGGAAATATGATAGTAGATATAGGTGGAGGAACAACAGATATAGCTGTTATATCACTAGGAGGTTCAGTAGTAAGTACTTCATTAAAAGTTGCAGGAGATAAATTTGATGAATATATAATTAAATATATAAAGAAAAGACATAACATGATGATAGGAGAAAGAACTGCCGAAGATTTGAAAGTTAATATTGGATGTGTATATCCAAAAATTCAAGATGTAGAAATGGATATTAGAGGAAGAGATTTAATGACAGGTCTTCCAAAAACAATAACAGTATACTCAAGTGAAATGATGGAAGCACTTCAAGAACCAGCTTTAATGATTGCAGATGCAGTTCATTCAGTACTTGAAAAAACACCACCAGAACTTGTTGCTGATATAAGTGATAAAGGTATATATATGACTGGTGGAGGTTGTCTAATAGACGGATTGGACAGGCTATTACAAGAAAAAACAGGAATAAATGTAATGATAGCAGAAGATGCTGTATCTTGTGTAGCATTAGGAACAGGAAAAGCCTTAGATAATTTAGATAGTTTAGATGGGAAAAAGAAGAGATAATATATGAATAACAATGGAAAAAATATAAACAAAGTAGCATTTATTACATTACGGTTGTAAAGTTAACCAATATGAAACAAATGCTATGATACAAAAGTTTGAAGAAAAAGGATATAAAATAGTTAATTCTGAAGAAGAGGCTGATATATATATTATAAATACATGTACAGTAACAAATATGTCTGATAGAAAATCAAGACAAATGTTAAGAAGAGCACATGAACTAAATAAAGATGCTATAATAGTTGCTGTTGGGTGTTATGCAGATGTTGCAAAAGAAGAATTAAGTAAAATAAAAGAAATAAATTTAATTTTAGGAAATAGTGAAAAAAAGAATATTGTAGATCATGTAGAAAATTATATAAATCACAATGATGTTAATATAGAGTCATCTGAAGAATATAATGAATTTGGATGTATTACATATACAGAAAGGACAAGAGCTACAATAAAAGTACAAGATGGATGTAATAATTTTTGTACATATTGTATAATTCCATATGCTAGAGGAAGGATTAAAAGCAGAAAAAAAGAAAGCATACTAGAGGAAATTGAAAAAATTGCTGAAAAAGGAATAAAAGAAGTTGTAATAACAGGGATACATATAGCTTCATATGGAAAAGATTTTGATAACAATTATAGATTAATTGATTTATTAGAAGACATAAATAAAATTGAAGGTATAGAAAGAATCAGGATAGGTTCACTTGAACCAACAATAATAAATGAAGAATTTTGTGATAGAATAAAAAAATTGAATAAATTATGTCATCATTTTCATTTATCACTTCAAAGCGGATGCAACGGAACTTTGAAAAGAATGAATAGAAAATATAGTACAGAAGAATTTGAAAAAGTTGTAGAATTGCTAAGAGAAATTTATAATGATGTTATGCTTACTACAGATATAATTGTAGGATTTCCGGGAGAAACAGATGAAGAATTTAATATAACTTATAATTTTCTTGAAAAAATTAAATTTTACAAGATGCATGTTTTTAAATATTCAATTAGAAAAGGTACTGTTGCAAGCAAAATGGATAACCAAGTTAGTAATGATATTAAAGATGTAAGAAGTAAAGCTTTAATAGAACTTTCAAATAAAAATGAATTAGAATATTTAAATTCATATTTAAATAAAAAAGAAAAGGTACTATTTGAAGATAGAGAAGGAGAATTTATAAAAGGACATACTGAAAACTATTTATTAGTAAAAGTTAAAACTAATAAAGATATTGAAAATACTATAAAAGAAGTGAAATTAAATTCTATAATTGATAATAATAGTTTGTTAGGTGAATTGAAATAATTACAAAAATGTTACATTTTGTAACCAAAAAGAAATATAAAACAAAGTAAAAATTATTGATTAAAATAAAAATATGTAGTATAAATACTGTAGATAATTAAATTCACAAAGGAGGAAGCATATGAAAGAGTACAAATTAGTTCAATACAATGGTGATGTTCAAGAAGAAAATACTCAAGCTGGTGCAGTTCAAGCAGGAAATGTATATAGAGCTTTTGGTGAAAATGCAGGTGGAATTGGAACAGAAGGTGGAGTAATAGGTGGAACTGGAGAAAATTTTGGTGTTAACGCAGGTACAATAAATGGACAAGTAGGTCAAAATGTTTCAGTAGGAAATACAGCATTACCTCAAAAAGTTGGATTATGGGGAAAGGTTAAAAATTTCTTATTCCAAGAAATAGACTTAAATAAAAAGATAGTATTAGAATTAACTCCAAAAGAAGAGAAAGTTCTAAAAGAAGTTCATGATTTCTGGTTTCAAGATGTTCACTTTCCAGAATTACACGATTTCTTATTCCAAGAGATTACAATATTCGGAAAGAAAAAATAAAAAAATTTCAAAGATGATAAAATCATCTTTGTTTTTTTTTATATTATAGGAAAGTTCGCTGAACTTCCTATAATATAAATATATTGCACAGAAATTTGCTTTGCAAATTTCGCACACGAACAAAGACGCGGACTTCAAAATGTTTTAATAAGTACAAAAGTTATTAATGTCCGCTTTTGTTCTACAATAGAAAATAATATATATTGAAATTGAGTTTTATAAATAAAAGTGTTATAATATATATGTTAAAATATTTAGCAAAAGCCGATTATTAACAATTTGAGGAGGTTTTTAATAATGAGAATTCGGTTTGAAAACCAAGAAAGATGTATGCAAAATGTAGAAAACAAAAAAGCTTATCCGATTAATCCACCTATTCCAGAAGGGTATTTTCGAGATGTAACAATAGAAGAGTTTTTTGTTATTCAGAGAATGTCTGATGGAAGTAGATTTGTATGGATTTCTGTAAAATCAGTGGAATCAGATGGAACTTTTATAAAAAGAAAGGTAGGTTCAAAGAAATTTATATCCATGGCTTTTTTAAAGAATGTAAATTTAAATGAAGCGTTTAAAAAAGAATTTGCATTACAATGTGAAAGTGTAAAAAAATATGGAGGGTTTTATATTTCTTGTTTCTATGTTTCAAAAAATCCAGATGGAAAACCTGTTATTACTAAAGAAGGTGAACCTTGGAATGAAATTAGCTATGATTCTGCAAAAGAAATTGCAAAAATGTTTGAAAATACTGACAAAGTAAAAAGTCATTTGCTTTTTGGCAGTGAATATGATGCATCAGTTGACTATGATTTTGAATGTAACAAAATGATGATGGAGTGGACGCAAGAATCAAAAGGTATAGGCGTAGCTTGTAAAATCGTCAGAAATTCTAAGTTCATAAGTCAAAAATTTCCAAAAAATATTGCAATTAATAATGAGAAAAGTAAAGATATTACATTTAGGATAGCTTTATGGATTGAATAAGACAGCATACTATTTTAAGAGACTTTGAAACTTCAAAGTCTCTATTTATATTTATAATAGGAAGGTTATTCAAGTTTCTATTATAGAAAATTACATTGCACAGAAAATTTATTTCATAAATTTTACTACATGAAAACATCTGAAAAAATTAATTAGCTCTTTAGTCTTCTTAATATATTGAAACGTATAAAATTACTAAAAAATGGGAAAAATACATATGTATTCAAATTTATCAAAAAAATACTTGAAAAATTTTGAGAATTGATATAGAATAGCATTGGTCAATGACAGACTAAATTTTTAACGATGCTTTATTAGTTATATAGGTTAAAGTATCAGAAGTGGAGGAATTATAAAATGTCAGTTAGAGTAGCTATAAATGGATTTGGACGTATAGGACGTCTAGCATTTAGACAAATGTTTGGAGCAGAGGGATACGAAATCGTAGCAATAAACGATTTAACAAGCCCTGATATGTTAGCTCATTTATTAAAATATGATTCTGCACAAAAAAGATATGAAAAAGCAGATACAGTTGTTGCTGGGGAAAACTCAATAACAGTTGATGGAAAAACAATAAAAATATATGCAGAAAAAGATGCCGTAAATCTTCCTTGGGGAGAAATTGGTGTTGATGTTGTATTAGAATGTACAGGATTCTATACATCAAAAGAAAAAGCAGAAGCTCATATCAAAGCAGGAGCAAAAAAAGTTGTTATTTCTGCACCAGCTGGAAAAGATTTACCAACAATAGTTTATGGAGTAAACGAAGGTACTTTAAAAGCAGAAGATACTATAATATCAGCAGCTTCATGTACAACAAACTGTTTAGCACCTATGGCTAAAGCATTAAACGATTATGCACCAATTCAATCAGGAATAATGACAACAGTTCATGCTTACACAGGTGATCAAATGGTTCTTGATGGACCACACAGAAAAGGTGATTTAAGAAGAGCTAGAGCAGCTGCAGTAAATATTGTTCCTAACTCAACAGGAGCAGCTAAAGCTATAGGATTAGTTATTCCAGAATTAAACGGAAAATTAATAGGATCTGCTCAAAGAGTTCCTGTACCAACAGGATCAACAACTATATTAGTAGCTGTTGTAAAAGGAGAAAATATAACAGTAGACTCAATAAATGCTGCAATGAAAGCACAATCTAGTGCATCATTTGGATACACAGAAGAACCATTAGTTTCTTCAGACATAATAGGTATAACAAATGGTTCATTATTTGATGCAACACAAACAATGGTAACAGAAATTTCAGAAGGTTTATATCAAGTTCAAGTTGTAGCTTGGTACGACAATGAAAATTCATATACTAGCCAAATGGTTAGAACAATCAAATATTTTGCAGAATTAAATTAGTTTATAAATATAAAGGAGGTTGGCTGGGTTCCAACCTTCTTTTTGTTTAATAGGAAATTCCTCTGAATTTCCTATTAAATAAATAATAAAAGATAAAGGAGATTTTTTATGAATAAGAAAACAGTTAAAGACATTGATGTTAAAGGAAAAAAAGTTTTAGTTAGATGCGATTTTAATGTACCATATAATGAAGAAAGAGTAATTACAGATAATAGAAGAATTGTAGCTGCATTACCTACAATAAAATATTTATTAGAAAACAATTGTAAAGTAATATTATGCTCTCATCTAGGAAGACCAAAGGGAGAAGTTAAACCAGAATTTTCACTAGATATAGTAGCTAAAGAACTTTCTAAATTATTAGGACAAGAAGTAAAACTTGCAAAAGATGTTGTTGGAGAATCAGCACAAGAATTAGTTTCTAACATGAAAGAAGGAGAAGTTGTATTACTTGAAAATGTTAGATTTGAAGCTGGAGAAGAAAAAAATGATCCTGAGCTTTCAAAAAAATTAGCTTCATTTGCAGAAATATTTGTTAACGATGCTTTTGGTACAGCTCATAGAGCACATAGTTCAACAGCAGGTGTTGCAGACTATTTACCTGCAGTATCAGGATTTTTAATTGAAAAAGAATTAAATTTCATGGGAGATGCATTAGAAAATCCAGCAAGACCATTTGTAGCAATATTAGGTGGAAAAAAAGTTTCTGATAAAATAGGAGTAATTGATAGTTTATTAGAAAAAGTAGATACATTAATGATTGGTGGTGGAATGGCTTATACATTTTTCAAATCAATGGGATATAATGTAGGAAATTCAATTTGTGAATTAGATAAATTAGATTTAGCAAAAGAATTAATGGAAAAAGCTAAAGCTAAAGGTGTTAAATTAATGTTACCAGTAGATACAAAAGTTGGTAAAGAATTTAAACCAGATACAGAAAGTAAAGTAGTTAAATATACAGAAATTCCAGATGGTTGGGAAGGATTTGATATAGGAGATGAAACAATTGCTTTATATTCAGAAGAATTAAAGAAAGCAAAAACAGTAATTTGGAATGGACCTTTAGGTTTATTTGAATTTGAACAATTTGCTAATGGAACAAATTCAATAGCAAAAGTTTTAGCAGATGTAGATGCAGTAAAAATAATAGGTGGTGGAGATTCAGCAGCTGCTGTTGAAAAAGCTGGATTATCAGAAAAATTTACACATGTTTCAACAGGTGGTGGAGCTTCATTAGAATTCTTAGAAGGAAAGAAATTACCAGGTATTGAATGTTTATTAGATAAATAGTATAATATATCATTAGATAATTTAGAAAAGATAATTGTAAAATTATCTTTTCTAAAACTTGTAAACTATCTAAATTAGGAGGATGTATATGAGAAAAAAAGTAATAGCAGGAAATTGGAAAATGAATATGCTTCCAAATGAAGCAATTGAATATATGACAGAGTTATCTTCACTTGTTAAAGATACAGATAATGAAGTTATAATTTGTGCACCATACACAGATTTATTTTATGTATTAATGCATGCGCAAGGAACAAATATAAAAATAGGTGCACAAAATATGCATTTTGAAGAAAGTGGTGCATACACTGGTGAAGTATCAGGAAAAATGCTTAAATCAATAGGAGTAGAATATGTAATAATAGGTCATTCTGAAAGAAGACAATATTTTGCAGAAACAGATGAAACTGTAAATAAAAAAATAAAAGCAGCATTTGCAAATGATTTAAAACCAATAGTTTGTGTAGGAGAATCTTTAGAGCAAAGAGAAGCTGGTAAAACAGAAGAAATAATAACAACACAAACAAGACTTGCTTTAGATGGATTAACAAATGAGCAAGTTAAAAATACTATAATAGCATATGAACCAATTTGGGCTATAGGTACTGGAAAAACAGCTACTTCAGAAGATGCAAATAATAGTATAAAAAGTATAAGAGAAGAAATTTCAAAAATATATGGAAAAGATGTTGCTGATTGTGTTATAATACAATATGGCGGAAGTGTAAAATCAACTAATGCAAAAGAATTATTTACAACATCTGATATAGATGGTGGATTAGTTGGTGGAGCAAGCTTGAAACCAGAAGAATTTAGCAAAATAGTTAATTATGATAAATAGGAAACGGAAAATGAAAAGGAGAATAACGAAATGAATAAAAAATTAACAATGCTTATGATACTTGATGGGTATGGTATTAATGAATCAGAAGAAGGAAATTGTGTAAAATTAGCAAACACACCAAATTTGGATGAAATATTTACAAAAAATCCTAGTACAATAATTCATACTAGTGGATTAGATGTAGGATTACCTGAAGGACAAATGGGAAATTCAGAAGTAGGACATACAAATATAGGTGCAGGAAGAATTATTTATCAAGATTTTACTAAAATAACAAAATCTATAGAAGATGGAGATTTCTTTAGTATACCAGAGTTTGTTTCTGCAATAGAAAATTGTAAGAAAAATAATTCAAAATTACACATTATGGGATTAGTTTCAGATGGTGGCGTTCATAGTCATATAAGACATTTATATGCATTATTAGAAATGGCTAAAAGAAAAGATTTTGAAGATGTATATGTACATTGCTTCTTAGACGGAAGAGATACACCACCAGCATCAGCAGAAACTTATATTGCAGAATTAGAAAAGAAGATGGAAGAAAAAGGTGTTGGTAAAATAGCAACTTTATGTGGTAGATTTTACGCAATGGATAGAGATAAAAGATGGGAAAGAGTAAAAGAAGCTTATAATGCAATGGTTAAAGGTGAAGGTGAAAAATTTAGTTCTGCAACAGCAGCAATTGAAGAATCATATCAAAAAGAAGTATTTGATGAATTTGTTAAACCTATTGTTATATGTAATAATGACGAACCAATTGCTAAAATTTCAGAAAATGATTCAGTAATATTCTTTAATTTTAGACCAGATAGAGCAAGAGAAATAACTAGAAGTATTGTTGATGAAAATTTTGACGGATTCGAAAGAGAATATTTTAAAACATTTTTCGTTTGTTTCACACCATATGATGAAACAATGCCAAATGTAGAAGTAGCATTTAAGAAAGATGAAATAAAAAATACATTAGGAGAATATATAAGTAAATTAGGATTTACACAATTAAGAATAGCAGAAACAGAAAAATATGCTCACGTAACATTCTTCTTTAATGGAGGACAAGAAAAACAATATGAAGGTGAAGACAGAATATTAATACCTTCTCCAAAAGTTGAAACATATGATTTAAAACCAGAAATGAGTGCTATAGAAGTTACTGATAAAGTTGTAGAAGCAATAGAATCAGAAAAATATAATTGCATTATTTTAAATTATGCAAATCCAGATATGGTAGGTCATACAGGAAATATAGAAGCTTGTATAAAAGCTTTAGAAACATTAGATACATGTGTTGCAAGAGTAGTTAAAGCAATAAAAGAAAAACATGGAAATCTTTTAATAACAGCTGATCATGGAAATTCAGAACAAATGATAGATTATAAAACTGGAGAACCACATACAGCACATACTACAAATCCAGTACCATTAGTTCTAATTTCAGACACAAATAAAAAATTAAAGGAAGGTAGACTAGCAGATTTAGCACCAACAATGTTAGATCTTATGGAATTAGAAAAACCAGAGGAAATGACAGGGGAAAGTTTATTAGAAGATTAGTTTAAGTATTCTAAGGAAGGGATATACATTTATGCTAAGCTCAAAACAAGAAAAAATTTTATATGAAGACATACAAAAGAAATTGTTTTATCTAATCCCAGAAAAATGGGAAAGCATATTTTTGTATGCTTCTATAATAGATGTACCATTTAAAAGACCAGTAGGTGAAATGTATTTTTATTACTTTCCAAAAGGAATAATAAAAAAGAAGCCAATAAATGCATATGAAATACCTACAATATTTAACATAGATGAAGATAAATATTCTGAATTAATAAATAGTTTATATAATACTATAAAAAAATTAAGAGAGATTGCTATAAAAAAAGAAAGAAAAGTTTGGAGTAATATTACAATATCTATTGAAAAATTTCATTTTAAAGTAGAATATGATTATGAAAATTTAAATAAATCTAAGTATACACCATATGAACGACATGTAATATGGAGATATAATTATTTACACTTAGAAATGGATTTATATAGTAAAAACGAAAGAAATATAATAGATAGATATTTATATGATATTAGTATGGAGAAACCTTTAAAAAAAGATATATATTTAGAGGGAATTTATGAAGAACCAGTGCATAATATTATAGAATATGAAAAAACTTTGTCTGTAGATGAAGCAATTGCAAGAACTCAGAAAGAAGAAAAAATAAAAAAGCCTAGACAGAAAATATTAAAATCTAAGAAGCAACAAGAGGTTGAAGAGGAAGAAGATTTTAGTAATAATCAAATTTTATTTGGCGGAAGAAAAAAAGATTGAAATTAGTAATTAGATTTTTTAGAAGTTACCTTGAAATATAGGTAGCTTCTTTTTTATCTAATAGGAAATTTCTTTGAAATTCCTATTAGATAAATACTTTGTACAGAAATTTGCTTTGCAAATTTCGCACACGAACAAAGACGCGGACTTCAAAATGTTTTAATAAGTACAAAAGTTATTAATTTCCGCTTTTGTTCTCTAATAGAAAATTTCTTTGAAATTCCTATTAGATAAATACTTTGTATATAAAAGTTTTACTAAATTTGAAATCCTTCCATATATTATAATTTTTGTTATATATGTTTATTAAGGAAAATTATGGGGATACTAGATATAGAATAGGAGTGATATTAGTGAAAGATTATTTAAAAATAGAAAGTGTTAAGGCCTTAGAAGTTTTAGATTCTAGAGGTAATCCAACCGTACAAGTTGAGGTTGTTACAGAAGGTGGATTTTCTGGTACAGCTATGGTTCCATCAGGTGCTTCAACGGGTAGTTTTGAAGCAATAGAATTAAGAGATAGAGATGAAAGATATAATGGAAAAGGTGTAGAAAAAGCAGTAGATAATGTAAATAATAAGATAGCTAAAAGAATTGAAGGAATGAATGTGTATAATCAAATAAAAATAGATGAAGAACTTATAAAATTGGATGGAACAGAAAATAAGTCTAACTTAGGTGCAAATGCTACTTTAGGAGTTTCATTAGCTGTTTGTAGAGCGGCAGCTAATTCTTTAGGGCAAACTTTGTATAATTATGTTGGTGGAGTTAATGCTAAGTATTTACCAATTCCTATGATGAATATATTAAACGGAGGAAAACATGCAGAAAATAATATTAATATTCAAGAATTTATGATAATGCCTATAGGTGCATCTTCGTTTAAAGAAGCTGTTCAGATGGGAGCAGAAGTTTATCATAATTTAAAGAGTATCTTAAAAGCTAAAGGGTATTCTGTTGGAGTAGGTGATGAGGGGGGATTTGCACCAAATTTACCAAGTGAAGAAGAAGCAATTGAAACGATAATAGAAGCAATAAAAAAAGCAGGTTTTAGACCAAAAGAAGATATTGCAATTGCATTGGATGTAGCAAGTACAGAAATGTATGATGAAGCAAGAAAGAAAGGCGAAGAAGGATATTTGTTTTGGAAGACAGGTGAACTAAAAAGTAATGAAGAAATGATAGATTATTTAGTTCAATTAACAGAAAAATATCCAATAATTTCAATAGAAGATGGATTAGCAGAAGAGGATTGGAAATCTTGGAAAATTTTAAGTAGTAAAATAGGTGAAAAAGTACAACTTGTAGGTGATGATTTATTTGTTACAAATCAAAAGAGATTAGAAAAAGGTATTATTAATAAAATAGCAAATAGTATTTTAATTAAACCAAATCAAATAGGAACTTTAACAGAAACTTTAGATTGTATAGATTTGGCAAAGAGAAATGGATATAAAACAATAATATCACATAGATCAGGAGAAACAGAAGATACTTTTATTGCGGATTTAGCTGTTGCAGTAAATAGTAAACAAATAAAAACAGGAGCACCTTGTAGAACTGATAGAGTGGCTAAATATAATAGATTATTAAATATTGAAAATGAGTTAGAAAACGAGTAAAGTTTGTAATCAAAATAGATTAAAGTGTGAAAAATTAGCACTTTAGTCTATTTTCTTTTGCAATAAAGAATTTAAATTTGAGAAGATAAAAATATAATATAAATTTAAGATAAATACTAGATATATAATTTTTTTTGTGATAAAATAAATTAATCATTGGGGTATCGCCAAGCGGTAAGGCATCGGACTCTGACTCCGACATTTCCTGTGTTCGAATCACAGTACCCCAGCCAAAAAATTTAAGGAGAAAATTATGATATTAGGAATAACAGAAAGATATTTTTTATCTGAAGGTAATAGTGAAAAGTATTATATAGACAAAGAGTATAAAGATATATTTGAAAAACTTAATGTATTATTATTTCCAATTAGTTCATTAACAAATTTAGATGAAGTTGTTAAAATATGTGATGGATTAATTGTTACAGGAAGTATTATAGATGTAAATCCAAAAGAGTATGGAGAGCAACCAATTGAAGAAATTCATAAAATGGCACAAGAAACTGATACATTAGATTTTACATTAATTAAAGCATTTAATAATGTTAATAAACCTATATTAGGAATTTGTAGAGGAATACAGGCTATAAATGTTTGTTTTGGAGGAACATTATATCAAGATATTCCAAATCATAAATTAAATCTAGAAGAAAGACATAAGGTAAAGTTAGAAAAAGATTCTTTTCTATATGATTGTTATAATACAGATAGTATGGAAATAAATTCATTACATCATCAAGCTGTGAAAGATGTTGCAAAAGGCTTTAAAGTAATTGCAAAAAGCGAAGATAATATTGTAGAAGGTATAGAAAATAAAAATATAATTGCAGTGCAATGGCATCCTGAGTATCTGATGGATATGAAATTCTTTGAATATTTTGTAAATAAAATATGTAAGAGTAATTATTAATAACCTAAAAGAATATATCATAAATATTTTGCACAAAAAGTTATTTACGCATTAAGTGAAAGAAACTATTACAATATTGTTACAAACAAATATCATTTATGTAATAATGAAAATAAGTATTGAAAATGAAGAAGAAAATAGTTAAAATAAATATAGAAAACTATTTTTAAGGAGATTACATATGAAAAATAAAATTTTAATAATAAGTACTATTTTAGTAGTAATAATGTCTGTATTTATTGGAAGTGTTTTTGCTTTAGAAAATTTAAATATAAGCATAACTACATCAAATGCAAATGCAAAAGTAGATGATGTAATAGACATTTATGTCAACTGGAAAGAAAAAATGCAAGCAGCAGATTATATTTTAAATTATGATTCAGATAAATTAGAATTTATAAGTGCAAATATATCAGAAGATAATTATAGTGTAAAAACTCTAGGAAAAATAAATGTATGTTGGTATTCAGGAAGCGATGAATTAACAGGAATGACTTTTAAATTTAAAGTAATAGGAGAAGGAGATGCAAATTTAAGTGTAAATCCAGAAGCATTTGCTAACGAAAATTTGGAAAGACCTTCAGAATGTACATCAACACCACTTGTAATTAAAGATATAGTAAAAAAAGAAGATTTAACACCAACACCAACTCCAACAGTTACACCAACTGCAACTCCAGCACCAACAGTAACACCTTCTCAATCTCCAAAGCCAACTGAAATACCTACAATAAATCCAATAGAAGATAATGGAGAAGATAGCACTGTATCAGAAACAGAAATACCATATGCCGGAAAAGAATTCACAATATTCTTTGCCATGATTGCTATTGGAATAGTATCAATTGTATTAAGTTTTAAATTAAAAGATTTAAGAGATGTTAAATAATTATAATTTATATTAACAGATGGAATTTTCCATCTGTTTTTTTTCTTCATATGCAAATTTTGTATATGAAGAACTAATTAATAAAAAACTATTTAAATATTTGACAATATCTGATATAATAAAACAACTATTGACGTAGGAGGAATTTTAATATGAATAATATTATTGGAATAGTTGTATCAATTTTATACATAGCTATTGTTATGATGATATCAAAGAAAGTCGAAAAATTTGGTAAGGAAGCTAGTAGAAAATTTGTACATATATCATTATCAAATTGGTGGATAATAGCAATGTTACTATTCGATAATGTAATATGGGCATCTATTTTACCTACATTATTTATATTCATAAATTATGCATCATATAAATTTAATATAATAAAAACAATGGAAAGAGAAGAAAATGATGGATTAGGTACAGTATATTACGCAATATCACTATTAATAACTTCAATAGTTACATTTGGTATAATAAATAAACCATATGTAGGATTGTGCGGAATTTTAATAATGGGATATGGTGATGGATTAGCATCTATAATTGGACAAAAGATAAAAAGTAAATCTTATAAAGTTGGAAATAAAACTAAAACAATAGCTGGTTCATTAACTATGCTAACGGTTTCTTTATTAATTTTATCAGTATTTTTTGCTGTAACAGGAGTTTCATATTGGTTATTAAAAGCTTTAGCAATAGCTTGTATATTAACAGTTGTTGAAGCTGTTTCAATAAAAGGAACTGATAATATTTTTGTACCAGTAATAGCATTAGCTTTAGTTATTGGAGTTATATAAAAAGGAAGTTGAAAAATGGTAATAGATAGTATAAATAATCCAAGTGATTTAAAAAAATTAAATTTGGAAGATAAAAAAGAATTATCAAAAGAAATAAGAGAATTAATTATAAATACTGTTTCAAAAACAGGTGGGCATTTAGCATCTAATTTAGGTGTAGTTGAACTTACAATTGCGATTCATTCAATTTTTAATGCACCAAAGGATAAAATAATATGGGATGTTGGGCATCAGACATATGTACATAAAATACTTACAGGTAGAAAAGATAAGATAGATACATTAAGAACTAAAAATGGAATAGCAGGATTTCCCAAAACATCAGAATCAGAATATGATACATTTAATACAGGGCATAGTAGTAATTCAATTTCTATAGCTTTGGGAATGGCAAGGTCAAGAGATATTTTAAAAGAAGATAACAAAGTTATAGCAATTATAGGTGATGGTGCTTTAACAGGTGGAATGGCATTAGAAGCTTTAAATGATGCAGGAAGTAGTAATTCAAATTTAATTGTAATATTAAACGATAACGAGATGAGTATTTCTAAAAATGTTGGTGGTATTTCAATGCTACTTACAAAACTTAGAACTAAACAATTATATACCAAAACTAATATATCAGGAAAAAGAATTATACAAAAAATACCTATTATAGGAAGATTTTTAGTAAAAATAATTCAAAAATTCAAAAGAAGTATAAAACAATTAGTAATTCCTAAAATGTATTTTGAAGATATTGGTTTTAGATATCTAGGGCCTGTTGATGGGCATAACATAGAAAAATTAGAAGAAATATTAAAGATAAGTACAGAACTTGACGGACCTATCCTAATACATGTTTTAACTAAAAAAGGAAAAGGTTATAAACCAGCTGAAGAAAAACCAGATAGCTTTCACAGTACATCAAGCTTTAATATATCTACAGGAGAAAAATTATCAAAAGGAAAAATTGATTATTCAAGAGTCATGGGGGACAAACTTGTAAAGCTTGCAAAGCAGAATGAAAAAATTGTTGCAATAACTGCAGCTATGACTGATGGTACAGGACTTAAAGAATTTTCAGAGAAATTTCCAAATAGATTTTTTGATGTAGGAATTGCTGAACAACATGCTGTTGGATTAGCTGCTGGATTTGCTACACAAGGATTAATTCCTGTTGTTCCAATATATTCATCTTTTCTTCAAAGAGCATATGATCAAATAATACATGATATATGTTTACAAAACTTACCTGTTATTCTATGTATTGATAGAGCTGGAATTGTAGGTAATGATGGTGAAACTCATCAAGGAATGTTCGATATGGCATTTTTAAATCAAATTCCGAATATGAATATATTAGCACCAAAAGATTTTAGAGAATTAGAAGATATGCTTGAATTTGCTGTAAATTTAAGAAAGCCAGTTGCTATAAGATATCCAAGAGGTTCAGAGAGTGCCTATAAATTTGAAATTAATAGAAAAATAGAATATGGAAAAAGTGAAATTTTATGCGATGGTAATGATTTAACCATAGTTGCCATAGGAAAAATGGTTTCAAAAGCTATGCAAGTGCAAGAAATGCTTTTAAAAGATAAAATTAAAGTAGAAGTAATTAATGCTAGAACATTAAAACCATTGGATTCTAAAACAATACAAGAATCTATAAACAAAACTAAAACTGTTGTTACTATCGAAGATGGAATATTAAAAGGCGGATTAGGAGAACAAATAAAATTAATAGCAAACGGTGCTAAAATAGTAAATTTAGGATACCCAGATAGATTTATAAAACAAGGGAATGTAGATGAAATAGAAAAAGATTATGGGTTAGATATAGAAAGTATCTATAAAATATGTAAAGAATTATGCAATGAAAATGTGTCAAATAGAGGGAAAATATGCAAGATGCCAATAAAAAAGAATATGATTTATTAATACAAGCTAAAATATTAGATAAAATAAAATTTTGCAAATCTAAAAATAAAATTGTTAATACAGATTTTTTAGATTTATATCAAAGAGGAATTGCAGAAAAAATAATAAAACAAGAAAAAATAACTAATTATATTTTTTATGGTGGAAGAAATGAAAATGCAGATAGAAATGTACTAATATTTTATCCAGAAAAATTAAATTTAGATTTAATCAAAAATAATATTAAAGATATTTTAGAAATAGTAAGAATTATTCTTCCAAATGATCTTAAAGGAAAATATGAACATAGAGATTATTTGAGTGGAATTATGAAACTTGGAATAAAAAGAGAAAAATTCGGAGATATAATTGTAAATAGCGATGGAGCTGATATTATTGTTTTAAAAGAAATAGCTGAGTATATAAAAATGAATTTGGAACAATTAATAAGATTTAAAAAAGCAAAAATTGAAATAGAAAATATTGATGAATTATTAAATAAGAAAACTGAATTTGAGGAGTTTAAGATTATTATATCTTCTAATAGATTAGATAATTTTATATCAGAACTTGCAAAGTGTTCTAGAACTAAAGCAACAGAAATAATTGAAGAGGGAAGAGTGTTTATAAATTCAGAAAACGAGATAAGATTGTCTAAAAAAATAAATGAAAAAGATATTATAACAATAAGAGGAAAAGGTAAATTTGTATTTGATTCTATAGAAAAAGAAACAAAATCTGGAAAAGTTGTAGTAAATATAAAAAAATATATATAAAATTTGAAAAAAATTTGAAAAAACACTTTTTTTTTATAAATTATATGATAAAATGTGAAAAGTAAAAATTTATAAGAAGAGGAGTGTTTTTTTGTGATAAAATATAAGCGAGTATTACTAAAATTAAGTGGGGAAGCATTAGCTGGAAATAAATCAGCTGGAATAGATGCTGAAACAATAGGAAACATTTGTGATAAAGTTAAAGAAATAGTAGAGCTTGGAGTTCAAGTTTCTATAGTAGTAGGAGGAGGAAATTTTTGGAGAGGAAAATATGGACATCAAATGGAAAGAACAACATCAGATTACATGGGAATGCTTGCTACTACTATAAATGGTTTAGCTTTACAAGATGCATTAGAAGCAAGAGGAATATTTACAAGATTACAAACATCAATAGAAATGAGAGAAATAGCAGAACCATATATAAAAAGAAAAGCTATAAAACATTTAGAAAAAGGTAGAGTAGTAATATTTGCTGGAGGAACAGGAAACCCATACTTTACAACAGATACAGCAGCAGCTTTAAGAGCAGCTGAAACAGATTCAGAAGTTATACTTCTTGCAAAAACTATAGATGGAGTTTATACTGCAGATCCAAAATTAGATCCAACAGCAGAAAAATTTGATGAAATAACATATTTAGATATTTTAAATAGAGATTTAAAAGTAATGGATGCAACAGCTACATCTTTATGTAAAGAAAACAATATACCTTTACTTGTATTTGCAATAAGTGAACCAGAAAATATTGTTAAAGCAGTAAAAGGTGAAAAAGTAGGTACAATAGTACAATAATAATTTTAATTTGAAAGGTGAATATTATGGAATATAATGAGATAGAAGAAAGAATGAAAAAAACAGTAAGTGTTTATGAAGAAAATTTAGCAGAGATTAGAGCTGGAAGAGCAAATCCAGCAATATTAAATAAAGTAAAAGTAGATTATTACGGTGTGCCAACACCAATAAATCAAGTTGCTGGTGTTTCTATACCAGAAGCAAGATTAATAGTAATTCAACCATGGGATGCTAGTGTTTTAAAAGATATCGAAAAAGCAATATTAGCTTCTGATATTGGATTAAATCCTAATAATGATGGAAAAGTTATAAGATTAAGTTTTCCAGAATTAACAGAGGAAAGAAGAAGAGACTTAGTAAAAGAAATTAAAAAAATAGCTGAAGAAGCTAAAATAAGCATAAGATCAATAAGAAGAGATGGAATAGAAGAAGCAAAATCTATGCAAAAAGAAAGTCTTATAACTGAAGACGATTTAAGAAAAGCAGAAGAAACTATACAAAAAATGACAGACAAGAAAATTGAAGATATAGATAATATATTAGCTAATAAAGAAAAAGAAATAATGTCTGTATAAGGAGAAAAATATGGCTCAAGTTGATAATAATAATTTACCAAATCATATAGCAATAATAATGGATGGAAATAGAAGATGGGCAAGAAGTAAAAATCTTGATGTTAAATTTGGACATAAAGAAGGAGCTAAAACTTTAGAAAAAATAGTAAGATATGCAAATAGTATAGGAATAAAATATATTACTGTATATGCTTTTTCAACAGAAAATTGGAAAAGAAGTAAAGAAGAGGTAGGAGCATTAATGTTATTACTTCAAAGCTATATAGACAATTTTAGAAAAAAGGCAGACACAGAAAATATAAAAATTAATATATTAGGAAGCAGAGAGGAACTTTCAAAAAGTTTACAAAAAAGTATAGAAGAAACAGAAGAGAAAACAAAAAATAATACAGGTATAGTTTTTAATATTGCATTTAATTATGGTGGAAGAAATGAAATAGTAAATGCAGTTAAAAATATTGCAAAAGATATAAAAGAAAATAAAATAGATATAGAAGATATAAATGAAGAATTAATTTCAAATAATTTATATACTAAAAATATGCCTGATCCAGATTTATTAATAAGAACAAGTGGAGAAATAAGAACAAGTAATTTTTTACCTTGGCAATTAGTTTATTCTGAATTTGTTTTCGTAAGTAAAAACTGGCCAGATTTTAGTGAAGAGGATTTATTAGAAGCTATTGAAGAATATCAAAGAAGAAATAGAAAATTCGGAGCTAAATAAACGAAAGGAAATTTTAATATATGAATAATATAAAAAGAATTTTATCAGGTGTAATTGGATTACCATTAGTTGTTTTGTTATTTGTTTTTGCAAATAAGTATATAATTGATGGATTTATGGCTATAATAGCAATGAGATCATTTTATGAATATAGTAAAAGTTGCAAAGGAAAAATTAAACCAATATCATGGGTAGGATATGTTGCTTGTGCTATTATAGCTTTTATACATATTATACCACAGGAGTATATTAATATTATAATTCATTTAATGATACCAGTAACTTTGTTGTTATTGTTTTTGCAAGTAATAATATCTAATTTAAAATGGAATTTTGAAGATATGGCATATACATTTTTAGGTATTGCCTATATAGTTGGATTTACAGTATTTATTCCAATATTATATGGAATAGAAAATGGAAAACTTTTAATTTGGTATATACTTATATCATCATGGGGAACAGATATAGCAGCATATACAATTGGTAAAAAATTTGGAAAACATAAATTTAGTAAAGTAAGTCCAAATAAATCTATAGAAGGTTGTATAGCTGGTTTAGTTGGTGCAACTATTTCAGTAGTTTTATATACAGTTGTGCTTAATAACTTTTTTGAACAAAATATTTCGTACATATTTATAGCAATACTTGGAATAATTCTTAGTGCATTTAGTCAAATAGGAGATTTTGCAGCATCAAGTATAAAAAGAAATTTAGATGTTAAAGATTTTAGTGATTTAATTCCGGGTCATGGAGGAATGTTAGATAGAATAGATAGTGTTATATTTATAGCACCTTTTGCGTATTATGCATTAATATTGTTTATATAGGAGGTAATATTTTGTTTGAAATATTAATAAATGCTATAAAAATAGTTTTTGTATTAGGATTTCTTATAACTATTCATGAAGGTGGACACTTTCTTATAGCTAAATTATGCAAAGTTAAGGTAAATGATTTTTCAATTGGTTTTGGTCCAATTATTTGGAAAAAACAAGGAAAAGAAACAAAATATACATTAAGACTTATACCACTTGGAGGTTTTGTTAACTTAGAAGGAGAAGAAGAACGTTCTGATAAAGAAGGTTCTTTTAGTAAAGCTCCAATACCAAAAAGAATTGCGATAGTAGTAGCGGGTGGAGGAGTAAATATAATATTTGGAGTAATATTATATTTTGTATTAGTTAGCTCTAATGGGAATTTTGTAACTACAACTATAGAAAATACTATTTCTGGATATGGTTGTGAGGTTGCAGGAATTCAGAGTGGAGACGAAATTATAAAAATAAATAATAAAACAGTGCATTTAAAATATGACATTGATGATATAATGGAAAAAAATGCTGGAGAAACATTAAGTATAGATATAAAAAGAAATAATGAAATAATCAATTACAAGGTCAATCCAACAGAAGAACAAACTAAAAATATAGGAATATATTTTGGAAATTCTAGTGAAAGTTTGTCTACTGAAATTAAATATGTGTATCCTGAGTCACCAGCAAGTGATATTATAAAAAAAGGTGATATAGTTCAGAAAATAAATGGTATTGATGTAGAATCAAACCCTTATAACGTTGTAGAATTAATAAATTCATCAGATGGAAAAATAAATATAACAGTAACAAGAAATGGAGAAGAAATAAATGTTGAAATAGAGCCTATTATTTCAAAAGCATATTATTTAGGTGTTTATATGAAACAATCAGATAAGTCTTTTGGAAATAATATTTATTATGGCTTTTGGGATACTGTTAGATTTTCAACTTCAATAATTGATAATTTAAAAATGTTATTTAAAGGTAAAGTATCTGTAGACCAAATGATGGGACCTATTGGAATATCAGAGATGGTTGCAGAAACAAATGGTGTTTATGAATTTGTTTACTTATTAGCATTAATTTCTTTATCATTAGGTGTTACAAATTTATTACCATTCCCTCCTTTAGATGGAGGAAAGATTGTACTATTAATAATTGAAGCAATAAGAAGAAAACCATTAAGAGAAAATTTTGAAATTGGATTGCAAACAGCTGGTTTTTTAGTTTTAATTACTTTTTCTATATATATTTCGTACAATGATATAGTAAGAATATTTATAAAATAAAAGGAATAGGTGATATATTATGAAATGTCAAATCTGTGGAGCTCAATTAACAAAACCAGGAGATATATGTAATAATTGTATGAATGAATTATTAGAAGATAAAAAATATAAAAATGATGATGAAGTTGTATATGAACTAAAAAAGAAATTTAAGATACTTCATCAATCAGGCTTTTATGTTGAAAATGCTTTTATTATGATTATTATATTAATAGGAGCAATAAATTTTTCAATGCTAAAAATATATATGGTGTTCTTAGCTATTATGTTAGCAATGTTTTTTGTAAATATGCTAATAAAAAAGATGAAAATAGAATCATATGTATTTAAATTTTATAAAACAAAATTAATATATGAATATACTTTTTTTAAAAAAGAATCTAAAATTATAAAATATAAAGATATTAAAGAAGTAACATATTCTCAAACTTTTTGGGAGAGAATTTTTAACTTAGGACAAATTCAAATAAAGACAAATTCAGGTAATATTTTTAATAATGGAATTGATATTGATTGTATAGAAGACGTAGAAAAAGTTTTTGATGATATAAAGAAAATAATTGCTATGTGATAACAATATAATCGGGGGAATAAATGGAAAAGTATATAAGGGATGTATTTAAGGATTATTTAGAGGAAGATAATATAAAAAGCGCAATTGTTTCAAATGTTAGTTTATACAAGAAAACAAATAAATTGCAAGTTGATGTATTATCAGAAAATCAGATAAATGTAAATGAAATAGAGAATTTTGAAAATTATTTAAAAGATAGATTTAAAGTTGATAGAACTTTAATAGAAATAAAATATAAAACGGAAAATGAATTTGAAAATAATATAGAGAATAATTGGGACAACATTATAAACTATATAGGAAAAAAAGAACCTTTAACAAAGGCAATGCTAAAGACAAGTAAATTAAAAATAAATTCTAATAAAATAGATGTATTGCTTAATGTAAAGGGTTCTGATTTTTTGAATTCTAAAAAATTCGATAAAGGATTAAGTCACTTATTAGAAAATTTATATAATAAAAAATATGAAGTAAAATACATTGATAATATGACTGAAGAAGATTTGAAATTATATGATGAACAAGTAAAAAAAGAAGAACAAGCAGCTATTAATGAACTAAACAAAATTGCACAAGCAGAAATTGCTAAGAAAAAAGAAGAAGAAGCTTTAGCAAGTGCGATTGAAGCTCAAATGAAAGCTGAAGAAACAGGAGAAGAACCAGAAGAAGTAACACCTTTAATATATGGTAGAAATATGAATTTGAAGGGTGATTTTACTAAAATAAGTGAAATAGGTCCAGATAGTAATAAAGTTGTTATAGATGGTGAAGTTATAGAAGGTAGTATAGATTCAAGAGAAATTAAAAATGAAAAAGTAATTTTAATGTTTAATGTATACGATAAAACAAGCTCTATAACATGTAAAGCTTTTATAGAAAAAGCAAAATTTAAAGGTGTTTTGGATAGAATTAAAAGTGCAAAAGGTGTAAAAGTAGACGGTATAGCTTCTTTTGATAATTTTGCTAAAGAGATTACAATAATGGCAAATGCAATAATAGAAACAGCTGGAATGAAAAAAGAAGTAAGAATGGATAATTCTGAGGTAAAAAGAGTTGAACTTCATATGCATACTCAGATGAGTCAAATGGATGCGGTAACTCCAGCGGCAGAATTATTAAAAAAGGCTATAAAATGGGGCTGGAAATCAATTGCTATAACTGACCATGGTGTTGCTCAAAGTTTCCCAGAAGCTCATAAATATTTAGAGAAAACAGGAGCTGATTTAAAAGTAATATATGGAGTTGAGGCATATTTTGTGCCAGACAGAAATAATAGTGTAACATTCCCAAAAGGACAAGATATAGATACAGAATATTGTGTTTTAGATTTAGAAACAACAGGTATTTCATTTAGAACAGAAAAAATAACAGAAGTAGGAATAATAAAATATAAGAATGGAGAGAGAATAGCAGAATTTGAATGTTTTGTAAATCCAGAGAAACCAATTCCACCAGAAGTAGTAGAAGTAACACATATAACTGATGACATGGTAAAAGATGCAGAAACAATAGATAAAGTAATGCCAAAAGTTTTAGAATTTATAGGAAATTCTGTATTAGTAGCTCATAATGCGGATTTTGATATGGGATTTATTAAATATAATTGTGAAGTTTTAGGATTAGATTTTAATAATACATACATTGATACTTTAAGACTTTCAAAGGCTTTATTTCCAGATTATAAGAAGTATAAATTAGGAATAATTGCAGATAATTTAGGAATAAAAGTTGAAAACGCACATAGAGCATTAGATGATGTTATTACTTTAGTTGCTGTATTTGAAAAAATGTTAGAAATGCTAAAAGAAAAAGGTGTTAAAAAAGTAGATGACATAGATGTATTAGGTGTTGATGAAAAAGCTTTAAAAGAGGCTTATAAAATGCCACATCCATATCATGCTATTATTCTTGCAAGAAATTATATTGGACTTAGAAATTTATATAAATTAATATCTTATTCTCACTTATATTATTTCTATAAAAAACCGATTATATTAAAGAGTTTGTTTGAGAAATATAGAGAAGGTTTAATTTTAGGTAGTGCATGTGAAGCCGGAGAATTATATAGAGCAATAGTAGCAGGTAAGCCAGATGAAGAGATAGAAGAAATTGCAAAATATTATGATTATTTGGAAATTCAACCAATAGGAAATGATGAATACCTAGTTAGAAATGGTACTGTAGAAGATGATGAAGGATTAAGAAATATAAATAGAAAGATAGTAAAATTAGGAGAAAAACTAGAGAAACCTGTTGTCGCTACTTGTGATGTTCATTTTATGGATCCACAAGATGAAATATATAGAAGAATTTTACAAGCTGGTCAAAAGTATGATGATGCAGATATGCAAGCACCATTATTCTTAAGAACAACTGAAGAAATGCTTGATGAATTTTTATATTTGGGTGAAGAAAAGGCTTATGAAGTTGTTGTAACAAACACAAATAAAATAGCAGATATGTGTGAAAAAATAAGCCCTATTTCAGGAGAAAAATGTCCTCCACACATTCCAGGTTGTGAAGAAACAATAAAGGAAATAGCTTATAATAAAGCTCATGAATTATATGGAGATCCATTACCAGAAATAGTTCAAACTAGACTAGATAAAGAATTAGATTCTATAATAAGAAATGGTTTCTCTGTTATGTATATTATTGCTCAGAAATTGGTTTGGAAATCTAATGAGGATGGATATTTGGTTGGTTCAAGAGGATCAGTAGGATCTTCATTTGTTGCAAACATGACAGGTATAACTGAAGTTAATTCACTTCAAGCACATTATAGATGTCCTAATTGTAAATATTCAGATTTTACAGACTATGGATATAAAAACGGATTTGATTTACCAGATAAGGATTGTCCAAAATGTGGACATAAATTAGATAAAGATGGAATGGATATACCTTTTGAAACATTCTTAGGATTTAATGGAGATAAAGAGCCTGATATAGACTTAAACTTTTCAGGAGAATATCAAGCAAAAGCTCATAAGTATACAGAAGTAATATTTGGAAAAGGTACAACTTTTAAAGCTGGTACAGTTGGTACAATTGCCGATAAAACAGCATATGGATATGTAAAAGGATATTATGAAGATAGACATATTCCTGTAAGTAGTGCAGAGATATCAAGATTATCTGTTGGATGTACAGGAATAAAAAGAACAACAGGTCAACATCCAGGTGGAATTATAGTTGTTCCAAAAGGAAGAGAGATTTTTGAATTTACTCCTGTACAGCATCCAGCGGATGATCCGAATTCAGATATAATAACAACACACTTTGATTATCACTCAATAGATCAAAACTTATTAAAATTAGATATACTTGGCCATGATGATCCGACAATTATAAGAATGCTTCAAGATATAACAGGAATAGATCCAACTAAAATACCATTAGATGATAAACCTACAATGAGTATATTTAGTTCTACAGATGCATTAGGAATTACTCCAGAGCAAATAAACTCAGAAGTTGCAAGTTTTGGAGTACCAGAGTTTGGAACAAAATTCGTAAGAGGAATGCTTTTAGATACAAAACCAAAAACTTTTGAAGAGCTTATAAGAATATCTGGATTGTCACATGGTACTGATGTGTGGCTTAACAATGCTCAAGATTTAATAAATCAAGGTATTATAAAATTGGACGAAGCTATATGTACAAGAGATGATATTATGATTTATTTAATAAAACAAGGATTGCCACCAAATCCAGCATTCAAAATAATGGAGAGTGTTCGTAAAGGAAAAGGTTTGAAGCCAGAGCAGGAAGAAATGATGAAAGAACATGGAGTTCCAGATTGGTATATAGCAGCTTGTAAAAAAATAAAATATATGTTCCCAAAAGCTCATGCTGCTGCATATGTTACAATGGCATTTAGAATTGCATGGTTTAAAGTGCATATACCAAAAGCATATTATTCTGCATATTTTTCTATTAGAGCAAAACAATTTGATAGCGAAATAATGTGCCATGGAAAAGATAAAGTAAAAAATAAAATGAAAGAAATAGATTTAGCTGGAAATGCAGCTCAAAATAAAGATAAAGAAATGTATCCTGTTTTAGAGTTAGTTCTGGAGATGAATGAAAGAGGAATAAAATTCTTACCAGTAGATTTGTATAAATCACATTCTATAAAATTTATTATGGAAGATGAAGGAATTAGACCACCACTTAGTGCAATTCCAGGACTTGGACCAGTTGATGCAGAAAATATAAATATTGCAAAAAATGATGGAAAGTTTATGTCTATCGATGATTTACAAATTCGTGCTAAAATAGGAAAAGTTGCAATAGAAACTTTGAAAAATGCAGGATGTCTTGATGGAATGAGCAAAAGCAATCAAATGAGTTTATTTTAAATTATTAAATACACTGAAATGTTAAATGGAATTTGATATTTTGGTGTATTTTTTTATACAATAGGAAATTTTCCAAAATTTTATAATATAAATAACATAATATATAGTTTACATTGGTTTACTTTTTACGACAAAAATGCACCTGTGGATAATGTGGAAAACTCTGTGAATAACTGTAAAACAAACAGTAAAACTCAAAAATTATTCACAGTATTTTGTGACAAAATACACAAAAAGAACATTATATAATCAAAACATAAAATAATTATGTCAATAAGTTAACAAAAGTTGTCAAAAATCTCCGTCCCCATTGACACAAAAAATCTTCGGCTTATTGACACACCCATTGACTTTTTTTCGTATATTTGATAAAGTATAACAAGAAAAAATTATGAAAAAAGGTGATTAAAAAATGTTAGATTCAATGGAAAAAATAGTAAACCTATGTAAAGCTAGAGGATACATATATCCAGGTTCTGAAATATATGGAGGCTTGGCCAATACTTGGGATTACGGCCCTTTGGGTGTAGAATTAAAAAATAATGTGAAGTCAGCATGGAGAAAAAAATTTATACAAGAGCAACCAAATATAGTAGGATTAGATGCTGCTATATTAATGAATCCTGAAACTTGGGTAGCTTCTGGACACGTTGGTGGTTTCTCTGATCCACTTATAGATTGTAAAGAATGTAAAACAAGACATAGAGCAGATAAATTAATAGAAGAATGGGCTCATAATAATGGAAAAGATATGATAGCAGATGGTATGAGCGATAAGGAATTAATAGATTTTATAGTAGAAAATAAAATTCCATGTCCATCTTGTGGAAAAACTAATTTTACAGACATTAGAAAATTCAATTTAATGTTTAAAACTTTTCAAGGTGTAACAGAAGATTCAAAAGCAGAAATTTATTTAAGACCAGAAACAGCTCAAGGTATTTTTGTTGATTTTAAAAATGTTTTAAGAACATCAAGAAAAAAATTACCTATGGGAATAGCACAAATAGGAAAAGCTTTTAGAAATGAAATAACACCAGGAAACTTTACTTTTAGAACAAGAGAATTTGAACAAATGGAACTTGAATTTTTCTGTAAACCAGGAACTGATTTAGAATGGCATAAATATTGGAAAGAATATTCTGAAAATTGGCTATTATCATTAGGAATGAAAAAAGAAAATATACGTTTAAGAGATCACTCTAAAGAAGAGTTAGTTTTCTATAGCAAAGCAACAACAGATATTGAATTTGCATTTCCATTTGGTTGGGGAGAATTATGGGGAATTGCTGATAGAACAGATTATGATTTAACACAACATATGAATCATTCAAAACAAGATTTATCATATCAAGATCCTGAAACAAATGAAAAATTTGTGCCATATGTAATAGAACCTTCTTTAGGGGCTGATAGAGTTGTTTTAGCTTTCTTATGCAACAGTTATGAGGAAGAAGAAATTGCAGAAGGAGATACAAGAATAGTATTACATTTACATCCTGCATTAGCACCTTATAAAGTAGCTGTATTACCTTTATCTAAAAAATTATCAGATAAAGCAACAGAAGTATATAATATGCTTGCAAAAGATTTTATGTGTGATTATGATGAAGCTGGTAGTATAGGAAAAAGATATAGAAGAGAAGATGAAATTGGAACACCATATTGTGTAACTATTGATTTTGAAACTGAGAATGATAATTGTGTTACAGTTAGAGATAGAGATACAATGGAACAAGAAAGAATAAATATAAATGAATTAAATTCATGGTTAATGAAAAAAATGATATTCTAAAGAGGTGAAGAAAATGGTAGCTTATATAATAATTGCGGTTGTGGCATATTTTCTAGGAAGTATAAGTTTTTCAGTAATATTTAGTAGAAAATTTGCTGGGTTTGATGTAAGAGAAAAAGGAAGTAAAAATGCAGGAACAACAAATGTATTAAGAACAGTAGGAAAGAAGGTAGCTGCTTTAACATTAGTATGTGATATATTAAAAGGAATTGTGGCTGTTTTAATAGCATATTTTGTAGCAAAATATGTAGAAGATGTAAATGGAGCTTTATTAGTACAAATTGCTGGTATATGTGCAGTGTTAGGACATACTTTTCCAATATTCTTTGAATTTAGAGGTGGAAAAGGAGTTGCTACAAGTCTTGGAGTTATAATGTTAATAAATTATCAAATTGGTTTGATTTGTTTAGTATTTGCAATAATTATAATGGCAGCAACTAAAATGGTTTCATTAGGTTCAATATTAGCTGGAGTTTTACTTCCAGTGCTAACACTTTTTATACATAGCAATTATTTATATGATGGAAATTATATAATATTTGGATTATTAATGGCTGTTATTGTTATTTTCAACCATAGAACCAATATAAAGAGAATATTAGCTGGAAATGAGAATAAACTAAGTTTTAGTAAAAAAGAAGAATAAATGTGGAGGAAATAAAATGAATATAGCTATAATAGGAAGCGGAAGTTGGGGTGTTGCATTAGCAATACACCTTGCAAAACAAGGTAATAAAGTAAAAATATGGTCATTTGCTGAAGAAGAAAAAAACTTAATAAATAATGAAAAAAAGTGTAAATTTCTTCCTGGTGTTGTTATTCCTGAAAATGTAGAATGTACCTTAGATTATAAAGAAGCAATAGAAGGAACAGAATTAATTTTACATGTTACACCATCAAAATTTGTTAGAAACATAATTAATGGATATAAAGAATTTGTTACTAATCAATACATAATAATGTGCTCAAAGGGATTTGAACAAGAATCTTTATCAACACTAGATGAGATAATAAAAGCAGAATTACCAAATTCTAAATATGGTATATTATCTGGACCTAGCCATGCTGAAGAAGTTTCAATAGGAATTCCAACAGCTTTAGTTATTGCTTCAGAGTATGATGAAGTTAAAGAAAAAGTTGTAGAAGCTTTTAAAAGTGAAAAAGTTAGAATGTATACATCAAAAGATGTTAAAGGTGTTGAACTTGGTGGAGCATTAAAAAACATAATTGCATTCTGTGCTGGAATTGCAGCTGGATTAGAATTAGGGGATAATTCATATGCAGCATTAATTACTAGAGGATTAGTTGAAATAACAAGACTTGGTGTTGCAATGGGTGGAAATAAAGATACTTTTTATGGATTAACTGGACTTGGAGATTTAATAGTTACATGTGGAAGCTTACATAGTAGAAATAGAGGTGCTGGATTCTTAGTTGGCAAAGGAAAAAGTATTGAAGAAGTAAGAAAAGAAATAGGAATGACTATTGAAAGTATAGATAACATAGAAGTAGCATATAAATTAAGTAAAAGATACAATATAGAAATGCCAATAGTTGACTGTGTTTATAATGTATTGTATAATAATTTAAAGCCAAAAGATGCAGTAAATATGTTAATGACAAGAGAGTTAAAAGAAGAATAAACATGAATAGCTAAAATTGTTATGGAAATATTAATTATAGGAGGTATTAAAATGGAGTTTTTTGACAAATTAACTAAAAAGGCAAGCGAAACTTATAAAGTAACAAAAGAAAAAACTAATAAAATATCTGGAGAATTAAAATTAAGAGGAAAAATTTCTGAGAACAAAGAAAAAATCCAAAAAGCTTATAATGAATTAGGTAAAAAGATTTATGAAAATAGAACAAATGGAAATACTTCAAGTGAAGAAGAAATTCAAGCTGTTTGTGATAATATAACTACTTTATTTAAAGAGATTCAAAAAGCAGAAGCTGAAATTTTAAAACTAAAAGATATAAAAACTTGTGAGAAATGTTCAGCTGAAATAGATGTAAATGCTACATTTTGTCCTAAATGTGGTGCTGAACAGCCAAAAGAAGAAATTGTAAACGTAGAAATAAAAACAGAACCAGAAGATGCAAAAGAAGTAGAAATAATAGAAGTCCATGAAGAAAATGTTACTACAGAAAACAACGAAGAAGAATCAAAAGAAAATAAAGAATAGAATATAATAAAAATACATTAAATTAGGCAGAATGCTTTAGTATTAAAGTATTCTGCTTAATAATTAAAATGGAGAGATTTATGAAAATTAATTTTGCTAAAACAATAAGATTTTGTGAAAGAAATAAAGATCAAAATTATAGAGCTATTTATTCATATATCCAAAAAGCAATAAAATATGTAAAAAAACTATATGATGCAAACCCTGATTTATCTGAACTAGAAATTAATGAATTAATAAAAGAAAAAACGAGCAATATGACTATAGAATATACAGAAAATGCGGATTGTGTATCGGAGATTAATCAAATAGTAATGAGTGAAGATGTTTTGAAGGATAAAAAGATTATATATGAAGAATATGATAAAATAAAAGATATGGATTTATCAAATTTTATTGAAGGAATGGAATTAACTTTTGAAGATTCATCAACTAATAGCAGAGAAAATATAAAACCATTACTAGCAATGCTTAGAAAGCAGAAAGCTGAATTAGGCGAAGATACAATAAGTGATATTAAAGAATACATGAATGACAAATCAAAATATACAATACCTAACAAGACAAGAGTTTCAATTGAAAAAATATATGGAATGATTTCTGGAGAAGAAAGAGATCAATTAGTAGAATTTATTAAACAAAATAAAATAGAAGTTGAAAAGATCTTAAAAGCTAAGTACATAAGATTAATGGTTCAAATAGGTCAGTTTTTTGAAACATTTGAATTGTTGGATCAAATGAATGCAATAAATGATATAAATATGAGAAGAATTGGGTTGGAACAGTTAGAAAATGATTTGGATAACAGTAATAATGATAAATCAAAAATAGCTATAAAAGATTTATTTGATGAAGATTATTTGAAAACATTAGATTTAGAAAAACTTGCAATATTAAATACTTTTTGGCAAAATAGATTTGCTAAAGAAACAAAATCCATAAATGATGGAATATTCTTTTTGTCAACATTGAATGTTTTTAAAGATATAAAAGAAGGAAAAGAAATTGAAATAACACCAGATATGATAGATGCTCTAGCAATAAAATCTTCATTTATGCAAATTATTAGTAAAGCAACTATTTCAACCACATCTCAAGATGTAAAAAAATATGAATTTTCAAAAAGAGGAAATAGAATAGTATATGATCCTACAGAAGCTTTAAAAGAATTTGACGAAAAATACAGAGATGAATATAAAAAATACTTTGATAAAATATTACCACAATCGCAAAATTCTTTATATTCAGATATAGCAGATAGTATAATATTATATACTAATAAGGAAAATATATATTTTTGTAAAGATGCAACACTAATGAATTTATTGAACACTTTTTTAAATAATGAAAAAATTAGAAATTGGGGATATATTGAAGAGTTTGGTGAAGCCAAAAAGCCGATAACTGAGAAAAAGTATGTTTTAATAGGAATTGATTATGAGGGATTTAATATGCCTTTAAGAGTTCACATGAAAAGAGAAGATTTAGAAGATAAATTGAGAATGATTAAAAATGATATGATAATTCCAATTTATGATGGTGGAGATGATTTTGTGTATAGAAATAGTATTATAAAAACTCAAAATTTTCTTCCGTTAGATAAAAATCATAAAAATGAAATAAGACAATTATCATTAGAGTGTAAAGAAAATGATGAAAGATACAAATTTGTAAAACATTTAAATTTTTTAAGAAAGGCTGATGAGTTTCCAGAACATTTAAAAGAGGAAGTTCAAGAAGGTAGAAAAACGATTAAACGAAGAGTTAGAAAATATATTGATGTTTCTACAGGAAAAATGTTCACAATAGAAAAGAAAAAATATATACCAATCGATACTGATATAGGAGGAATTGGCAAAAATGATGATGGAGAAAGTGAAAGATAAAATTAAAGAAGAGAAATATCAAGAAGCAATAGAACTTGTAAGAAAAGAAATTAAACTTGAGGTTACTAAATTAATACGCAAAGAATGTAAAAATTTCCAATATACAGATATTTATAATTTAATTAGTGCTAGTGAAAAGTATATAAAAAGTGACAAAAGGAAAATTGCTAGAGTGTTATATGATAGCGAAGATTTTATAATTGACGAAAAGGATGAATTAGTAATATTACTTGAAGGTTATAAAAAATTAGTTTGTTAATAAGGATAACGTTCATATAAATACTTTATAAATTCATTTGCATTGGATTTAGTAATATTTATAAAAACATCTTTATCTAAGCTAACCCACATATTAATTTGAAAGTCTTCCATATTTTCAACAAAAGTACCAATAATTTCGGCCATTTCAATAGGATTAGGAAATTCCTTACACCATAGCAAATCATTTTCTAATATGAAATTCTTAGAATAGTATTTTTCTAAGAATTTTTTTATTTCATCTTTTTTTTCACTATATAATTTAATAACTGTATTCAATTTAAAAAACTCCTTTAAATTTATTATTTATAATTAAACGAAGAATAAACGGTTAATTTTTGGTAATAAATAAAAATAAGGTGATTAATTTGAAAATAAAAAAATATATTGCGATTTTTTTAATCCTACTAATTAGTAGTTTTATATTAGTTGGATGCGATAAAAAAGATGAAACAAAAGATTTAAAAGAAAAAAGTAATTCACAGATTGCATATCTTGAAAATACTCTAAGTAGAATCACAAATGGAATTTTGCTTAAAGAATATACTAATTCTGAAGAAAATGCTAAAAATGGTAATAAAAACAATGATTCAAAAAAACAATCAGAAAGTGAAAGTACAAAAAATACAGATAATTCAAGCAATGTAACTGAAGAAAATAATACCAATAATCAAGCTGTTCAAATAGATTGGGATAAACTTAATCAAGACTTAGAAGATATATATTCTTCTTGGAGTATATTGGCTATAGATTTAAACAAATTAAATGTAGATAATAAAGAAATATTAAGTTTTGGTCAGATAATCAATGATGTGAAAATATCAATACAGTCAAAAAATGAATCTAATTTATTAATATCATTAATAAATTTATATAGTTATATTCCAAAGTATATTTCTAGTTATTCTGATGATAGTTTTGAAGTTGCAAAGAAGAATATTAAATATTGTATTATAAATACAGGAATTTTAGTAAAAAATGATAATTGGGATGAAGCTACAAAACAAATAGAGATAGCAGAGAATGAATATATAAAATTAATGAATAATGCAAATTATGCAAGTCAAAATTCATACAATATGAATAAGATATATATTTTATTAGAAGAAGTAAAAAATGCAATTGGTTATAGAAATCAAGACATATTTTTTATGAAGTATCAAGCATTAACAGATGAAATATAATTGACATTTTCCAAAATAAAGTTTACAATATATAAAGAGTAAGTTGGATGATCGCGGATACAAAGTTGAAAAACTGTATATGAGGAAAGTCCGGGCTCCATAGAGCAATGGTGCTGGGTAACTCCCAGTGAGGGTGACCTTAAGGAAAGTGCAACAGAAAATAACAGCCATTAATTTAATGGTTAAGGTGAAAAGGTGAGGTAAGAGCTCACCAGTAGCATAGTGATATGCTAGCTGTGTAAACCCCATCTGGAGCAACACCGGAGTAGAAGGTTAAGACTGCTCGTCGTCTTCTGAATAGGTGGCTTGAAATATATAGAAATATATATTCTAGATAAATGATTGTCCAAGACAGAACCCGGCTTACAGATTTACTCAAAATATGAAAACAGATAGGTTATAATCTATCTGTTTTCCATTAAATAAGGAGATTTTTATGGAGCTAATACCTGTAAAAAAGAATGAAGAATATATTGTAGATATAATAGATAATGGATATCAAGGAGAAGGAATAGCTAAGATAGATAATTATATAATATTTATACCATATGCTTTAAAAGGAGAAAAAGTAAAGGTAAAAATATTGAAAGTAACATCATCTCATGCTTACGGTAAGATTATAGAAATAATAGTAAAATCTGAAAACAGAGTTCAAGAAGATTGTAGTACATATAAGAAATGCGGTGGCTGTAATTTAAGACATATTGATTATGCAGAAACTTTGAAAATAAAGAAAAGTAATGTTGAAAGTTGTTTAAAAAAAGTTAATTTAAAAGATATAAAAATAAATGATTGTATAGGTATGAAAACGCCTTTATATTATAGAAACAAATTACAATATCCAGTGGGAATATCTGAAAATGGAAATCCTGTAATGGGAGTTTTTACAGAAAGAAGTCATAATATAATAGAAACAAAAGAATGTAAAATTCAAAATCAAGAATGTCAGACAATAGCAAATGACATATTTAAATTTATTACAGAAAACAATATAGATGTATATAATGAAAAAGATTTAAAAGGAACAATAAGACACATAATAATCAGAATAGGAATAAAAACAAATGAAATAATGGTTATATTAGTAACAAATGAGAAAAAAATTAATAAAGAAAAAGAACTAATTCAATATTTAACTCGCAAACATAAAGAAATTAAAACAATAGTAAAAAACATAAATAATAGAAATACAAATGTTATATTAGGGAAAGAAAATGAAGTACTATATGGTAATGGTTACATATATGATTTTTTAGGAGATTATAAATTTAAAATATCTCCAATGTCTTTTTATCAAGTAAATCCAATTCAAACAGAAGTGTTATATAATAAAGCAATAGAATATGCAAATTTAACAGGAACAGAGACAATTTTTGATTTATATTGTGGAATTGGAACAATAGGATTATTTGCATCAAAGCATGCAAGTAAATTATATGGAATCGAGATAATTGAGCAAGCAATACAAGATGCTAAAGAAAATGCTGAGATAAATAATGTTAAAAATGCTGAGTTTTTTGCAGGTGATGTTGAAAAATTACTTCCTGAATTTATAAAAAAACAAAATATAATGCCAGATGTAATATTTATAGATCCCCCAAGAAAAGGATTAGACGAAACAACAATAAAAACAATATTAAGTATTAAACCTAAAAAATTGGTTTATATTAGTTGTAATCCAGCAACACTAGCAAGAGATTTATCAAAACTTATAGAAGCTTACAATATAAAAGAGATAACTCCGGTAGATATGTTTCCTTATACGAGTCATGTTGAGTGCGTTGCGGTATTAAAACTTAAATAAATCCAAAAATGTCAATGTTTTATGATATGTCAACTGTACTGGAAAATAACCTGTAATTATATAAAAATATGATTTAAATTAATAAAAATTATACATAAAAAACACAATCTGGTAAATGGTTGATGAGTCAAAAAATAATAAAAAAGACTGGTATTTCTCCTGACCTAAAATACTGATATTATAGTGTGTTTGATAAAATGTTTAGAAGTAAAAAACTAGTAAGGAGAATACAAAAAATTGGAAAATAAAAAGAAATTAGTAGAAAAATTTTATAATGATTATTATTTAGGTGATTATGTAAAAAAATATCGTGTAAATGAGATTGAGTTTGATAAACAAGGGTATTTTGTTTTTTCAAAAATTAATGAAATTGATGATTATAAAGGTTTTAATGAATATATTAAACATTTTTCTAAACAGTTTTTTAAAGAAAGTTTAAGTGTTGACTTATTAGACAAAAGTGATTCATTAGCAATAGACAAAGCAATGAGTAGTATACTATATCCATTTATTTTAAATATTGATAGATTAAAAATACTTAATTCTGCGATAACAGAAGAACAAGCTATAAATATTTTCGGAATCTCTATTTCAGATGTTTATAATATAACTGGTTTAATAATTTTGAGAGTATTAATATACAATGATTATATATATAGAAAAAACATGACAAGTAATGATAGAATGATTTTTTTTGGTACTACAAAACCCACATGTTGGTTTTCTGCAGAAGAAATAAACATTCTTAATAAAGATATTGAACTAGAATGCATAAAAAAATACCTTAAACTATTTTCACTTGAATTAGAAGAAGTATCTGCAGTAGAAGACACTAAAAAAATTATTAAGGCAGATAATACTTATATATTAATGTATTTAGGAGAATTTTGTACATATATTTTTAATGAATGTGAGAAATTAATAATTGAATATTTTAAAAATCTTAAAGATAATAAATTAGATAGTTATTATAAGAAAAGAGGAAAATCATTTGAAAAATATGTTAGAAATATTTTGATAAACATATATGATGATGTAATAACAAATGCAAAGTATATTGATGATAAATCAAGAAAAATGGAATTAGATAATTTAATTATTAGAGATGATATTTGTATCAATTTTGAATGTAAATCTTCTGGATTTAATATATATAATGCGCATAATGACGCTGAAACAATGATGGATATGAAAAAAGCTTTTGGAAGAGGTTATTTTTCAATAGACACATTTCATAGAACACTAGAAAAAAATGAAGGGTGCATAGAGCTAGAAATAGAAAATAAAAAGCAACAATTTAACTTAAAAGATAAGAAAGTAATTTCATTTAATATTACTTTATATCCTGTCGAATTTTTGAGTACAAGTATACATTTTTTTGATAAAGAAAGTGAAAACTGCATTTCTGTTTTTCCAATTACAATAAATGTTATTGACCTACATAGCATAATATTACTTAGTAATATAAATAAGAATTTATTTGAGATTTATGCAAAAGAGAGATTTTTTTCTATAAACAATATTAAGAAATTTAAAATAGATTATGATGAAATTGATGCATTTGGATATGTAACAGATGATAGTTTAAATAACGGATATAAAAGGATGAAAAAACTAGCAAACATAAATCCAAATGTTGAACAACATATTATGATAAACAATAGTGCATATAGAAAAGAAGTAAATTCAATACTAGCATCATTTGGAGTTTATGTTTTAGTTGATGAATTACTAGAGATAGATTTGAAAAGAGTTGTTGAAAAGATGTTTCTAAAAAAGTAAAAAAACAAGCAGTTAAATCAATATCAAAAGCTTTGAGAAAGTAAAAATGACAAGATACGATACATATTTATATAAAATTCAAGATTTTATTTATAAAGCATTAAAATAATATTTTTTAGATGAATATGGAAGAATAAGTTGTTTTGAATAAATAACTAAATTGAATATAAAAAGTATATGAGGAGGTAAACAATGGAAGATAACCAAATAACAATCCAACCAGAAGAATCATACAAAATAATTAGAAATAGTGTACTAACTGCACAGGCTAAAGTATATACTGCCGTTAATACTGCAATGGTACAAGCATACTGGGAGATAGGTCAAGAAATACATAAGGCTTGTGGCAAAAATGATAGAGCAGAATATGGTAAGAAACTGTTAGAATATTTATCAGAACAATTAACTAATGAATTTGGAAAAGGTTTTACAGTTACAAATTTAAAGTATATGAGACAATTTTATCGTGCTTTTCCAAATCGTCACACACTGTGTGACGATTTAAGTTGGTCACATTACAGATTGTTAATGAGAGTAGAAAATGAAAAAACAAGAAGTTTTTATGCAAAAGAATGTGTGAAATCTGGATGGAGTGTAAGGCAATTAGAAAGACAAATAGGAACATTCTACTATGAAAGATTATTAGCGAGTCAAGATAAAGAAGCGGTAGAAAAAGAAATAGGATTACCAGAAAAAGTAGAACCTAAGAATATAATAAGAGATCCTTATGTATTAGAATTTTTAGGATTAGAAGGAAAAACAAGTTTCTATGAAAAAGATTTAGAACAAGCAATAATAGATCATTTGCAAAAATTCTTATTAGAATTAGGAAGAGGATTTTCTTTTGTATCAAGACAACAAAAAATAACATTTGATGGTAGACATTTCTTTATAGATTTAGTATTCTACAACTATATATTAAAATGCTTTGTAATAATAGATTTAAAACTAGGAGATTTAACACATCAAGATATAGGACAAATGCAAATGTATGTAAATTATTATACAAGAGAAATGATGAATGAGGGAGACAATCCACCAATTGGAATTGTACTTTGTGCAGATAAAAGTGAACAAGTTGTAAAATATACTTTGCCAGAAGATAATAAGCAAATATTTGCTTCAAAGTATAAATTATATTTGCCAACAGAAGAAGAATTTAAGAAGGAATTAAATTTAGAAAATTATGTAAAAAAAGACGATAGTTTAGAAGACAATAGCTTAACAAATGAGGATGAGTAAAAGTTATAAAAGGTAGAGCTTAATATCAATGCAACGAATCAATAGTGAATATACGAGCTACCAAAAAACTATCAACAGTGGATAGGTAAGCCATGTTGGGTGTGTTACGGTGCTATATGCGAAAGAAACTTTGTAATACTTGAATTTGTAAGAAAAAAAGAAAAATATAAAACTACTTGCAGATTATTATAATTTAGATAATAAATTTATTTACACAATTGATGATGGATATAGTAATATAGAAATGATAAAGAATTTTAATGGATATGCTATGAAAGATTTGGTAGAAGAATTAAAAAAAGTAGCTAAAAAAGAATGTGAAAGTGTTTCAGAGCTAATAAATGAAATAATGTAGGAGAAATTTATGAAAAATAAAAAAATAGAGGAAAATATAATAATAGCAATAAATGCTATGAAAAAAGTAATGATATTATTTTTAGGACCATTTTTAACAGCATATTTCATAAAAAAATCACAAGAAAGTATAACAGATTTATCTATATATTATATTTTTTCATATACATTACTCGGTGTTGGAAGCTTTGTTGTTGCAAGCATAATAAAGAATAAGTTTAGAGTAGGTATGTTTAGAATTGGAGTTATAATTAATTTTATATATATAATGACAATAATAATTCTTAAAGAAAAAATTATAGAGTATTTAGGGTTAATATCAATTCTTTATGGTATATCATCTAGTGCATATTGGTTTTCTTATAATTTATTTGTAATTAATAAAATTGATAACGAAAGAAGAACTGAATATACAGTAAAATCTAAGATTATAGCATCAATTATTGGTGTTTTATGTCCTATTATATTAGGATCTATTATAACAGTAACTAATTATGAGTTAACAGCTATTATAATATTAGTGATATCAATTATACAAATAATACTTTCTTTTATGCTATCACCTGACAATGAAACTAATTTAGCTAAATTTAATGCGAAACAAACATGGAATAAATTAAAAAGTAATAAGCAAATAAGAAGAATATCAATAGTTGAATTTTTTATTGGTATGAATGTAAGTGATGGAGCTCTTGAGATTTTAATGACGATACTTATTTTAAATTCATTTAAAACAGATATGAATTTAGGAATAATAACTTCAATTACTACAGTATTATCAATGATTTGTGTGCATCTATATGGAAAAATATATAAAAAGAGAGATGACAAAGGATTAATAATTGTTTCTAGTATTTTACCTGTTATAGCAGTTTTTATACTATTAATATGGAGAAACAATATAACTATTATTATTTACAATATATGTTATGTAATATTTACATCATTACTTACATTAACAAGGGAAATAAGGTTATTTAATATATCAGATAGTCATATAGTAGATAAAAACAATCAGTGCGAATTTTTTTCATTAAGAGAAGGTATATTGAATATTGGAAGAGTAATGGGATATACAATGTTGTTGTTAGCAGGATTAACAGGTAGTCAATTTGTGTTAAGTATTGTTATGGTTTTATTGACATTGTCTATACCTATAATGGGATTAAACATAACTAAAATAGAAAAATTTGAAGAATAATATAAAAAATGCTTGATTTTTATATTTATTGTAGTTTTAATAAAAGATGAGTAGGTATGCACCCACTCATCTCTCAAACCAAAAAATATGTTATCACTATAATGATTATTTTACCAATTGCTTGAATCTGCATCAGAGGGCAGTCTCAAATCACCTCTCGGCGAAACACTTACTGTTCCAACTTTAGGACCGTCCGGGATACAATTTCTCTTGAATTGATTATGGAAAAACCTTTTAATAAATCCATCATAGTAACGTGAAAGTTCCTCCATTGTATATACCCCTTCAAAAGCGTTAACTGCAAGATACAGAATCTTGTTACGAGAAAATCTCTTTCTCAAAAAATTGTAGATAAAGAAGTCTATGACTTCATAAGGACCTACCGTGCTTTCAGTTTTCTGAACAACCTGTTTACCATCAGTTGGAAGCAACTCTGGACTAATTGGAGTATTTATAATATCCAACAGAGTTTCCTTAAGTTCAGGTTTTTCTTTGCCGGCTTCGATTGCATACCATTCAATGAGATATTTAACAAGAGTTTTAGGTATAGAGCAGTTTACTCCATACATACTCATGTGATCACCATTATAGGTACACCAACCTAATACCAATTCGGATAAATCACCTGTTCCAACCAAAATGCCGTTATGTTTATTTGCCATATTCATAAGAATCTTGGTTCGTTCCCTTGCCTGAACATTCTCATATGTAATGTCATGAACAGAAGGATTGTGCCCAATATCTTTGAAATGTTGCATACACGCATCCCTTATAGGAATTTCATGTAAAGTAATACCAAGTTCTTTACACAATCTAAGTGCGTTATTGTATGTGCGATCAGTTGTGCCAAAGCCAGGCATCGTGATTCCAATTATTCCAGAAAAATCAAGATTCAGCTTTTTAAAAGCATCATAGCATACAAGTAATGCTAATGTAGAATCTAATCCTCCAGAAATGCCGATAGTTACTTTTGTGTTGTCGATTGCAGATAACCTTCTTGCTAAGCCTGTTGACTGGATAGAAATAATCTCTTTGCAGACTCTACTCCTAGAGTCATTATCTAAAGTAGGCACAAATGGATGTGCATTAACACTTCGAGAAAGAGATGTCGATGTTATTGATTGTGAAATCTTAATCTCACGATGAGTACAGTTCAGATTTCTCTTACTATCGCTAAAGGTTTTATTAGCGATTCTTTCGTTTGTTAAAGATTCAATATCAACATCAAAAATTTCCATCTGATCTTCCATCTGATACCGTTTAAGTTGTGTTAGTACTTTACCATTCTCAAAAGCATAACCACTACCTCCGAATACCAAATCACTTGTTGATTCGGAAAAACCTGTAGAAGTATAGAGGTATGCTGAAATGGTTCTTGAGCTTTGAGTTCTAATCAGCTCTCTACGGTAATCATCTTTGCCAACCAACTCGTTACTTGAAGATAAGTTTGCGATAATATTTGCACCGGCTAATGCCAGATAAGAACTTGGCGGAATAACAGACCAAAGATCTTCGCAGATTTCTATTCCTAATCTGTAACCTACAGATGAAGAAAAAATCAAGTTACCAAAAGGTACTTCTTCACCAAACATATTAACAGATGTAATGGAATAATCTGTATAGGTTGTAAACCACCGTTTTTCGTAAAACTCCCCGTAGTTAGGAAGGTACTGCTTTGGAACGATTCCATGAATCTTTCCACCCTGAATAACAACTGCACAATTATACAAAGTATCAAAGACATCTATAGGAGCTCCGACAACAAAGAGAACATTATAAGAAGCTGAAAAGGATACAAGATCCTGTAAGCATTCCATAGTTGTTTCCAACAGTTGCGAATATCCGAAAAGGTCTTGACAAGTATAACCGGTCATCGAAAGTTCAGGAAATACTAATACCTGGACACCCCGAGATTCTGCCGTGATTACTAAATCCTTAATTTTTTGTGTTGCATTTACCGGATTAGAAAGTCCACTATTACAAGTTGCAATAGCACACTTTACAAAACCATAGTTTACCATAATGAAAAACCTCCTTAAAATTGTGATTTAATAGTAACAACATATTTTTGGCTTTGTTTTTTAGGCTATCTATAATTGCTGATAGCTATATAAAAACACTTGTGCCATATTATAACATCATTTTTATATTATGTCAATTTTTAAACTGCTTAATATAACTGAATTAGAGTGGAAATTAGCCTATTGCAAATTTATGTAAATTTTGATATAATTTTATATAAGTTTTGTGTTACTAAGTATGGAAAACAATATTTCCTTACAAAACACTAAAACAAAATATTTTTAGGAGGTATCAGCTTATGCTTATACTCAATGGTACAAAACTTCTTACAGAGCGGTTTCCTAACAACGAAACCAAAGTCAAAGATTTTGAGAAATCCATCATAGATGGAGAAAATGTTCTCGAATTCAAGTTCACAACCGATGCGGATCTCATTACTTTGATGTTTGTAAAGAAACGAATTGATGAGTTCAACGTTCCCTGTACACTTTTTATATGGTATATGCCATACAGTCGCATGGATCGTAAGATTGAAGGAGATTTATTTACTCTCCAATATGTCTGCAACTTCATCAATTGGCTTAATTTTGCAAAAATCGTTGTAATGGAGCCACATTCTGGCAAAACAATGGAACTTCTGGAAAGAGCAACTGCAATTTATCCTGTAAAGGATTGGTTACCCGAAGTTCAGAAGGAAATTGGTTTTACAGAGCAAGATCATGTTGTATTTCCTGACAAAGGAGCTGCGGCAAGATATGCTGATAGTGATTATGCTAATATCTGCATTATGGAGAAAAAGCGTAATCCTATAACCGGCAATATCGAGAATATGCGTCTCAAGGAAGGAACAGTTAATCCTGGTTCAAAGTGTATCATTATTGATGACCTTTGTTCTAAAGGAGGAACTTTTGCTTGGGCAGGAAGTATCCTGAAATCTTTGGGAGCAAGCGAAGTTTACTTGGTTGTTTCTCATTGCGAAGAAACGATTTTCGATGGAAAACTTCTCACCGAAGATTCAACTATCAGTAAAGTTTACACAAGTACATCCATTATGTGTAAAGAACATCCTAATATCAAGTATATGGATGTTGATGTAATTGGCTATGTAAACAGGTAATTAAAAAGGAGGAATGCTTTATGATGTTTAACGAAATGATTGAAAACCCCGCTTTACTGACAGATGGATACAAATTCTGTCATAAGGATCAGTATCCTAATGGTCTGGAATGGACTTATGAAACATGGACACCAAGAAAATCTCGGATTGAAGGCGTAAGCCATGCTGTGTTCTTTGGTCTGCAGGGTGCACTCTCAACACTTTACTGGAAGTGGCAGAAAGGCTTTTTTGAAAGACCTCTTGACGTTGTGATGGAGGAAATCACAGAAAGCCTCAGCGGTACATTCTCAGTTACAAATCCTGAAATGGTAAAGAACTATGACTATTCTCATTTTGAGAAACTTCACAAGTTAGGTTATTTACCTATTAAAGTGAAAGCTCTAAAAGAAGGTACATTTGTACCTATCGGAGTTCCTATGTTTACCATCGAGAATACTCTACCTGAGTTTTTCTGGTTTACTGGTTACTTGGAAACACCGGTATCTTGCCTTATTTGGCAGCCAATGACGGATGCAACTATAGCAGATAAGTATAAGAGAATTCTTACTCATTATGCTAAACTGACTGGATGCAATCAGGAAAAAAGAGTTTTCAATCAGGGTGGAGACTTTTCTATGCGTGGCATGGGTAGCCCTGAGGCTGCATATCGTTCTACACCCGGCCATTTGTTAAGTTTCGGTGGTTCTGCAACGATTCCTGCGAGAAATTACCTTATGGCGTATTACGATGCTAATCCGAATGTTATCGCTTATGCTCCTTCAACAGAGCATAGTGTAATGGAGTCTTATGGGCGTGATGAAAAGAATGCTATTTTAAGACTGGTTACAGATGTGTATCCGAGTGGAACTGTTACAATCGTATCCGATACATACAATCTGTGGAATCTTGTTGACAATGTTTTGACAGATTCTGAGGTTAAAGAGGCCATTATGAAACGTCATGGAAAGGTCAATATCAGACCTGACTCCGGCGATCCCATTAAAATCATTTGCGGAGATAAAGATGCAACTGAGGAAAATGTGGATGAACGTTTAAAGGGCTTTGCTGAAACAATCAATAAAGGTTTGATTCAGCGTCTGTATGAGATATTTGGCGGTACGAAAAACGAAAAAGGATTCATTGACATTGATCCTCATATTGGTTCTGTTTACGGAGATTCTATTACTCCTGAAAGAGCAGAGGCAATTTGCAAAGTCTTGATGGAAAAAGAATTCGTTACTGTAAGTGTTGGCTTAGGTATTGGTTCTTATACATACCAGTATATGACACGTGATACCTTAGGTTTTGCATTGAAGGGAACAGCTGAAGTTGTTAATGGGGAATTTAGAGCAATTTATAAGGACCCTGCGACAGATTCGGACAAATTCAAGAAGTCTCAGAAAGGCTTGGTTGCCGTCGTTTTTGAAGATGGAGATTACAAGCTCATTGATAATCTCACACCTGAAACTATCAAAAATGTTGAAGGAAACCAGCTTGAAGATGTTTTTGTTAACGGAAATTTCGTTCGCACTCAGACTTTCGATCAAATCAGAGAAAGAGTTGCAAGTGAATCCGTGAGAGTTTATAACGGCAAGTTCTAAGAGTTAATATTTTCTAAATAATTTTATTTTGTGCTAGCCTACTTTATTAAAGTGGGCTAGCTTTATTTAAAATGTAAACTTAACAAATAGTGCAAATATCAAAGAAAATTGTAAAAATTAACATAACTATTTACTTTTTATGTTATCTATGGTATAATAACTGACATGTCAATAAATGATTGCTTTGCATTCAAAACTGTTGTCTCATTTACATTTAAGGAGGTACACAATGAGATTTGAGGCAAACAGCAGTCAACTGACTAGCAAAAATTTATTAATCAACTTTAGTTCAAGGAGGTATTCACATGAAGACAAATTACGAACAGATTGTAGATGTTACCAAGATTGGTCAGCATTCTGCAACAGACATGAACGCCATCTTTGCTATGGCAGAACAGGAACGGTTTACGGCATCAATTGATGATTCTCCTCGGCGTTTGCTTTTGTGCATTGATGTTCAGAAGGATTTCATCGAAGGCGGTGCTTTGGCAGTTCCTGGATCTATCGGCGATGTGGAACGTATGACACGTTTCATTTACAACAACATTGAGGGAATTTCAAGTATTATGTGCAGTCTGGATACTCATATCGCGCACCAGATTTTCCATCCTTGTTGGTGGGTAAATTCTGCAGGTGATCATCCGGACCCTTATACAGTTATTACCTACGATGATGTTGTGAACAATCGTTGGCGTCCCGTTATTGGTAACCCGAAAGATTCTATTCAGTATCTGAAAGAACTGGAAAAGGTCGGAGCCGGTAAGAAACAGCTTTGTATCTGGCCTTATCACTGCATCAAAGGTACAGAGGGCAACTCACTCGAAAACGAATTCGCAAAGATGGTTTATTTCCATTCTGTAGCTCGTAAGTGTGTTGACCACATGATACCTAAGGGTGAAGATCCGTACAGTGAAATGTATGGTATCATTAAGCCGGAATACAGCAAGAAAAACTTCTTGAATACGCCTGTTCTCACGGCTATCGAGAAGTATGATGAGATCTACGTTGTAGGTGAAGCGGCAAGCCATTGCCTTATGGAATCAGTTAAACAGATCGCAGAACACTTTGCTAACCGTCCTGAGGTTACTCAGAAGATTACCATTTTGGAGGATTGTACTTCTCCAATTACTGGTTTTGAAGCAGATACGGTGGCAGCGTTTGACAACTTTAAGAATTCCTACGGCATCAAGTTTGCCAAGTCAACAGATATTCAGTTTTAAACAATAATGAGGAGGATTACACTATGAGCGAAGAATATTTGGACAACATTACAATCGACGGTTTGGACGAAACCTATGCAACAAACATGGACGTTGATGACGTCGTATCCCCAAGCGTTATGCTTGTCGATTTTCTTATCGATGGCAGCGGCTCAATGGATCCGTATGAGAGAGCAATGTGCGAGTGCCTTGAGCACTACAAGGAAGCAATCTCAAATTCCAAACAGTCCGATGAAATGCTTGTAAGCAAAACTGTTTTCGAATCTACAATTGAGACCGGTGGCTATGTAGCCCCTGAGGATTTCAATACTGATTATTCTGCAGGCGGTTGTACAAGATTGTATGATGCTATCATCGACAGACGTCAGCGTATGCTGGACTATATGGATCAGTTGAAAAACAATGGTACAAATGCCCGTGCATGTTTGATTATTCTGTCGGATGGAGAAGATTATGGTTCACAGTATCGTGCAAGCGATGCACGTCAGGCTATTCAGGATTTGATTTCTAAGGAAATCACGGTAGCTTTCATCGCTTTTGGACAGGGAGCTTTCGGAGTTGCTGATTCTATCGGTGTTAAGAAGAACAATGTTAAGGAAGTAAGCAATGATGAGAGTGAACTCCGTAGAGTAATCGATCTTGTTTCCAAGAGTGCTATTTCAGCATCTAAGAAGGCAAGTTCTGGTGCAGGCGGAAACGATGACGGCGGATTCTTCGACGTATAAGAAGTAGACAATCTGCAAGTTAACAACAATAACTAAAGTCTGAGAGGGGTTGCAGTGCAATCCCTCTTTTTCTATAGGAGGTAATGTATATGAAATCAATTTTAGAAAATTTCCGGACTGCCAAAAATCCACCTATGGATGAAAAAGTCTCGGAAATAACAGAAACAACCAATGTAAGTAGTGAAACTACTGTGGTAGAAAGTGAGTCTACAAAGAATACTACCCAGGTAGTTGTAGAAACCGAGAGTGTAACTGCAACTGAACTCGAAACAGTCGAATCTGAAGAAATTGCATCAAAGGAACATCCTAAAAGGACAACTATCAGAGTTTGTAAAATGGGCTCGGACCATAAATTTGCAAACATGAATAATCATGATTTTGCATTTAATCTTCTTAATATGAAGATTGTAACAGATGGTTGTGGCTCTGGTAAACACTCTGAGGTTGGAACAAGGCTTTTCGGGCAACTTTTTGCCAGAAAATCAAAAGAATACTTTGATAAAGGTGAATCAATATGTGAGGAAAACTTTATCGAAATTGTAAATAGCATTTTTGAGAAGATGCTGGAGCTCTGTAGTGATACATCTTTCATTTTTCAGAATTACTGTTTTACGATTCTGGTATGTTTTGAGTTAGAGGATGAGTTTGTTGTATATAGCTGTGGTGATGGATACATCATTAAGGAAAATGAGGAAGGAATCTTCTTTGATGAACTCCATGATGGTGAATATCCTTGCTACTACATCTACAATTTTATAACAGACAAATCCGCTCTCAAAGAGTACAAAGAAGGCGTGAGCTTTAAGGTAACTCGTTTTAGCAAATCCGAATATTCTAATGTCGGAGTTGCGAGCGATGGATTAAGATATTCGGAAAATCTTCTGGAGCTTGAAAAGTCAAAATTGATGAAGTTTTTACATGAAGGTAAAGGACCTCAGATTGAAAAACTCATTAATAGGAATAATCTTAAAAATGAGATGTTCCATGATGATATTTCAATCTGCTTCTAAGGAGGTATTGAAATGGCTATTAATTTTACTAGTCGAAGCCGTGTTGAAAGCCTTAACAAATTGGCAGAAGGCGGAGAAGCGACTATATACGAATATGACTCGAAAAGAGTTATCAAGGTTTTTAAACCTAATGTAGATTTGGCACGGAAAAAGGAAAAGGTAAACTATTTCATTTCAATTAAAGATCAGTTGCCTAAAAATGTGATTGGTCCGGAAGAAGTGGTAACAGTTCAGGGCAAGTTTGTTGGTTATGCAATGAGAAAACTTGTTGATGTCGAAGATTTGCATATGCTTACTAAACCAAAGTATCTTACTGCTGCACACTTGTCAAATCAGGATGTATTGCAGATAATTACAGATTTAGGCAAAGATTTAGGCAAATTGCACTCTACAGGCATTATTGTCGGAGATGTAAGTGATTATAACTTCCAGATTAATGGAAAGTGTGATTACTTTATTGATGTTGATAGTTGGGGGATTGAAGGAAAATATACTCCCGACGCTTATACAGAACTTTTCACATGCCCCGACAGTTATTCTTCAAGTGGCAGTATTAATTTTTCTATGGAAAATGAAAACTACAACTTTGCTATTCTTGCATTCAATATGCTTACGAGAATCCATCCTTTCGGTGGAACATATCTTCCTGATAAAAACCTTTCTACTATAGAGAGAATGAAAAGGAAAATATCAATTGTGGGCAAGCACAAGGGAGATATTAAAATTCCAAAAATTATCGGCAGTTGGAAATGGATGTCGCCTCAGCTTGAAAAGGATTTTCTTGAAATCTTTGAGCAGGGAAAGAAAATTGACATCACAGCAGATCTTCAGGAACTTCTTAAAAATATGAAGTATTGTAGCATTCACGATATTTATTATTACTCAAAGTTCAATGAGTGTTCACTTTGTAACGAGAATGCGAAGGTCAAGATAGCACCTATTGTGGCAAAGGTTACCCAGACTGCAAATGGACCTCAGATTACAGTTATATTTGCTGGTGTGGATTGTGCATACGTATTAAGCAATGTGCATTATCTTAACAGAAGCAATGAGGCTGTTCATTTTGAAACTGGAAGAAAGTTTGTAGTTGAAAGAGGCAAGAGAGTAGATTTCTCTAATGATGGTAAGGTTGTCTTTGTTATTGATGATGATTCAATTCAGGTGTATGATGAGAATAATCAGGTTACAGCCACTATCGAACGTATGCATAAGTCTAACTATCTTGTAAAAGATAGAAACCTGTATTATGTGGATAAAGGCAATAATTTGGTCAGACTTTCTATCACTAAGAGTGGAAATATGCCGAACTATTTGGGACAGGTGTATAATCCGTTCTTTGAAGCATCGGATGATGGCAAAGTATTTATCGTATCTATGTATCCTAAGACTGCAATAATTACAACTCCGGATTATACTTTCAAGGTAGATTACAATGGAAGAATTAATGAGTATGCTATCAAGTATGATCGTGTTACTCAGAAATGGTTGTTTGTATATCAGCTTTCCAATGGTAAGTATCGTACAATAGTATTTAACAAGAATTGCATTGAATATGATGATGATGTTATCATGTATAATGCTCAGCCACTGGGAAATATTGATTTTTACAACAACACTATTTATGATCCGGCAGATGGCAAGATTATCGGAACTAATATCGTTAAAAATACTGCAAAGGAATTCAATTGTAGTGTTGTTGATGAAAGCTCTAGACTTCAGTTTACTGGGCGTGGTTTCAAAATTTACAATAAGAACAATATCTATAACTATGGTTGATTAAATTAGCTAATGGTAATTCCAAAAGCTAGATTAAATTGTAGTAAAACCCTTTAGTAATTATAATTACTAAGGGGTTTTTTATGTGCTTTATAAAATCAAGTCAAGGTTAAAATGCATGTGCTATGGCACAACATTAACTAAATTTTAAAAGCACATTTTAAATTATATAAGAAATAGAAAACAGGGAATAAAAAGGGAATTGATTTTATAAAAACAGAGTAATATAATGGTAGCATGAAAAAAGAAATAGCAAAGATAAATTTACTGCTACAGGCAATAAACAACATTAAAATAACACTGTAACTAGAGAGAAACGATACATGTGAGTTTGTAACAGTATTATATTGAAAAAATTTTGGAAAATAATATTAAACTAATAAAATTAAAATTTTATTAAGTAGGTGATAAAAATGATTAGTAAAAATAAAATTGATGAAGCATTTGAATTTTATAATATAGATAAATCATACAAAGAAAAATGTTATAGGTGCGCCGAGGAAATAAAGCAAAGTGAGTATTATAAAAAATTATTTGATGATGTGTATAAAACTTTATATTGTAGTGATTTTATTAAAATAAAAGAATTATGGGAAATAAAAGATATTAATGAATTATTTGGAAATAATGTAAATCCATTTGTAACAAATTTAATGATAATATTGGGGTATGAATTACATAAAAATAATATTGATAAATACAGATTAGATATAAATCAAGTTAATATTCATAAGAGTAGAGTAAAAGAATGCTTTGAAAGTGACTTGATATATAGAAAGTATAACGGTGTGAGAATATCGCAAATGCTATGGGCAGTATATTTCATTAGAGTTAGAATTATAGAAATAGGAAGATTACAATATGAATATGATGATACAGAAAAAAATATTTCTATAATAAAGATTCATATACCTAAAGGTAAAAAATTGGATTTAATAGAAGTAAAGGATTCAATAAAAGAGTCAAAAAATATATTAAAACAAATATATAATTTAGATAAAACTAAGTATATCTGTAATTCATGGTTATTAAGCAATCAGATTTATAATATACTTGATAAAAATTCAAATATTTCACTTTTTCGTAATTTGTTTGATATTAAAGATGGAGAAGATTGTGTTAATGATATTATGAATTTTGTATATGGAATAAATAAATGTAATGATTATAAAGAATTATCTGAAAATACAACATTACAAAAGAAAATAAAAGAAAAATTATTAAATAATCAGAAATTTTATTTGGGTTTAGGCGTTTTAAGAGAAGAAACTTATTAAAACAAAAGAAATTTGAAAGTAAAATATCAAAGGAAAAAGTAAAGTTTTAAAATATTTTATGATTGAGAGGAAGTTGAAAGTATGAAATTACCTACAAGTATAGAGAATATACTAAATGAGAACATTGTCGAAAATGCAAGGTTAGAATTAAAGAAAAATTGGAATCCAGAACCAATATTACATACAATTTGTGCATTTGCAAATGATATAGATAATTGGGGTGGAGGATATATATTAATTGGTGTCGAAGAAGAAAACGGGAGACCTAAAATTCCAATAACAGGACTGGAATTATCAGAAATAGATAAAATTCAAAAAGAATTACTAGCAAAATGCAAATTAATACAACCATCATATACACCAATAGTAGATGTTGCAAAATATAAAGAGAAAAATATATTAGTAGTATGGTGCTTTGGAGGACAAACAAGACCATACAAGTGTCCAACAACATTAGATAAAGATTTTTCCAGAGGATATTCATATTATATAAGAAAAATGTCCAATACAGTAAAAGCAACAGAAACAGAGCAAAAAGAATTATATGATATGGCAAGAACAATTCCTTTTGACGATAGGATGAATCATGAAGCGGAAATTAGAGATTTGAAATTGCCATTAATTCAAAATTATTTATATGAAATTAAGAGTGATTTATTAAAAGAATCTGAAAATATGGATTTTATGAATTTATGCAAAAGTATGAGAATTGTTGATGGAACACCAGAATATATGAAACCACTAAATGTTGGTTTAATGTTCTTTAATGATGAACCACAAAAATTCTTTCCATATTCACAAATAGAAGTAGTAGATTTAAGAAATGGTCCTGAAGGTGATAATATGACAGAGAGAATATTTAAAGGACCAATAGATAGTATGATAAAAAGTGCATTAACTTTTATTAGAAATACAGTAATTGAAGAAAGAATACTAAAAATTGAAGGACAAGCAGAAGCAGAAAGATTTTTCAATTATCCTTATCAAGCAATTGAAGAAGCCCTTGTAAATGCAGTATATCACAGAGGATATGATGTAAGAGAACCTGTGGAAGTAAGAATAATGGAAGATAGAATTCATATTGTAAGCTATCCCGGACCAGATCGCTCAATAAGCGAAAAATCAATTGAAGATAAAAATATGATAGCAAGAAAATATAGAAATCGTAGAATTGGTGAATTTTTGAAAGAATTGAAATTAACAGAGGGCAGAAATACAGGAGTTCCCAAAATTAAAAGAGCTTTAAAAAATAATGGTTCAAAAGAACCAGAATTTGAAACAAATGATACAAGAGATTATTTTATTACAACTATATTTATGCATGAGGGATTTGAAAATGAAATAAAAGACCGACCAAGAACCGACCAAGAACCGACTAAGTTAAATGAGCAAGAAATAAAGATATTAGAATTTTGTAATGAACCGCATAGCAAAAAAGAGATAATGGAATATATGGAATATAAACATACAAGAAATTTCACAATGCTATATTTAAAACCATTATTAGAAAAAGGATTGTTGCAGATGACTATACCAGAAAAACCAAATCATAAAAATCAAAAATATGTAAGTATATAAAAATAAAAAGGAAAAATTATGATAGAAAGATTTTTTAAATTTATAAAAAATAAAAAAAATAACGATTTAGTAGCTGAAGCAATAAAAGAAAATGAAGAAATATTATTTAAACAAGAAGTTATAGAAATTAAAGAAAACCAAAAAGAAGATATAATACTAACAGAAAAAGAACAAAATAATAGTCAAAATGAAACACTAGAAAGTGAAACAGAAATAATAGAATATAATTTACCACCATTAGAATTATTAGATGTGAAAACAAATTTCAATCAAATAGAAAGTAAAAAAATATTAGTAGAAAGTGCTAAAAAATTGCAAAGAACATTATATAGCTTTGGAGTGAAAGCTAAAGTAGAAGAGGTATCAATAGGTCCAATAATTGTAACATATGAAATAAGATTAGATGAAGGCATTGCTGTTAATAAAGTAAAGAAACTAAAAGATGATTTAGCTTTAAATTTAGGAACAAAAATTATAGATATTAAAATAATACCAGAAAAGCAATTATTAGGTATCGAAACTGAAAGAAGAGATAAAGAGATAGTTAAATTAGGAGAAATTATAAAAGCTGAAGAATTTAAAAATAGTATATCTAAACTTACAGTTGGATTGGGAAAAGATATTTATGGAAAATATAAAATAATGGATATTGAAAAAACATCCCATATGTTAATTTCAGGAACAACAGGATCTGGAAAGAGTATGTTTTTACATATATTAATAAATAGTATTTTATATAAAGCAAAACCAAATGAAGTAAAATTTTTAATGATAGATACTAAAATTGTAGAATTATCATTATATAATAAAATACCACATTTATTAGTACCAGTTATAACTGATACAAGAAAGGCTTTAGGAGCATTGGCATGGCTCTGTCAAGAGGTGCAGAATAGATATATAATGCTTAAAAATAAAGGCGTAAAGAATATAGAAGAATATAATGAAAAACATAATGATTGTGAGAAATTGCCTAATATTATACTTATTATAGATGAATATGCTGATTTAATAGAAACAGATAAAAAGGAAATTGAAGAATATATTTACATACTAACTCAGAAAGCAAGGGCTGTTGGAATATATATCATAATAGTTACTGAAAGACCTTCAATAAATATTATAAACGGAACAATAAAAGCCAATATACCTACTAGAGTAGTTTTTAGACTTCCATCACAAATTGATTCAAAAGTAGTTTTAGATGCTATAGGAGCAGAAGAACTATTAGGAAATGGAGATATGTTTTTTAAAGAAGTTGGTATATATGAATTAAAAAGATATCAATGTGCTTTTATCTCTAATAATGAGTTAGAAAAAGTTACTAATTATATAAAATCAGAAGAAAAAAATGGATATAATGAAGATAGATTTCAAATATTAAATAATCATAAATTAGATATTGATGATGATACAGATCCTTTTTTAATGGATGCCATAGATGCAGTAATAGAAACAGGACAAGCTTCTACTTCATTTATACAAAGAAGATTTGAAATAGGTTATGCAAGAGCAGGAAGAATTATTGATCAGATGGAAGAAAGAGGAATTATATCTGGTTATCAAGGAAGTAAGCCAAGAGAGGTTTTGATGTCTATAGATAGATGGAATGAATTAAAAAGTATAAATAATTAACAAAAATACTGGAAAATATGTAATATAGAATATTTTAGATTGAATGAACTAAAAAAAGAGACTTAAGGCAGAATAGTGTGCATCATGCAACACTTAAAATATTGAAACATAAGCGTAAGAAAGAATATTTTTGAAACCATTTATAAAAGACTATAAAAAAATGTTGATTTATGATATAAAATAGAAGAAATAGAAAGTAGAAAGGAATATGGATTAGCAATGAGTGAATTGTGGGACGTGTATACAAGAGATAGGAAAAGAACAGGAAAAAAGTGTGTTCGTGGTGAACAAGGAAATCTTTTGGAAGATGAATTTCATATGTGGGTTATGGTATTTATTAAAAATACTAAGACCGGAAAATATTTAGTGTCTCAGCGCTCTGCAGATAAAGACAGAGATCCTTTGAAATGGGAAACAGTTGAGGGACATTCCATATTAGGAGAAAATAGCTTAGATGCTGCTTTGAGAGAAGTATTTGAGGAAGTAGGAATCACATTACAACCAGAAAATGCAACAATTCTTGCTACAAAAGTTGCAATGACTTATCATGGATGCCGATATAACTGGATAAGAGATTCTTATTATTTTGAGATAACAGAAGAACCAGATTTACAAAGAGCTACAACAAAAGAAGTAATTCAAACAAAATGGCTTACATTGGAAGAAATTAAAGAAATGTATGATCGTGGTGAATGCTGTTTGAGTATTGGTGATATTTTTGAAGTTGAGAAAAATCCTATACCTTTAGATAGATATCGTGATGTCATAGGTCAAGTAGTAAGAGGAAAAATAGATCGTCCTATTGGAAGTTTTCATCCAAAACATAAAAATATAATTTATCCTATTAATTACGGATATGTTACTGATGTAAAAGGTGGCGATGGAGCGGAGCAGGATATTTATCTTTTGGGGGAGAATTCAGTTGTAACGGAATATACAGGAAAAGTAATTGCAGTATATCATCGATATGATGATAATGAAACCAAATGGATTGTAGTTCCTTGTGATGAAGAAGGGAATATCCGTAGTGATGTGAATATTCCAAGTGATGATGAAATATATGCACAGATTGCATTTCAAGAACAATTTTTTAATGGAGTTTTGGTGAGATAAAAAATATAATAGTATATGAAAAAGAAGGAGGTAAAATGAGAATATTAATTATTGGTGCTGGTGTACTTGGCTCAAATTTATGGATGCGATTATCGAAGGGTATGATGTCTTAAAAAAACTAGGATATGAAATACTTCCTAAAGGTGAATATGAAAATTGTGTTAATAAAAAGGATTTATGTGCATTTATTTATAGATTTATGTTTTCTAATTTTATAGGAAAAATTTGTATATCAGATCATGCAATGAGTGCAAGAGAAGAGTTTACACTTATGGATAATAAATTTGAAGAATTAAAGAAAAAATCAAAACTTGAAACTAAGGTATATGATAAGTTAAGACTAGAGTTGTTAAATTATAAAGATTAGTTTAATAAATGGCAAATTATAGAAGAGAGGAGCAGATATGAGAGTTATAGAAAAATTTTTAAGAGGAAAATTTAATAAGGAAGAATTATGTGAAGATGGTATTTGTGTTACAGAAGATTTTATAGCTGTAATAGATGGAGTTACTTCTCAAAGCCCGTTTAAGTATGAAAATAAAAAATTAGGAAAAATAATATGTGATGTTTTATTAGAAGCTATCCCAAAGTTAAATAATAAGTTTGACTGTTATCAAAGTATAGATTTTTTAAATAATTATATACTTGAGTTTTATAAGAAACACAATATTTTTGAAGAAATATCAGGAGATGCTGCTGACCAACCATCTGCATCTGTTATAATATATTCAAAAAACTATAATCAAATATGGTTAATAGGAGATTGCATGGCTTTATATGGTGATAATATACTTGAAAATAAATTAGAAGTTGATGAATTATATACTAAAATAAGAATAATGACAATAGAATATTTTTTAGCAACAGGATATACAGAGGAACAACTTCTAGAGGAAGATGTTGCAGGAAAGTTTGTGCAGAATTTATCAAAAAGACAACCATACATAAGAAATAAATTATATAATAGTAAATATGATTATGCAGTGATTGATGGATTTAATAACCCTAATAAAGAATTAATAAAATGTATTGATGTTCCATCTGATGTAAAAGAAATTGTTTTTGTATCAGATGGATATAGAAAGCCATTTAGTAGTTTAAAGGAGTCAGAAGAATATTTAAAACATATTAAAGAAGTTGATCCTCTTTGTTATAAAGAATTTGCTTATGAAAGAGGTTTTTATAACAATCAAGAAAGTTATGATGATAGGGCTTATATAAGATTTGAAATATAAAATTGCTGTATTGTAGACAGATTGAAATTATTTCAAAATATGAGCAATTATAAAATCTATCTAAAAGATATAATTGGGAGACTAAAAAATGATAATAATATATGATTTTGATGGCACATTAACTCCATATTCATTACCACAATATGAAATATTACGTCAAACTGGTTATACAGATGAAATTTTAATGAAAAGAATTAATAAAGAAATAGAAAATGGTAATGCTGTAGGAATATATGATTCTTATTATAAATGTTATAGAGATATTTTAAGAGAAAATGGAATCATAATGTCAAGAAACAATATTTGTTTAGGGGCAAAAAACGTTAAATTTAATAATGGAGTTATAGAATATTTTAAAAAATTTCAAAGTTCAAAAACAGGAATTAAGCATTATATAGTTACTTCCGGTATAAAGGATTATATTGAAGAGACAGCAATTAGTAAGTTAGTAGATGGAATTTATGGGGTAACTTTTAAAAAAGAAAACGAGATGCTAGAAGATATAGATTTTTTATTGACAGATGAAAAGAAAGTAGAGGTTATAAGAAGAATTCAAAGTGAAAATAATGAAACACAAGAAATTGTATATTTTGGAGATGGATTAACTGACAAATTTGCATTTGAATACATACATAGTATAGGCGGAAAAAATATATTTATTTCATCAAATGAAAAGTCAAAGGAGAATTATAAAAAACTAAATATTAACCAAATTATTGATGAATGTTTTGATTCCGACTTTAGTATAGATTCTAAAATTAGTAAGTATATCGAATCAAGAATTGAAGGAAGTCTTGCTATAAAATAGGAGTAATGGTAGAGAAGGCGAAAGTATATTATATATATAGTTGGAGTGAAAAAAATAAAGGGGGAAAATTATGAAAATAGGAATAGATGTAGATGGAGTAATACTAGATTATGAAAGAGTATTAAAAACTTATGGTGATTTATACGATTTTATAGAATTAAAGAAAAATGGGATTATTAATAGAAATGAACATTATTTAAGAAATAGATATGACTGGACTGAAGAGGAGAGGATGAATTTTGTTAATAAATATTTCTTAAAATTGTCAAAACAAACACAACTAATACCAGGTGCAAAAGATGTAATTAATATGTTGCAAAAAGAAGGAAATGAATTTGTTGTAATATCAGCAAGAGGAGGTATGATAGAAGAAATGAAGGATGTTGCAATGGCAAAGTTTAAAGAAGAAGGAATTTCATTTAACGCATATTACTGGAAACAAGAAGATAAACTAGAAGTTGCACAAAAAGAAAATATTGATTTTATGATAGATGATTCATATGAGGTTTGTAAGAAATTATCATCAAATGGTATTAAAACAATTTATTTTAGAGATAAAGAAATGAAAAAATTAGAACAAAATGAATATTTAAAAGAAGTTAGTAACTGGGGCGAAATATATAGATATATAAAGAGTATGTAATATTAGTAAATTAAAAGCAAAATATAATTACCAAAAATGCATGGAAAAAGTGGTAAAAACATAAAATAAAAAAGTATTATGTGATATATTTAGTAAAAGGAGTTATAAGTATGGAAGAAAAAAATAAAAGTAAAAAAATATTTCTTATAGTTATAGTGGCTTTGATAATAATAATTTTTGTATTATTAGCAATTTTGATAAATCAAAAAAATGGAGGTGAGATAGCTATAAATAATAATTCAAATAATAGTATATTGAACAAAGAAAATGTAAAAGTAGTTAAAGAAGAAGCAATAGAATTGGAGGATTTTTCAAACACAGCTTTTAGTATGAAAAAGCCAAAAGGTTGGACAGTAGAGACAGGTGGAACTGGAATGTATTATGCAATTAGAGCATATGATCCAAAGGATACTAACAATCAAATATTTTTAATGTTAAAAATTCAACCATTATTAAAGAGTGAAAGTGCAAAAAGTACGTGGCAGAATTATAGTCAACTATCTGGAAATAGTACTCAATACAAAGTATTTGCAGATGCAGTTGTATTAAGTAATCCAACAGTAGAGAATTTTTATAGTTCATTTAATCAAATATCATCTTATTTAAATTCTGTAGAGCCAACTTTAAGCACATTTAAATTCCCTACATTTAGTAATTTTACAGAAATAGAAGAATCAGATTCAAATGCTAGCATGAAAAGTGTAGCTTTAGATAGTAAAGTTTTAAGAGCTACATTTACAAATGAAAATTCTAAATCTGGTGAAGGATTATTTATGGCTTCTATTGTAAATTTTGGTAGTCAGTATCAAGGAACAGTAGATATGTCATATTATATGATTTATGATATTATGTCAATTACTACATCTAAAGATCAATTTATTAATTATAAAGATACTTTATTAAATTCTATTAATTCTATTGAATTTACTGATTCATATGTTAAACAAACAATTGATGATGGAAATGCTCAAACTAAAAATGCATTAGAATTAAATGCTCAAATGCAAAAAGCATATGATTCATATTTTGAAGCTTGGGAAAATAGACAAAAAACTTATGATATTATGAGTCAAAAACAAAGTGATGCAACTTTAGGTTATGAGAGAGTTTATGATACAGATACAGGTGATATTTATAAAGCTTATAATGGTTTTACAGATGATTATCAAGGAAACAGATATAAATCAATAACTGATGATATGTATACAGAAAAAACAAGTGGCTATATTGAAAAATATTAATAGAATGTATATTAATACATTTTAAATTGTAAAAGAGGTACTTTTGTTAAAGTGCCTCTTTTTGTATAATAGAGAAATTAAAAAAGAATAAAATATATAAAAATACAGTAATATGTATTTAAAAATATAAAAAATTGAGATATAATGAGCTCATAAAATATATCAATCAATAGTATAGCAGAAAGGGAAAATATGAAAATTGTAATTTTAACAATAATAGCATTGATTCAGTGTATTACATCAGTAATTCTAGGATGGTCGATGTTAGTTGCTGTAATAGGAAGTATAAAGGGAAATAAAAAAGAGAAAGCTAAAAAAATTTATAATAAAAATTTTAAATTTGATATTGTCATTTGTGCACACAACGAGGAAAATGTAATTTGTGGTATATTAGATAGTTTGAAAAAACAAACTTATTCTTCGAAATATTGGAAAGTATTTTTAATTGCAGATAATTGTACTGATAATACTGTAAAATCAGCTGAAAAATATGATTTTGTAACAATATATGAGCATAAAACAGATGAGGGGGCAAAAAGAAAAGGAATTGCTTTAAAATGGGGATTAGAAAAAATAATAAAGGAAAATAAAGATTTATCAGATGCTTTTATACTTTTTGATGCAGATAATCAAATTGTTCCTGAATTTTTAGAAATATTTAACGAAAAGTTTTGTGAGGGAAGTAAAATAATTACAGGTAATCGTGTTGCAATGAATCCATATGATTCAATGGTAAGTAGCTGGTATACGGTATACTGGAGTATTATTATGAATTTATTTTGTAAAACTCATAGGAACTTAGGATTGTCAGCAACATTATCTGGAACAGGACTTGGATTTTTAGAATCTTTAATAAGTGAATCAGGTTTTAATACATATACATTGACAGAAGATATAGAATTTGCAACACAGCAAAGTTTAAAAGATATTAAGATAGATTATGCAGAAGATGCTATTTATTATGATGAACAACCAACTAAATTTTTTGCGATGGTTCACCAATTAAGTAGATGGGCAACAGGAGGATATCAAACAATAAGATTTTATATAAAAGAAATGATAAAAAAGATTATAAAGAAACCAAGCTTATTTAGATTTGATTGTTTTATAGCAGTACTTTCAGAAATAGGAATGTCTTTTTCTATATTAGCAGGAATTATGATTTCAATTGTTGCACTTATTTACGGAGGAACATTGAAGGAATACGCTTTAATGACAGGAATTTCTTTAAGTATTGAAATGTATATTATAGCTTTTTTTGCAGCTAAGCAAAGTGGTTTCTCTATAAGAAAAATGTTGTTCTCAATAATTTTATATCCAATTTTCATTCAAGTTTTTTCACTGATATCATTATATAGATTGTTTATACCAGAAAAAACATGGCACAAAATAGAGCATGAAGGAAAAAAATTAGAATGTGAATTATAAAAAAAGAGTGATTATAAATATTTTGGGAATAGTAATTATAGTTATAAAAATAAAGAAGGGATAAAAGATGTTAAATACTAAAGAAGATATTGATGTTTATAAAATGTATGGAAATGAAAGTTTAATTTCAAAAGAAGAATTTATAGAAAAGAAATCTATAAATATAGAAGGAATATCAAATGATATTGCAGAGGAAAAAATAAAAAATTTAGGATATAATGAAATAAAACAGGCAAAACCAAAAAGATGGTACAATTATCTTTTAGAAAGTTTATTCACACCATTTAATTGTATATTAATAGGAATATCAATAATTTTAAGCTATACAGATATTTATTTAGCTGAAAAACCAAGCTATGCAAATATTATAGTAATAGTAATTTTGGTTGTTGCAAGTACATTACTTGAATTTTTCGAAGAATATAAATCTAATAAAGCAGCAGAAAAATTAAAGGAAATGGTTGCCACTACAGCTAGAGTTATAAGAGAAGGTAAAGAAATAGAGATACCAATAAAAAATGTGACAATTGGTGATATTGTTATATTATCTGCAGGAAGTTTAATACCAGCAGATTTAAGATTAATAGAGTCAAAAGATTTATATGTAGGTCAATCTTCTTTAACAGGAGAATCAGATAGTGTGAAGAAAACTGTTGAATTAGAAGAAGGAAAACAAATTGATAATATATCAGATCTAGATAATATTTGTTTTATGGGAACTAATGTTATATCTGGTTCTGCTAAAGGTGTAGTTATAAAAACAGGAGATAGAACATATTTTGGAAAAATAGCACATACAATAACTACTTCAAAAGAAAAAAATGCATTTCAAAGAGAAATTGAAAACATAAGTAGATTATTAATTAAATTTATGCTTATTATGATACCTATAGTATTTCTTATAAATGTAGAGAAGCATAATATAGTACTTGCATTTACTTTTGCTGTTGCAATAGCAATTTGTATTACACCTCTATTATTACCAGTAATTTTGTCATCTAGTTTATCCAAAGGCGCAGTAAGAATGTCAAAAAAGAAAACTATAGTAAAAAAACTTGATTCTATACAAAATTTTGGAGCAATGAATATATTATGTACTGATAAAACAGGAACATTGACAGAGGATAAAATTGTACTTGAAAAGTATTTAGATATAAATGGAAATGAGGATATTAGAATTTTAAAACATGCTTTTTTAAATTCATATTTTCAAACAGGATTAAAAGGAAGTATAGATGAAGCAATTATTAATAGAGCATTAAAAACAGATTTAAAAGAGTATACAGAAAAATATAAAAAGATAGATGAAATACCATTTGATTTTTCGCGTAGACGTCTATCTGTTATTGTGTCAGATGGAACAAAAAAACAATTAATAACAAAAGGCGCTGTAGAAGAAATCTTAAATATATGTACTTTTGTTGATTATAAGGGGCAAGTTAGTCCTATAACGAAAGAGATAAAAGAGAATGTAAAAAAGATAAGTAAAAGTTTAAATCAAGACGGATTAAGAGTAGTTGCTGTGTGTCAAAAAAATGATATAACAGATGCTGAAATTTTTAGCGTTTCAGATGAAAAGAATATGGTTTTATTAGGATTTATAGGATTTCTAGATCCGCCAAAAGAAAGTGCTAAAGAATCTATAGAAAAATTAAATAATAAAGGAATAAGAGTTATAGTTCTTACAGGCGATAATGTAGATGTTACTAGATGTGTATGTAATAGAGTAGGCATAAATTCTAATAAAATTATAATAGGCAGTATGTTAGATAAGATTTCAGATAATGCGGTTCTTAGACTTTTAAGGAAAAACAATATTTTTGCTAAACTTTCTCCAATACAAAAAGCAAGAATAGTAAGAATTCTAAGAGAAGATGGAAATGTTGTAGGATATATGGGAGATGGAATAAATGACAGTCCATCACTAAATAATTCAGATGTTGGTATATCGGTAGATACAGCTGTTGATATTGCAAAAGAATCAGCAGATATTATTCTTTTAGAAAAAGATTTGAATGTATTATTAGATGGGGTAACTGAGCGGAAGAAGAACTTTTGTTAATTTAATGAAGTATATAAAAATGGCTACAAGCTTTAATTTTGGAGAAGTAATGTCAGTAATTATAGCAAGTGTATTTTTACCATTTTTACCTGAAACACCTATACAATTATTAGTTGAAGGGTTAATATATGATTTTGGACAAATGACATTACCATTTGATAATGTAGATAAAGAAACTTTAGAAAATCCAAAAAAATTAGAGATAAAAAGTTTGAAAAGATTTATGCTTTTTATGGGACCAGTAAGTTCAATTTTCGATATTATTGTGTTCTTGATATTATGGTTTTTATTTTCGGAAAGAGAAGTAGCTCATTTTCAAACAATATGGTTTTCTTATAGTATAGTTTCTAATTTAATAGGAATGCATATTATAAGAACTGCAAAGATGCCATTTGTTCAAAGCAATGCGCATAAAGCAGTATATATTTCTTCAATTTTATTGATAGGAATTGGACTAATAATACCATATACAGTATTAGGAACAGCAATAGGATTAGTACCAATTGCAGGAAAATATATAGCAATGATTTTTGGAATTACATTTTTATATTGTATAGTTGCAACATTTGCTAAAAAAATTTATATAAAAAAATATGAAGAATGGATCTAGTGTCAAAAATCTCCGTCCCCATTGACACCCATTGATATTGACTAAATTTAGTATAATGTAGTATAATAATTAGCACAGACAAATTTTGTTTATATAGAGTTAAAGTTTAAAAACTATACTACTAAGGAGTGATTGCAATGAATGAGAGAAGGAAAAGAGCACTGTCTGCAAAACATCTACCTGATTATCGGGAAGTAAGAATTAACAACAAAAGCGAAAAGAGAATGAAAAAAGTGATTTTTATGACCAGAAAAATAGAAAGACGATACAGCTTCATTAGAGACAAGAAAAATAGAAATGATTACGCAATGTTAAATACTGGTATTAGTATTAGTACTAATACAATGGCAGATGAAGTATTGCTAGCAGAAAAAATACGATGTATGGGTGACATTCCATATGATTTCGATGTTGATGAATAAAGTCTAAGTTTATTGCAAATTAGAGGTGCTAATTTAGCATCTCTAAAATTTTGTGTCAATGGGGACGGAGATTTTTGACATCTCTGGCTATAAAAAACTTGACAAATAATTAAAAAAAGTGATATATAATATATATTGAGAATGAAAAAGGGCGTAAATCCAATTGCGATTTACTCTCTTTTTTTGACGAAGAAGAAGGAGGAAAAAATGATAAAAACATTATTAAAATCTGTAAGAGATTTCAAAAAGCCATCAATATTAACATCTGTATTTATGGTGTTAGAAGTGTTTATGGAGATTTTAATTCCATTATTGCTTTCAATGCTTATAGACAATGGTATAGCAAAAGGTGATATTAATCAAATGATTATTATAGGAATTTGTTTAGTAGTATCTGCAACCTTGTCATTAGTTTTTGGAGTAATATCTGGAAAATGTGCTGCAAAAGCATCAAGTGGATTTGCAAGAAATCTAAGAGAAGATATATATAATAAAATACAAGATTTTTCATTTTTTAATATTGATAAATTTAGTACATCAAGTCTTATAACAAGGTTAACAACAGATATAACCAATATACAGCAAGCATATATGATGACTATAAAAGCAGCTGTTAGAGCACCAGTAACAATTATTTTTGCTATTACAATGTCCTTTATAATTGATGCAAGAATAGGATTAATTTATTTAATATCAGCTCCAATTTTAGGATTTTTATTAATATTTATAGCTAAATATGTAAATCCAATTTTTGAAAAAGTATTTTATCAAATAGATAAATTAAATTGTGTAGTACAAGAAAACGTAAGAGCAATAAGAGTTGTAAAATCTTTTGTAACAGAAGAAAAAGAAATAGAAAAGTTTAACAAAGCATCTGAAGAAATATATAGAAACTTTTCAAGAGCAGAAAAAATACTTGCATTTAATTCACCAATAATGCAATTTATGATATATGGATGTTTAACATTAATTTCTTTTTTCGGAGCAAAATTTATAGTAGCAGGTACATTAACAACTGGAGAACTTGCTAGTTTATTCTCTTACATTATGCAAATGTTAAATAGTTTAATGCTTTTAGCAATGGTATTTGTAATGATAACAATTGCATGGGAATCTGGTCAAAGAGCAGTAGAAGTATTAAGAGAAGAATCAGATTTGAAAAATAAAGAGAACCCTATTTATGATGTTAAAAATGGAAAAATAGAATTTGTAAATGTAGGATTTAGTTATGTAAAAGATAAAAATAAAGAAGTTTTAAAAGAAATTAATTTAACTATTAATTCAGGAGAAACAGTAGGAATTATAGGCAGCACAGGAGACGGAAAATCAAGTTTAGTAAGTTTAATTCCAAGATTATACGATGTAACTACTGGAGAAGTAAAAGTTGGAGATATTAATGTTAAAGATTATGATATAAAAACACTTCGTGACCAAGTATCAATGGTATTACAAAAAAATGAATTATTTTCAGGAACAATAAAAGATAACATTAGATGGGGAAATCTGCAAGCAACAGATGAAGAGATTGTAGAAGTGTGTAAATTAGCACAAGCAGATGAATTTATTTCTACTTTCCCAGATGGATATAATACTAAAATAGAGCAAGGTGGCTCAAATGTTAGTGGTGGTCAAAAGCAAAGATTATGTATAGCCAGAGCATTACTAAAGAAACCTAAAATTTTAATATTAGATGATTCTACTTCTGCTGTTGACACAAAAACAGATAAATTAATTAGAACAGCTTTTAATGAAAAAATTCCAAATACTACAAAAATAATTATTGCACAAAGAATTTCTTCTGTACAAGATGCAGATAAAATTATTGTTATGAGTAATGGAAGAATTCAGGCTGTAGGAAATCATGAGGAATTATTAAAGACAAATGCAGTTTACAAAGAAATATATGATTCTCAGATGAAGGGAAGTGGTGAAGATGAAAAATAAAATAGACTTTGGAACTTTAAAAAGATTATTAAAAGGAATTTTTAAGCATTATAAAATTCAATTTATAATGGTTGTTATATTAATAATGATAAGTTCAAGTGTAAGTATAGCAGCTTCATTATTCATGGAAAGCTTAATAGATGATTATATTACGCCAATGTTAAGTGAAGAAGTAGCAAATTTTAATCCACTTATAAAAGCTTTAGAAGTAATGGGAATTATATATGTAGTAGGAATTATTTCATCATATACCTATAACCGTATTATGGTTGTTATTGCTCAAGGTACTTTAAAGAATATTCGTAATGAATTATTTGAAAAAATGCAGCACCTTCCAATTAGGTATTTTGATACACATTTACATGGTGATATAATGAGCCATTATACAAATGATATTGATACATTAATGGAATTTATAACAAGAGGAATACCACAAATTTTAAGTTTGTCAATGACTGTTATAGTTACATTTATAGCTATGTTAACTACGAATATGTATTTAAGTATTCTAGTAATATTAACAACAATAGTTATGATAATTGTAACAAAGAAAATTGCAGGAAAAAGTAGTAGATATTTTATTAAACAACAAGAATCAATAGGAATTGTTGATGGATATATAGAAGAAATGATTAGTGGGCAAAAGGTAATAAAAGTATTTAATCATGAAGAAGAAGCTAAAAGAAATTTTAAAAATATAAATGATAAATTGTACGAAGATTCAAAAAATGCAAATTCATATGCAAATATATTAATGCCAATTTTAGCAAATCTAGGAAATTTATTGTATGTATTTGTTGCAATAATAGGAGGATTGCTATTAATAAATGGTTTTGGAAACGTAACTTTAGGTATTGTTGTAGCATTTGTTAATTTAAGTAAAAGCTTTTCAATGCCAATAATGCAATTATCTCAACAAATTAATTCTATAATAATGGCAGTAGCAGGAGCAAAAAGAATTTTTGAACTTATGGATGAAAAAGCAGAAGTTGATGAGGGATATGTTACATTAGTCAATGCTGAAATTGAAGAAAATGGAATAAGAGAAACAGATAAATATACAGGAAGATGGGCTTGGAAACATAAGCATCATGATGGAAGATTAGAATATATAGAATTAAAAGGGCATATTGAATTATTTAATGTAGATTTTGGATACGATGAAAATAAATTAGTATTGCATGATGTAAGTTTATACGCAAAACCAGGACAAAAAATAGCTTTCGTAGGAGCTACAGGAGCGGGAAAAACTACAATAACAAACTTAATCAATCGTTTCTACGATATTGAAGATGGAAAAATTAGATATGATGGAATTAATATAAATAAAATAAAGAAAGCTGATTTAAGGAGATCTTTAGGAATAGTATTACAAGATGTGAATTTGTTTACAGGTACTATTGCAGAAAATATAGCTTATGGAAAAAAAGATGCAACAAAAGAAGAAATTGTTGAAGCTGCAAAATTAGCAAATGCAGATGAATTTATAAAAATGTTACCAAATGGATATGACACAATAGTAGATGGAACAGGAAGTAATTTATCACAAGGACAAAAACAATTGCTTTCAATAGCAAGAGCAGCCATAAATAATCCACCTGTAATGATTTTGGATGAAGCTACTTCAAGTATAGATACAAGAACTGAGAAAATAGTTCAAGATGGAATGGATAAATTAATGGAAGGAAGAACTGTACTTGTTATAGCACACAGACTTTCTACAGTAAGAAACTCTAAAGCAATAATAGTTTTAGATCATGGTAGAATTATAGAAAGAGGAGATCACGATTTCTTAATTTCTCAAAAAGGTGTATATTATCAACTATATACAGGAGCATTTGAATTAGAATAAATTTAAGAATATAAGAACTAAAAAATAGTCAACAAAACATGAAATTTTAATCATATTTCGTTGACTATTTTAAATTATATTATTATAATATTATTGAAACATGAAATATGTTTCAATTTATAAAAATTAGAAAAGAGATGATTTATTAATATGAATTTAGCAATAGGATTAGCAATACCATTTTTAGGAACAACTTTAGGCTCTGCAATGGTATTTTTAATGAAAAATAAAATGAATTCTAAAGTAGAAAAACTATTATTAGGTTTTGCATCTGGAGTAATGATAGCAGCTTCTATATGGTCTTTAATTATTCCTTCAATAGATATGGCAAAAGAACAAGGAATAATAGCATGGATTCCAGCTGCAATAGGATTTCTTTTTGGAATATTATTCTTGTTAATATTAGATAGTATAATTCCGCATTTACATTTAAATAATGATAATCCAGAAGGAATAAAAGCCAAATTGAAAAAAACAACAATGATGGTATTTGCAGTAACACTTCATAATATTCCAGAAGGAATGGCTGTAGGTGTTACCTTTGCAGGAGCTATATTAGGAAATACAGGAATAACAATGGCAGGGGCATTTGCACTTGCTATAGGAATAGCAATACAAAATTTCCCAGAAGGAGCAATTATATCAATGCCATTAAAAAGTGAAGGTATGTCAAAGCCAAAAGCTTTCTTATATGGTACTCTTTCAGGAATAGTAGAACCTATAGGAGCAATTATAACAATATTACTTACAAGTACAGTTGTACCAATTCTTCCATATTTATTATCATTTGCTGCAGGTGCTATGATATATGTAGTAGTAGAAGAATTAATACCAGAGTCTCAAACAGGAGAACATTCAAATATTGGTACAATAGGTGTAGCAATAGGTTTTGTAATTATGATGATTTTAGATGTAGCATTAGGTTAGAATAATATTTATAAAAATAGAAAATATGGTAATAATTTTCATAAAAAGGTTTGAATTTTATATTTTATATGTTACTATAGGATATATAAATTTAATAGGAGGTTTTTATGAAAAAACAATCAATAATAATTATAATAGGAATTATATTAGTTGCAATTATTGTAGGAGTTTTCTTCATGAATAAGAAAAATTCTGAAGACACAGAAAAAGTAAAAATAGATAATGTAGACGATATGAAAGCTATGTTAAAATCTATTTATGAAAAATTAAATGATGAATTACCAACTTTAGAAACAGCAGAAATAGATGTAAGTGATGAAATGCAAGTATCAGCATATACAGGATTAAGTTCAAATAAAGATATAGAGAAAATTGTAATTTCTGAACCATTAATGAATGCTCAAGCTTATTCAGCATTAGTAATAAAAGTAAAAGATGGTGCTAATATAGAAAATATTAAAAAAGATATATTAGATAATATTAATATGAGAAAATGGATATGTGTTTCAGCTGAAAAGCTATACATTACTAATAGTGGAAATGTAATTTTTGTAATAATGTCTAATGAGGAATGGGCAAGTTCAGTTTATAAAGAATTCAAAAATTATGTTAATAATAATATAGGAAAAGAACTAGAAAAAAGTGAAGAAGAAAATATAGAACTTCCACCACAAATTGTTGTACAATAAGAATAGAACAATAGTGGGCTGATTAAATTTTTCTACATTTTAAATTGTAACGTTCAGCCCACGTTTAATTGTTCGTGTGCGAAATTTGCGTATAGCAAATTTCTGTACAAAGTATTTTTCTAATAGGAATTTCAGAGAAATTTCCTATTAGAAAACAAAGCTTCCTGATTCAGGAAGCTTTGTTGTGTAATAGGAAAATTATTATATCATCATATTAGACAAACATTTTACTAATAAATGTAGTAGGAGGAAAAATGCTATTTACTAGTATAAGTTTTTTATATTACTTTTTACCAACAGTAATATTGTTATATTTTATTGTACCAAAAAAAGCTAAAAATTTTGTATTATTTGTGGCATCAATTTTATTTTACTTTTATGGTGAGCCGAAGTATGTTTTTTTGATGCTAATTGAAATATTAATTTCATATATTGGAGCTATTATTATTGATAAAAGTAATAAAAAAAGTACTTTAATTACTTTAATAGTAATACATTTGGGGTTATTGGTAATATTTAAGTACACCGATTTTTTAATAAACAATATAAATAATATATTTAATTTAAAATTATCAAATGTAAATCTTGCTCTTCCAATTGGAATTTCATTTTACACATTTCAAATTATTAGCTATGAAATAGATGTGTTTAGAAAAAAAGTAAAAGTGCAGAGAAATTTTCTAAAACTTGCAACATATGTATCACTTTTCCCTCAATTGATTGCAGGACCAATAGTAAGGTATGAGAGTATAGAAGCTGAATTGACACACAGAAACCATAGCTTTGAGAAAATTGCTTATGGAGCAAGAAGATTTACAATAGGATTAGCAAAAAAAGTTTTAATAGCTAATATGCTTGGAGAATTATGTAATGCATTTTATATATCAGATGAAAAAAGCGTAATATTTTATTGGATGTTTGCTATAGGGTATATGTTACAAATCTATTTTGATTTTTCTGCATATTCAGATATGGCAATAGGTCTTGGTAGAATATTTGGGTTTACATTTTTAGAAAACTTTAATTATCCATACATATCAAAAAGTATAACAGAATTTTGGAGAAGATGGCATATTTCTTTAAGCTCATGGTTTAAAGACTATGTATATATTCCATTAGGTGGTAGTAGAAATGGAAAAAAGATATTAGTAAGAAACTTATTAATAGTTTGGACACTTACAGGAATATGGCATGGAGCAAGTTGGAATTTTGTTATATGGGGAATAATGTTTGGAGTAATTCTTATAATAGAAAAATTATTACTTGGAAAATATTTAGAAAAAATGCCGACTATTTTTAGAAGATTATATGTTCTTTTTATAGTTATGATAAGTTTTATAATATTTAATGCAAGTAATATGAATGAAGCAATACATAATATATTAGGTTTATTTGGAATAAATGGAGAAAACTTTATAAATGATTATACTATATATTATTTGAAAAGCTATTTTATAATTATCTTAGGTGCAATAATTGGCTGTACACCAATATTAAAGGTAACAATAGAAAAAATAAGAAAAAGATCAATATTAAATAGAGTTTTAAATATTATAGAACCAGTCTTTATAGTTTTTCTATTGTTGATAGTTACTTCATATTCCATAGATAATTCGTATAATCCATTTTTGTATTTTAGATTTTAGTAAATTATAGGAGGAAATGATATATTTAATTAAGCAAAAAAGATATATCATATAAATATAAAATGAGTGATAAAATAAAAAATATAGTAGTTACAATAACCTTTTTTGGTGTAATTGTTATTTTATTATTAGCTAATATTATAAAAAAAGATGGTCAAATATCAATATCAGAAAGAAGAAAACTAGAACAATTTCCAGCATTTTCAATTACCAAATTATTTAATGGAACTTTTTTTGATAAAATGGATAAATATTTAACAGACCAATTTATAAAAAGAGAAGAGTTTAGAAGATTGAAAATAGGAATGGAATTTAATGTTTTAAAAAAGAAAGATTATAATAAGCTATATAAATATAATGATTATATAATAGAACAAAATTATCCATTAGATAAAAATTCGGTTTTTAATTTAATAAATAAAATAAAGCAAATAAAAAATGACTATTTAACAGAGCAAAATAATATATATTTTACTATTATTCCAGATAAAAATTATTTTGTAAATGAAGATAATTTAAAAATAGATTATAATGAAATAAAAAGTAGTATGCAGGAAAATTTAGAATTTGCAAAATACATAGAAATTTGTGACATATTAAATTTGGATGACTATTATAAAACAGATACACATTGGAAACAAGAAAATTTAATAAAAGTAGCTAAAAAAATAGGTGAATCAATGGGAATAAGTATAAATACAGAATATGAAACTATAAAGGTTGTAGATTTTAAAGGAGTATATTCAGGGCAGTTACCTATAGAAACTAAAAGCGATGAAATAAAAATATTAAATAATGATATATTGGAAAATTGTAGAGTATATAATTATGAAAATATGAAACAAACAAAAATATATAACTTAGATAAACAAAACAGTTTTGACAAATATGATATATATTTATCAGGAGCAGTTTCACTATTAACAATTGAAAATGATAAATCTAGAACAGAAAAAGAATTAATAGTATTTAGAGATTCTTATGCTAGCAGTTTAATTCCATTATTAGTTTCAGAATATAGCAAAATTACAATGATAGATACTAGATATATATCACCAAAAATATTATCAGATTATATAGATTTTGAAGGAAAAGATATATTATTTATGTATAGTACAATGGTAATAAATAATAGCATATCATTAAAATAATTAATTAAAAAATTGATAATTAATTCTCATTGTGATATAAATAAAATATAATAAAACAAAAGAAAGGATTGATTAAATGGAAAAGAAAATAGAAGAGTTAAATGGATTTAAAGATTTAAGAATAGTTGATAATTTTTATCAAACATCAAGTTTCTTCCCAATGCCAACAACTGAAATAGGAACATTAAGTGAATCAGGAGAAACTAATTTAGGTTCATATTCATTATGTTTTCCATATTACATTGCTGGAAAAGATTATTATGCAATGGTACTTTGTTGTAGAAATAGTTCAAATACTGCAAAAAATATTTTAAGAACAGGGAAATGTTCTATTAATTTTATAACAGATAAAAGAAAATATTTTAAAGAAGCGGTAAGATTAGGATATCCAGGAGAAACTACAGAAGAAAAAATGAAAAATTGTATTTTCAATTTAGTAGATGGAAAAAGAGCAAGAGAAAATCCAAGTGAACAATATCCAAAAATAATTCAAGAAGCTTTTCAAGTTTTTGAATGTACATGGGTAAAAGAATTAGATGGAGCTGAGAATGATGTAGTTAAAGACGAATATTTGCCTCCATATCATCAATTTAATGGAATAACAAGTCAATATGGAGCACATTTTATTTTAAAAATTGATCATATATTAATGAAACCAAAATATTATGATGCCATTATAAATGGAGTTAATTCATACAATTTTCCTCAAGTTCCAGTAGATTATGGATATAGAGATAATAAAAATTTTTGGTATACAAGATTTAAGAGACCTATTTCAGAACCAATCCCAGCTAATAAAGGTATTAGTCTTGATACAGTAAAATATGCAGCTTCAAGAATTGATCCTGAAGTAAAATTTACAGATGAAGCATGTGCAAAATTAATAAAAGTACCAAGAGTATTTTTAAGTACTGTATTAAAAGGTTGCGTTGCATGGGCAAAAGAAAACAATGTTACATTAATTACTGAAAAAGAAATGGAAATTATTCAAGATAAACGTAATAAAGAGAAAAAATAATAATATATTCACAATTTTATGGGTATAAATAATTCATGAATATTTCATAAGAAATTCATAAATGAATGATAAATATAATTATACAAAATTAATATGTAATATTTGTTTTGTATAATTGTTAGCAAAAGAAAATGGAGGTATTTATATTATGAATAGTGAAGAAAGAAACAAAAAAATCAATGAATTTAATGAAAAAATGAAAGAATTGAATGCTAAAATAAAGGACAGTACAGATACAGTTGTAATTGCTGGAATGGAAGCAAAAGATACTTTAAATGAAAAAATAGAAGAAGCTCAAAGTAGTTTAGAAGCAACAAAAGAACAATGCAGAATTGCTGTAGAAAGAGGAAAAAGCAAAATATCAAGTGAGTTAATAAAAGCACAAATGAACTTTAAAGCAGCAAAAGAAAGCATAGAAGAAAAAAAGGAAGCATATAATAAAGAAAAGTTATCTAAATATATAGATAATGAATTAGAGTATGCTGAACAATCAGTAGCGGTAGCTTTGTTAGCAGCAGAGGAAGCAAAAGTAGCATTTCTAGAAGCAGTAAGAGCCCAAAAAGAATATGATGAAAAATATGGAAAAGAAGAATAATAATTAATTAATATAAATGTAAAAAGTTACTTTATTATAACAAATAGTAAAGTAGCTTTTTTTATATAATAGGAAATTTTTTTCGAAAATCCTATTATATAAAATTACATTGCACAGAAAATTTATTTCATAAATTTTCACACGAGAACCAAAAGACTTTCCACTTGTTCAATTTTTTAAAATATGATATTATAATGAACATATTAAAATGTTTTAAACTCAGCTATTGCTAATATAATTAAAATGGAGGATAAAAATGAATTATTCAAATCAAGATATTGAAAAAATGAGAAATTCCAAAAAAATAGATAGAAGAGTATATAAATCTAGAAAAGTAAATAATTTTAGAGAATTAGCTTTTTTTAGTATTGAACATTATTCTGAACATATTGCATATAAATATAAAAATAATCCAAACGATAAAGAGATAATAAGAAAAACATATAAAGATGCTGGAAAAGATATGAAAGCTTTTGGAACAGCAATGCTAAATAGGAATGCAAAGAAAGTAGCTGTAATTGGAGAAAACAGATATGAATGGTGTATGACATATTTAGGTACGACAACTGCTGGATTAGTAATAGTTCCGCTTGATAAATTATTACCTGAAAGAGAAATTGAAAATTTAATAAGAAGAAGCGGAGCAGATGTTATAGTATGTGATAAAAAATACGTAGAATCTTTAAAGAAAATGAAAAATGCTAATGATAACGAATTAAAAACAATAATTTGTATGGATGAAATAAATGATAATGATATTGAATATTGGGGTAATGTTAAAGCAGAAGGTCAAAATCAAATAAATAATGGAGATAATAAATACGATAATATAGAAATTGATGAAAATAAAATGGCAGTATTATTATTTACTTCTGGAACAACTGCAGAAGCTAAAGGTGTAATGCTTTCACAAAAAAATATATGTGTAAATGTAGAAGATATGGCAACTTATTCAAAAATGTATGACACAGACACAATACTTTCTATATTACCACTTCATCATACTTTTGAATGTACAATTTCATTTTTATATGGATTTTATAGTGGAGTATGTATTGCTTTTTGTGATGGACTTAAATATTACGCTAAGAATTTAAAAGAGTATGATGTAACAATAATTGTTGCAGTACCAGCTTTATTAGAGGCTATATACAAAAAAGTAAAAAAAGGAATAGAAGAATCTGGGCAAAAAGATAAATTTGAAAAGGGTGTTAAAATTTCTAACTTTTTATTGAAATTACATATAGATGCAAGAAAGAAAATATTTAAAAAAGTAAGAGAAAATTTAGGAGAACATATTAGAATTATTTATTATGGTGCTGCTCAAATGGAAAAAGAAACAATACAAGGTTATTATAATCTTGGAATAGATTCTGTTCAAGGATATGGATTAACAGAAACATCTCCAATATTAACAGCAGAAACAGATAAATATCATAAATCAGGAACTGTTGGAATTTGTTTTCCAGCACTAGAAATGAAAATCATTGATAAAAATATAGAAGGCACTGGAGAGATTTGTGCAAAAGGTGCAAGTATAATGCTTGGATATTATGAAAATCAAGAGTTAACAGACAAAGCAATAGATAAAGATGGATGGTTTAAAACAGGAGATTATGGTTATTTTGATGAAGATGGATTTTTACATTTAACAGGAAGAAAAAGTGATATTATAGTATTAAAGAACGGAAAGAATGTATATCCAAATGAAATTGAAGGCTTAATAAATAAAATACCATATGTTTTGGAAAGTATGCTATTTGCAAGAAATAGCACCAAAACAGATACTTTATTGGAAGCAAAAATTGTTTATGATGAAAAAGAATTTGAAAAAGAATATGCAGATATTAATTTAAAAGATGAAACAGCAATTCAAAACAAAATAATGAATGATATAAAAGAAAATGTAAATGCAAATCTTGCTAATTATAAGCATGTAAAGAAAATAGTAATGACAACAGAACCTATGGAAAAAACAACTACATCTAAAATAAAAAGAAATGTAGAAATGAGAAAAATCGAAACAAATAACTAATATAAATTCAAAACTGACTGAATAGTATAAAATTTGTTTCAAAAGAAAAAATGTGATATAATCCATATAAATTTTTAAGAAAATGGAGTAATTAAGTATGAGTATAACAAATTTTAAAATACCAAAAATGAAATTTAAAAAAATGAAGATGAACGAAATTGAAGAGCTTGAAGAAATAGATTATGAAAAATTACAAAAAAAGAATATAAAACAAAAAAGAAATACACCATATGAAGATAGTACACATTATAAAACTATAAAAGAGGTATTTTTAGAAAGCACTAAAAAATATCCAAATGAAGATTGTATATTAGAAAAGCCATCTCATAAAGAGCCATATAAAGTAACTACATATCAAGAATTTAAAAATGATGTATGGGCTTTGGGAACAACTTTAATAGAAAAATTAAAGTTAAAAAATAAAAGAGTGATTATTGTAGGAGAAACACAATATGGCTGGTATGTTTCTTATATGGCAATGCTTTGTGGTGTTGGAATAGCAGTTCCAACAGATAGAGAATTACCTGTAAACGAATTAGAAAATATTGTTAGACGTTCAAAAGCTTCAGCAATTATATATTCAACGAAAAAATCAAAAGAAATTAAAGAAATAAAAGAAAAGATACCAGAAATAGAATATTTTATAGAAATGAATTCAGATAAAGCTTTAGAAAATAAAGATGTAGGATTAAATTATTTAATAAATGTTGGTAAAGAATTAATTAACTCTGGAAATAATGAATTTGATAAAATTGAAATAGACCCAGAAGAATTTAAAATATTATTCTTTACATCTGGAACTACATCAAATGCAAAAGGTGTAATGTTAAATAATAGAAACTTAGCTGAGAATATTAATGCTGTTACAGCATATGTAAAATTATATCCAACAGATAGAATGTTTTCAGTATTACCTTTACATCATTGTTATGAATCAACTATAGGATTTTTATATCCAATTTCTCAAGGAGCTTCAATTGCTGTGTGCGAAGGATTAAGATATATTGTGCCAAATATTCAAGAATCAAATCCAACAGCAATATTAACAGTACCGTTATTAGTTGAAAGTTTATATAAGAAAATAAATGAAAAAATAGTTGAAAGTAAAAAAGATAAAATTGTAAAATCTATGATAGGTGTTACAAATGCTTTAAGAGTTGCTGGAATTGATATAAAAAGAAAAGTATTTAAAGATATATATGATAATTTAGGTGGAAAATTAAGAATAATCGTAAGTGCTGCAGCCCCAATAGATAAGAAAGTAGGAGAATGGCTTGAAGGAATTGGAATAACATTTTTACAAGGATATGGATTAACAGAAACAGCTCCAATTTCAGCATTAACACCTGAATATAAAACTTGTGTAGGTTCAGTTGGAAAACCTATTGTTCAAGCTGATATAAAAATAGAAAATCCAAATGAGAATGGAGAAGGAGAAATTTTAATAAAAACTCCTACATTAATGATTGGATACTATGAAAATGAAGAAGAAACAAAAAAAGTAATAGATAAAGATGGTTACTTTCATTCAGGAGATATAGGATATATAAATGAAGACGGTTATATTTTTATAACAGGTAGAAGTAAAAATGTAATAGTTACACAAAATGGTAAAAATATATATCCAGAAGAAATAGAAATTTTATTAAACAAAGTAGATGAAATTAAAGAATGTATGGTTTATGGAAAGAAACCAGAAAAAGACAGTAAAAAAGAAGAAAAAGAACTAATTATTACAGCAAGAGTAATACCAGATTATGAAAAAATAAAAGAGTTATATGGAGAGAAAACAAAAGAAGAAATTTATGATATTATTTGGAAGAAAATAAAAGAAGAAAACAAAAAATTAGAAGCATTTAAAGCTGTAAAACAATTGGAAATAAAAGAGGGAGAATTTGCCAAAAGCTCTACAATGAAAATTAAAAGATATAAAGAATTAGAAAATGGAAAATAGTTAAAAAAGTATTGCAATTATTAAATGTATATGGTTTAATGAATAAGTTGTCTATTTATTATTAACCTTTGGGTTAGACAATCTTAAAAAAATTTTTAGGAGGCTTTAGTTCACAAATGGAATTCGTAGTTAGGCGGTTAAAAAGGTTACTGAAGAAAAACGAGAAAAATCACATGGTTGTTACAATTTACAAAGACATAATTGCAAGATGCTTTTATAATAGCAATGTTATAAAAAGAAATCAGAATCAATTTGGGTGGTATACTTCAAATGTAGGTCTTATAAGAAGCAACTTCAGCAATACTATTGTTGGAATCTACTTTTTTGCAGATTCTTGCCAAGATGAAAAAGACTTTATACAAAACGAAGTAATGCCTAATTTTGAAAAATCAAAATTTAATCCAATGATGGTAAAAATTAATTGTAAGAAAGTGAACTAAAAAATTGGCGCTTGATACATTTTATGTATTAAGCGTCAGACTGTTGACAAAGTATATTAAAAATATTTTGTTCAGCAGTCTTTTTTTATATATTTTTAATAATTTTCTATTT
>CAKPKP010000004.1 GCA_934167495.1 uncultured Clostridia bacterium | reverse complement strand
ATATGAAAAAAACAAAGATTTAAGTTATGAAAACAAATTAGAGATTGAAATATTATTAAGACAATTAAAAAAATTGGATCAAGAGAAAAATATTAGTGAATATACAATAGGAGTAATAACTCCATATAGTGCTCAAAGAAGATATTTGCAAAGGGAAGTAAATAAATTGAATTTTAATAATATAAATAAATCAAATGTAGAGATAAATACAGTGGATGCTTTTCAGGGAAGTGAAAAAGATATTATAATTTATAGTAATGTAAGAAGTAACAAAGAAGGGAAAGTAGGATTTATTAAACAACAGGAAAGAGTAAATGTAATGTTTTCTAGAGCAAAGAGATTGTTAATAATTATTGGAGATATAGAATTTGTAAATTCAGAGCAAATAGATAATAATAAGTTTCCAGATATTATTAAATATATAAAGAATCATAACGAAAAATGTTTGATAGTAGATTATGAGGTGGAAGATGAAAAATAAATTGATTGAAAATATCATAGAAAACAAACCATATTATGAAGAAGATGCAGAATATATTAAATCAATTAATTTAGGAATACCAATACATATAATTGATATGAATATATTGAAAAAAGAAATAGAAGAGTTGCCAATAACTTATAGAACTATTTTGAAACTTGTGGATAATGGAATAGAAATGATTAGCGAATTATCTAATATTATGGGACTTGAAGAGAGGATAATAGAAGAAACATTATCTGGAATGAGCATGCAAAACTTGATTTATGATATTGGTTCTAATATAAAAGTTACTAAAAAAGGCAAAGACGCATTAGAAAGAATGAAATTAGTGAAAATAAAAGAAGATATCTTAAAAGATATTTCAATAAATAGTATAACTAATAAACTAGGTTTAAATGATGAAACATATAATACAAGTTTTAAAATTAACCGTAGTCTGAAAGAAAAAGAAGATATAACTGAAGAAAAAATATTACAAAGATTTGATGAGATTAATCAGATTTATAAAGAAGAACAAAAAAATCTACAAAGACAATATATGGAAACTAAACATTATATGACAGAAGCAATTTCAGAATTACAAGATATTGTTAGCATTAATAAAAATAGAATTATATATGACTGTAAAAAGGTATTTTTGTATTATAAGGATGAAACTATAGTATGTAGGATAGATGATATGAATAGTGAAAAAGAAGAAATATATTTAAATGAAATATATAATCAGTATTCAGTTAATTCAAGCTTATTAGACGTAAAATATATAAAAGACAATTCTAGCAATAATATTAATTATTTAGTTGATAAATGTGAATTAGAATTAAATAAAAGTATCCTAGAAGAAGATATAGATAAATATAGAGAAGAAAGAAATGAAACACTAGAAAGCAAAATAATGGGAGAGTATTATACAAATAGATTTCTTTTAGATGAAGAGTATAAGAGTTTGCTTATTGATGAACTAAGTAATTTTAAAGGAACAATACATATTCAAATTAAAAATCTAATTCCTATAATTTTTGATGAAGAAATTTTTTGTACTTTAAAGAAATTAGGAAGTAACAAACAAGAAATTAATATTATATGTGTAAAAAATAATAATAAAAGATATGTTGATAGAATAAAAGAGTTAAGAAAATATAATATTAATATAGTGGAAGTTGAAGAAATACTAGAAGATATTATAATGTTTGAAAATAAATTTGCAATTATTGTGTATAACAAAATTTATAATATTAAAGATAAAGCTAATAATGGAATTATTAAAAATATCTATACTATGTATGTAAATCAAGACATATTGGATAAAATAAAGAAATCTTTAATAATAAGATAGTTAAATTTGTCAGATGACTTCTGACAAATTTTGAAGGAGGTTTTTATATATGAACGACTTAACGGAAAATTCAGAATATATAAAATTAATAGAAAGAATCGAACAAATTGTAAAAGAAGCCAAATATAACATAGCCAAATCTGTAAATACAAATATGGTACAAGCATACTGGAATATAGGAAAATATATTGTTGAATTTGAACAAGGTGGATCTTTTAAAGCAAAATATGGAGAAGCACTATTAACAAATTTATCAAAAGATTTAAAATTAAGGTTTGGAAGAGGATATAGTAGACCAAATTTAAATAATATGAGAAAATTCTATAAATATTATCCAATTTGTCAGAACATATCTGACAAATTGAGTTGGTCTCATTTTTGCGAGTTGATAAAGTTGGATGACGAATTAGAAAGAAGTTTTTATGAAAAGCAAATTGAAAATGAGAATTGGAATATAGAAACTTTAAAAAGACAAATGAATAGTTCTTTGTTTTTAAGATTGGCAACAAGTAAAGATAAGCAAGGAATATTAGATTTATCAAGAGAAGGAATACAGATTCAAAAACCAGAAGATATAATAAAAGATACATATACATTGGAATTTTTAAATATGCCAGACAAAGCTATTTATGAAGAAAGTGAATTAGAAGAAAAAATTATTGATAATTTACAAAAATTTTTAATGGAATTAGGAAAAGGATTTACTTTTGTTGGAAGGCAATATCCAATACTTGTAAATAATAGACATTATCATTGCGATTTAGTTTTTTACCATAGAATTTTAAAATGTTTTGTATTAATAGACTTAAAAATAAATTCTGTTCAACATGAAGATGTTGGTCAAATGAATATGTATATGGGATACTTTGCTAAGGAAGAGAATATGCTAGATGATAATCCACCTATCGGAATAATATTAACAAGAAACAAAGATGAATTATTAGTAGAATATGCTACTTATGGGATGGATAGTAATTTATTTGTGTCTAAATATGAATTGTACTTACCAAACAGAGAGGAACTGAAAAAATTAGTAGATGGAATATTAGAGGAATAATAATATAAATATGGTGGATATAAAACTAATTAAAGTGAAAAAAACTAAAGGCAGGAAAGCATGCTTAACGCAATGCAATCACACATAGAAGGGCAAGCCTTCTAGTATTAATCAAAGAGATAAAAAGTGATGTAAAAATGATGTAAAAATACACCGAGTGAACTGGCTCAAACCCGCTATTCTTCGTTAAAATAATAAAAAGCTAATAAATTTTTGTAGGAGAGTTTAATTTAGTACACCGGGTGAACTAAAAGCAGTAAATAAAAATTAAGAAATAAAATTTAATAAAATCTAAAATAAAATTTATAATTATTTCAGTTCACTCGGTGTACTCGTACTATAAAATAGTAAGAATCAAAAATTTAATAGAAAAAAGGGAAATAAAACGGAATTGATTTTAGAAAAACATAATAATATAATCGTATTATCAAAAAATGTAAAGTAAGTCAGTCGAAGCTAGCGCGGCTGGCTTTTTCTGTTGCCTTTTTTGAAATTTAATTCAAGCAAGGATGCTTTAGCTGTTGAGCTTTAGAGATTACAGATAAAGTATGCGTAACTAAGAGGAGAAGGATTTTTATGTTATACGAAATCAATTTTGATAATACGAAAAATATTAAATTAAATGAAAATATCTTTAATTGTAGTGTTAAAATAGCAATATTAAACAAAACTTTTGATGCAAATTTAATTAAAAAAGATAAATATAAAGAGTTAAAACAAAAAATTTTACAAGAATACAATTTAACACATATAGGTATTTGAAAAATTAATATTTTGATGTATAATAAGCACATAAAGATTTTCTAAACTTGAGAAAGGAAGGTTAAATTTGAAAGTACAAGTTATAGAGAAGAAAAAAGGTCGAATTAATAGAACGACAGGAGAAGAAATAAAAGGAAATTTAAGAGTATGTGCCTATGCAAGAGTAAGTACAGAAAAAGAAGAACAATTGAACAGTTATAATTCTCAACTAAAGTATTATGAAGAAAAAATAAAAAGCAATAGTGATTGGCTATATGTTGGCATTTATGCAGATGAAGGAATAACAGGAACATTAGACTATAAAAGGGATGGCTTCATGAAAATGATGCAAGATGCAACACAAAACAAATTTGATATGATAATAACAAAATCAATATCAAGATTTGGAAGAAACACAGTCGATACATTAAAATATGTAAGAGCATTAAAAGAAAAAGGAATTGCAATTTATTTTGAAGAAGAAAGAATTAATACTTTAGAAATATCTGGAGAAATAATGCTAACAGTATTAAGTGCAATGGCACAACAAGAAAGCGAAAATATTTCTTCACATGTAAAATTAGGCTTGCAGATGAAACTAAAAAGAGGAGAACTAATTGGATATAACGGATGTCTAGGATATGTATATGATAAAGAATCAAAGCAAATATCAGTAAATTATGAAGAGGCAGAAATAGTAAAATATATTTTTGAAAGATACTGCCAAGGAGTAGGTTGCACAACTATTGCAAAAGAGCTAACAACTATGAAATACAGAACTCCAACAGGCAAAAAGAAATGGCACGAATCAACTATAAGAGGTATCTTAAAAAACGAAAAATACAAAGGAGATGTCTTACAAGGGAAAACATATACAACAGATCCAATATCTCATAGAAGAGTAGTAAATATGGGAGAAGAAAACATGTATTATATGCAAGAACATCATGAGCCGATTATATCTGAAAGAATGTTTAATCAAGCACAAGAAATTTTACAAAAACGAGGAGGAGTACGAGGCACAGGCAGAAGAAAAGGTAATTTTAGTAGAAAATATCCTTTTAGTAGTAGACTATATTGTGGCTTTTGCGGTAGTTTATTAACAAGAAGAAATTGGCACTCTGGAACTAAAAATAGTATTACAGTTTGGCATTGTATGGAATTTGTAAAACACGGAAAAGAAAATTGCCCACATTGTAAAGCTATTAAAGAAAGTATTATAGAAGAGGCTTTCACACAAAGTTATAAACTACTATGCGACAGTAACAAAGAACTAATACAAACATTCTTAAATGAGATGGAAGAAATAATACAAGAAGAAAGTAACGAAAGTTCTATTAAAAGACTAGAGGAACAAAAACAAATTTTAAAAGAAAAAATAGATAAATTAATTGATTTAAACTTAAATGGAACAATATCAACAGAAACATTACAGGAAAAGAAAGCAAAACTGCAAAACAAAATCAATAAGATAACAAAAGAGCAAGAACACTTACAATTAGAAATAGAAGATTCAATGAGTTTAAATCAAGGATTAAACAAATTTAAAACATTATTTAAGGACAATGAAATTATGCCAAATTTTGATAAAGATGTCTTTGAATTAATGATAGAAAAAGTTATAATAGGAGAAAAGGGTAGCAAAGGAAAAGCAAATCCAAGAGTAATAACTTTTATCCTAAAAAGTGGCAACGAAATCAAGTGTGAAGAGGACATGAATTCAGTTACCGAGAAAATCTCGGAAACTCAAAATAATAAAAATCAACAGTCATCATACGAGGCTAGAGAAAACTATCTACAGAAGGTGTCCGAGCCACGTCGAGTGTGTATCAGTGCTACAACTAAAACAAGACAAGTAATACTTAATTTTAATATAGTTTCAGAGATTATAACTTTTGAACCAAAAGGCAGATTTGGTAAAGAAAAACATCAAAATTTAGGAGAATAAAAGTTAAAGTAATTGCTTAAGTGGTAAGTGTCAGTAGATATGTGCTGATGCTTATTTTTTTAAGGTGAAAATTTTGTGGTAACTAAGCAAATGCTGTGAAGATTTTCTAAAAAACTGTTTTAAAATTATATATTTTACCAAATTAATACAAATATAATGTCAAAAAGTAAATGCTAAATTCTGAATTATATGTAATAAATATGTTGGAAGATATTGCTGGTTCCATTGTAAAATTAATGAAGGTGTGATATAAACTAAGTAACAAGAAAAGAGGTATGGATTATATGAAAATAGCTATTATTTCAGATATACATGGAAATTTAGAAGCACTTAAAGCAACATTTGAAGATATTAACAAAAAACATGTTGATAAGATAATATGTTTAGGAGATATAATTGCAAAAGGAATACACTCAAAAGAATGTATAAAACTAATAAAAGAAAAATGTGATATAGTAATTCAAGGAAATACAGACCAATATTTTTCAAAAGAACATGAAAATCTGGAAAAACTACCCGAACAAGAACAGAAAAGAATAAAATGGAATCAATCTTTAATTACTGAAGAAGATAGAAATTATTTACTAAATTTGCCATTTTCTTGTGAATTCTATATGAGTGGAAGTTTAGTTAGATTGTTTCATGCAACAAACAAAGCAAATAACAAAGCGGTCTTAAATATTAATGATATAGAAACAAAATATGAAATGTTTTTGCCAAGTGAATATACAATATCTAACAAAGTTGCAGATGTTGTAATATATGGGCATATTCATCATCCATATATGGATAAAATATATAATAAAACACTAATAAATGTAGGAAGTGTAGGAAATTCATTTGACGTAATAAGAAATGAAAGTAAAGATAGTAATGTGCTTGAAACAACTAAAGCATATTATTTAATTATTGAAGGGGAATATGGAAGTAAAGAATATAATTCGGAGATATCATTTCAATTTGTAAAAGTTCCATATGATATAGAAAAAGAGTTAGAAGACGAATATAAAAATATAGAAAAAGAAAATTATAGATGTGAACTAACAAAAGGAAGATATAGAGATATGACTAAAATTAATGACAATTATAGAAAATTAGGGATAGATATAGATAAAATATAATTTACTTTTTTCTAAAAAAATGATATAAAATATTTATATTGCTAACTTATTTTAAATATTTATGAGATGTATATAATAGTTATTTTTAAATAAGATAATGTTTCAAGATTATATATAAGAATATGGAGAGTAAATGAAAAAAATATTAAAATATGGAATAACAATCATTATTATAATAGTAATAATTGTATTAGGAATAAATTTATATGTGAAAAAGTCCACAAGTAAACAGATTATTAACGAAAATAATTGTGCAAAATTATCTGATGTAGATTGTATAATTATCTTGGGAGCTGGAATATGGGGAGATAAACCCAGCCCTATGCTAGAAGATAGATTATTAGAAGGAATTAAATTATATCAGAATAATGTATCAGATAAAATAATAATGAGTGGAGATCATGGTAGAAAAGAATATGATGAAGTGAATATAATGAAAAATTATGCGATAGAAAAAGGTATTCCATCAGAGAATATTTTTATGGATCATGCGGGATTTTCTACTTATGAAAGTATATACAGAGCTAGAGATATTTTTAAAGCAAAGAAAATAGTTATAGTTACTCAGAAATATCATTTATATAGAGCACTATATATTGCAAATCAATTAGGAATTGAAGCTTATGGAGTAGGAGCTGATCCAAGACAATATGTAGGAGCAGCTTACAGAGAACTAAGAGAAATATTAGCAAGAGATAAAGATTTTGTAAAATGTATATTTAAACCAAAACCAACTTATTTGGGAGATACAATTCCTGTAAGTGGAAATGGAGATATTACAAATGATAATAATCAAGATATTTAAGAAATTTTGATATATTATAGAAAGGAAGAAAAATATGGGAAAAAATATACTTGTTAGTGACTATGATCAAACATTTTATTTAAATGATGAAGATATTGAAAAAAACAAAAAAGCAATAGAACTATTTAGAGAAAAAGAAAATATATTTATAATTGCAACAGGTAGAAGTTATCTTGATTTTAATAATAAAAAAAGTTTATATAATATAAAATATGATTATTTAACAATTAATCATGGTGCTACAACATTAGATTCACATGATAATGTGATGCATAATTATGTTATTAATAATGATATTGTAAGTGAATTAAAGAAAGATTTAGAGCTTGAGAAAGCAATTGAAATTTTTTGTTGTAATAAACTTGAAAGCAGAGTTGATTTTGAACATCAAAATTTAACTAAAATACATGTAAAATATAATGAAACTAATGATGCTATAAGAATAAATAGTAGAATGAAAGAAAAATATAGTAAATATATAAATTCTTATTTAGTTAGTAATTTAAAGTCTATAGAAATCATATCAAATGAAACAGATAAATCATTGGCAATAGAGGAAATAGTTCAAGATTTAAACATTAGTGAAAATAATGTTTTTACTGTTGGTGATGGCTATAGTGATATAGAAATGGTTAAAAAGTTTAATGGATATTGTATGAAAGAGTCTATAGAGGATTTAAAAAAAGTTGCTAAAAATGAAGTAAGTAGTGTTTCTGAAATAGTTGAAAATTTATTAAATAAAGAAGGAGAAAATATATATGGAAGAATTAAAAATTAATAGAGTTTATAGGCATTTTAAAGGAGATTATTATTTAGTAGTTGATGTAGCAAACGATTCTGAAACTAAAGAAAAATGTGTTATTTACAGAAAATTATATGATGATGGAAGTTTATGGATTAGACCACTTAAGATGTTTTTAAGTGAAGTTGATCATGAAAAATATCCAAATGTTAAGCAAAAATATAGATTTGAATTACAAGAAATAGAAAGCAAAGCAAAAAATTTTAAAGGAATTTAATAGGAATGGAATTGCCATTATGAATTATAGAGTAATTATTGTTCATAGTGGCAATATTAATTTTATAATAGTAAAGTCATGCAACTTTCCTATTATATTACATTGCACAGAAAATTTACTAAAAAATATAAAAAAACTATTGACTTAGAGCTAACTCTAAGTGATATATAATATTTATAAATATATAGGGAGGTATTAGAATGTTAAAAGTTTTAAATAAAATTAATGAACCTAAAGATTTAAAAGAATTATCTATGGAGGAATTAAACACCTTAGCAGAGGAAATAAGAGAGGGATTATTTAATAGATTAACAAAAATAGGAGGACATTTTGGACCAAATTTTGGTTTTGTAGAAGCAACAATTGCTTTACATTATGTTTTTAATTCTCCTGTAGATAAATTTGTATTTGATGTGTCACATCAAACATATCCTCATAAAATGTTAACAGGAAGAAAAGCCGGATATATTGAAGAAGAACATTTTCATGATGTATCAGGATATTCAAATCCTGAAGAATCAGAACACGATTTCTTTACAATAGGACATACTTCAACATCTATATCACTAGCTAGTGGACTTGCTAAAGCTAGAGATTTAAAAGAAGATAAAGAAAATATTATAGCAGTAATAGGAGATGGATCTTTAAGTGGAGGAGAAGCACTAGAAGGACTTGACTTTGCAGGCTCAGAATTAAACTCAAATTTTATTATTGTAGTTAATGATAATCAACAATCTATTGCTGAAAATCATGGTGGATTATATAAAAATTTAAAAGAATTAAGAGATGGAAATGGAGTCGCAAAAACAAATATATTTACTGCTATGGGATTAGATTATATTTATGAAAAAGAAGGAAACAACATAGAAAAATTAATAGAAGTATTTAAAAAAGTAAAAGATATTGATCATCCAATAGTTGTTCATATAAATACTCAAAAAGGAAAAGGATATAAATTAGCAGAAGAAAATAAAGAAAATTGGCATTGGGCATTACCTTTTAACAAAGATACTGGAATCCCATCAATTGATTTTGGTAATGGGGAAAATTATTTAAGTTTAACATCTGATTTATTATTAGAAAAAATGCAAAATGACAAAACAGTAGTTGCAGTTGCAGCAGGTGTTCCAACTAGTTTTGGATTCACTAAAGAAAAAAGAGAAAAGGCAGGCAAACAATTTGTAGATGTAGGTATAGCTGAAGAACATGCAGTAGCCATGATTTCTGGAATTGCTAAAAACGGAGGAAAACCAGTATTTGGAACAAATGCAACATTTATTCAAAGAACATATGATCAAGTGTCACAGGATTTGTGTATAAATAATAATCCTGCTACAATACTATTAGGGTATACATCTGTTACAGGTTTAAACGATGTAACACATTTAGGAATATTTGCAATATCTGCATTTAAAAACATACCTAATTTAGTAATATTAGCTCCAACAAATAAAAAAGAATATATGACAATGCTTAACTGGTCTATTGAGCAAAAAGAGCATCCAGTAATGATATTAATTCCTGGAAATGGTGTTATTGATGATGAAAGAGATACTGAAACAGATTATACAAACAGTATTAATAAATATAAAATAGAACAACTTGGAGAAAAAGTTGCAATAATACCAGCAGGAGATTTTTATCAAATAGGAGAAAAAGCTGTAAAGTTAATAGAAGAAAAATTAGGCTTTAAACCAACTTTAATAAATCCAAGATTTTTAACAGGTGTAGATAAAGAAAAATTAGATAGTTTAAAAGCAAATCATGAATTAATAATTACTTTAGAAGATGGAATTGTTAGTGGAGGATTTGGCGAAATGATTTCTAATTTTTATGGATTAGATAATATAAAAGTAAAAAATCTTGGAATGAATAAAGAATTTTATGATAGATATGATCCAAATGAGTTGTTAGAAAATTTAGGTTTAACTCCAGAAAAAATAGAAAAAAGTGTAGAAGAATTATTAAAATAGAAGGGGTAAAAATAATGACAATAGCAGAAGTAAGTAAAAAATATAATTTAACACAAGATACATTAAGATACTACGAAAAAATAGGATTATTACCTGAAGTTCCAAGAACAAAATCTGGAATAAGGAACTTTGATGAAAAATCATGTAAATGGATAGAATTTATAAAATGTATGAGATCTGCTGGAATGCCTGTAGAAGTTTTAATTACTTATATGGATTTATTTAAACAAGGAAAAAATACGGTTTCAAAAAGAAAAGAATTGTTATTAGAGCAAAGAGAAGTTTTAATGAAAAAGCAAGAAGAAATAAGAAAAACACTAGAAAAATTAGATTATAAAATAGGATTATATAATGAAATAGAAGCGGGAAAAAGAAAAGATTTTATGGAAGAAGATTAAAAATAGGAGGACATTAATATGAATAAACTAATAGTATATTTTTCATATACAAACAATACAAGAACAATAGCTAATAAAATTAAAGATAAATTAAATTGTGATATTTTAGAAATAAAAACAAAAATACCATATTCTGATGATTATCAAGCTGTAGTAGATGACGAGCAAAACAGTGAAGCAAGTAATCATTTACCAGAAATAGAAGACATCAATATTGACTTAAGTAAATATGATGAAATAATACTTGGAACTCCAGTATGGTGGTATAGACCAGTTCCAGCAATAAGAACATTTTTAACACAAAATGATTTAAAAGGAAAAACAATAAAACCTTTTGCAACTAATGCAGGTTGGCTTGGAAAAACATTTAAAGAAATAAAGAGTTTATGTCCAAATTCAAATGTTGAAGAAGGTATGAATATTGTGTTTGAAAGCTATAGCGACAAGCTTGTTACATCAGAAAAAGACATAGATAATTGGATAGATTCTTTATAAATAATTAGAATAAAATTAGATAGCTTATGTATAAAAAGCAAGTAACTTTAATGATAAATTCCACAAGAGGAGTAAGTTTAAATGTGTTTACTTTATCTTAACAATTTATAATTAAAGTTATTTGCTTTTTTTAATAAAAAATTGAAATAAACAAACTTTTATGATATATTTATTTGCAAAGTAATTTAAAATAAAAAGAGGTTTCTATGGAAAGAGTAGATAAAATTAATTATTATTTAGATATAGCAGAAATGGTATGCGAAAGAGGAACGTGTTTAAGAAATAATTATGGAAGTGTAATCGTAAAAAATGATGAAATAATTTCAACAGGATATACCGGTGCTCCAAGAGGAAGAAAAAATTGTTTAGACTTAGGAGTATGTAGAAGAAAAGAAAGTAATATGCCAAGTGGTTCTGGATATGAAATATGTAGATCTGTTCATAGTGAACAAAACGCAATAATAAGTGCAAATAGAAGAGATATGTTAGGTTCTACTTTATATTTAGTAGGTGTCAACAAGAGAAACGGAGAATACGTAACAGATAATGAACCTTGTACTTTATGTAAGAGAATGATAATAAATGCAGGTATAGAAAAAGTTGTAATGAGAGATACAAAAAAAGAATATAGAATAGAATTGGTTCAAAAATGGATTGAAAATGATGATACATTAATTTAATAAAGAGAGGAAAAAAATGATATATCCACAATTTTTAAATAAAAATGATTATATAGGTGTTCCAGCACCATCAGATGGTTCAGATTGTGAACAATCAAATAATAGAATAAAAAATGCAAAGAAGAATCTAGAAAATTTAGGATACAGAGTAAAACTTTCAGAAAATATATATAACTCAAATTTAGGAAGAAGTAGTAATGCAGTATCAAGAGCAAATGAATTTAATGAAATGTTTGAAGAAAAAGAAATGAAGTTAATTTTATGTGCTTCTGGCGGAGATTTCATGGTGGAAATATTACCATATATCAATTTTGAAAGCTTGATGGAGAATCCTAAATGGGTTGAAGGTTTTTCAGATCCAACATCAATATTATTTCCAATAACTACAAAATATGATATTGCTACAATATATGGAAATAATTTTAAATCTTTTGGAATGCAAGATTATCATATAAGTTTAAAAGATAATTTGAAAATATTAGAAGGAGATATTATAAACCAAGAGAATTATGAACTATATGAAAATATTAGAGCAGAAAGAATTACTGGACTAGAAGGGTATAATTTAACAGATAAAGTTTGCTGGAAAGTATTACAAAATGAAGATATTAATGTAAAAGGTAGAATAATTGCTGGATGTTTAGATATAATATCAGAACTTGCAGGTACAAAATATGACGGAATGAAAGAATTTAATGAAAAATATAAAAATGATGGAATAATTATTTGTTTAGATAATTGTGAATTATCTAAAGAAGAGTTAATACGTACTTTATGGAAGTTAAATGAAATGGAATATTTTAAATATGCAAAAGCAATTATATTTGGAAGAAATGGAATAGAAACATCTTGCTATGGTTATGATATGGAAAATTGCTTAAAAGATAGTGTAATTTCAAAACTTAATATTCCAATAATATATGATGCAGATATTTCACATAAAGGACCATCTATGACAATTATAAATGGAGCAATAGCAAATATTAATGTAAGTAAAGGCAAGGCAAATATTATATTTGAATTAAAATAAGGAGAAAGGGATTAATCGATTAAATAGATTAATATTTCTATATAATTGATTATACGAAAAAGTGATGTTTATTAAATTATTAATTTTAGCAATAATTGTTTATATTAAAGCAATTTTTTCAGCTGTAGATACGGCATATACTTATTTGAACAAACATAAAATAAATCAAATGAGTAAGCGTATAAATAAATCAGACAAAAAAACTAAAAAGATAAAGGAAATGTTAGACCATAAATTACGAGTATATGGAACAACAAGAATTGGTATAACTTTAGCAGAATTATTTGCTAGTGTTTTTACAGCGGAAGCCTTTTTAGATTTAATTGCAAAAAAAATGGAAATTATAGGAATAAGCGATGTTTATGCACAATACACATTTTCTGTTATAATAATTACAATAGTACTTTCATATTTTACGCTTGTTTTTGGTGAATTACTACCAAAAAGAATAGCTAGAAACAACCCAGAAAAAGTGGCATATAAAACAATAGATTTCTTATTAATAGTATCAAAATTAAACTATATATTTGAGAAATTTTTAAACTTTTCTGAAGAATTTTTTGCCAAAATATTTGGAATAAAAAATGAGCCAGAAGAAAAGTTAACAGAAAAAGAAATAAAATTAATTATATCAGAGGGAAAAGATCAAGGAATTTTTGATGAAAATGAAAGAAAATTATTATATAATGCTTTTAAATTTGATGATTTAAGAGCAAAAGATATAATGATTCCAAAAGAAAACGTGGTAAGTGTAGATGTTTCAAGTAACATTGATGAAATAATAGAATTTATTAAAAAATTCAAATTTACAAGAATACCTGTTTATTCAAAAAGCAACGATAATATAATAGGAATTCTTAATGTAAAAGACATATTAATTGATGGAATTGATAAAAATAGTATTAAGAGTTTGAATTTAGAAGCAATATTAAGAGATCCTATTTATATAACAAAAGAAGAAAAGATAGAAAATATATTTAGAAATATGCAAATAAATAAGAAACATATGGCAATTATATTAAATAAAGATGGAAAGTTAGAAGGATTAGTAACTTTAGAAAATATATTAGAAAGTTTAGTTGGTAATATTATTGATGAATTTGAATCTAACTAATAGAAATAAAAATAAGAGGTGTTTTAATGAAAAATTATAGTGATGAAGAAGTAAAATACTTGTCTTTGTTGGCAAAAGAATTCCCAACAATACAAGATGTTTGTACAGAAATAATAAATTTAAAGGCAATTTTGAACTTACCTAAAGCAACTGAACATTTTTTGAGTGATTTACATGGCGAATATGAATCATTTTTACATATATTAAAAAATGCATCAGGTGTTATAAAGTCTAAAATAGATGAATTATATGAGAATTCAATGACTCATAGTGAGAGAAAAAAATTAGCAACATTAATTTATTATCCTGAAGAAAAATTAGAACTTATAAAAAAAGAAGAAAAAGAATTGAAAGAATTCTATAAAATAACGTTATATCATTTAATAGAAGTATGCAAGATGCTTTCTTCAAAATATAGTAGATCAAAAGTTAGGAAAGCTATGCCAAAGGAATATGAATACATAATAGAAGAACTTTTAAATACAAATGCAAACGAAAGTGATAAAGAATATTACTATGAACAAATTATAGATAGTATAATTTCTTTAGACAGAGCAGATGCGTTTATTATAGCAATAAGCAAATTAATTCAAAGATTAGCAGTAGATCATTTACATATAATTGGTGATATATATGATAGAGGACCAGGACCACACATAATAATGGAGAAACTTAGAAAATATCATTCAATAGATATAGAATGGGGAAATCACGACATAGTTTGGATGGGAGCTGCAAGTGGAAGTCCTGCATGTATTTTAAATGTTATTCGTATATGTGCAAGATATAATAATTTAGATATTTTGGAAGACGGATATGGAATAAATATTAGAACAATAACAGAATTTGCAATGGAAGAATATCCAAATGAAAAATCAGAAGAATTTAAACCACATGTAGCCAAAAATACTACAATATCAGAGGCTGATGTTGATTTATTAACAAAGATACAAAAAGCTGTTGCTATAATGCAATTTAAAGTAGAAGCTCAAATTATAAAAAATCATCCTGAATATAATATGGAAAATAGATTATTATTAGATAAAATAAATTATAAAGAAGGAACAGTAAAAATAAAAAATAAAGAATATAAACTAAAAGATACATATTTTCCAACTATAAATGAAGAAAATCCTTATGAATTAACACAAAGAGAAAAAGATGTAATTGAAAAACTTGTACGTTGTTTTAAAAATAGCGAAAAATTGCAAAAACATATCAAATTTTTATATACAAGAGGAAGTTTATATAAAATATATAATGAAAATTTATTAATTCATGGCTGTATATTAATGAATGAAAAAGGTGAGTTCAAAAAAGTAAAAGTAGATAATAAAATGCTAAAAGGAAAAGAATACTTTGATGCTATTGAAGTAATTGCAAGACAAGGATATTTTGCAGATGAGAACTCAGAAGAAAAGCAAAATGGTATGGACTTTTTGTGGTACTTATGGTGTGGAGAAAATTCTCCTATATTTTGTAAGGACTCTATGAAAACTTTTGAGAGATATTTTATAGATGATAAAGAAACTTGGAAAGAAATAAAAAATCCATTTTATAAATTTGCACAAGACGAAGAGGTATGTAAAAAGATTCTTAAAGAATTTGGTATAAATGAGAATAATGGACACATTATTTGTGGACATATGCCAGTTAAATTTAAGGAAGGTGAAAATCCTATAAAAGCATCTGGAAAATTATTAATGATAGATGGAGGACTTTCAAAATCATATCAAGAAACAACTGGAATTGCTGGATATACGCTTATATTTAATTCTTATGGATTAGTACTTGCTGCACATGAAAAATTTAGCTCAACTGAAGATGCCATTGTTCAAGAAACAGATTTATATTCTTCAGTACAAATAGTAGAAAAAGTTGAAAGAAAGAGAATAAAAGATACAGACATAGGAAAACAATTAAATGAACAAATAAATGATTTAAACAAATTATTACAAGCTTATCAAACCGGTATATTAAAACAAAAAATCGTTTAAAAAGTTGTAAATAAGGACTAAGAGTTTTAAATAAATCTTAGTCCTTATAATGTTTATAATTCAATTTTAGGTTGATATTTTTCAAGCCACATATTAACTTGGCACAAATAAGCCATCAATTGTGGACCAGTCATAAGCTGACCAAACCATGGTCTTTTAAATGTATTTTCACCATTTTCTAAAATATCCATTATATAATCTTCGTTTAACAAATTTCTGATAGGAGAATTTTTGTCTTCCATAATATTTCTTAATTTTGTTTTTACAGCAGTTAAGTAATTTGGATTGTGAGTTTTTGGGTAAGGGCTCTTTTTTCTATATATAATTTCCTCTGGAAGGAATCCTTCCATAACATGCCTTAAAAGACCTTTTTCTCTGCCTTTATAAGCTTTCATTTCCCAAGGAATATTCCATACATATTCAACAATTCTATAATCACAGAAAGGAACTCTAACTTCAAATCCATTAAACATAGACATTCTGTCTGTTCTATCTAATAAAGTTTGCATAAACCAATTTAAATTTAAGTAGAAAATCTTTCTTTTCTCTGCAGTTTCGGGAGAGTCATCTGATAAAATTTCAACTTTATTTAAACTTTCAAAATATTTTGAATCAATATATTCTTTTAAATTTACTTTTTTAGAAATATCTTTATTTAATAATTCTTGTCTTTCAGAAATAGCTATAGACCAAGGAAAAGTATTACTTTCTAAGCAATCTTTTCTAAAGAACCAAGGGTATCCTCCAAAAATTTCATCTGCACATTCACCAGAAAGTGTAACAGTTGCATATGGTTTTATATATTTGCAAAATAGTAAAAAAGATGAGTCTACATCTGCCATACCTGGAAAATCACGTGCGATACATGCATTGTCTAGTTCTTTTACTAGTTCTGGTGTATCTATAACTATTGTTTTATGATTTGTTTTAAATGTATTTACCATTAAGTCTATATAATATTTGTCACTATTAGGTTGAAAATCACTTTTTACAAAGTTCTTGTCATTATCAACATAATCAACAGAAAAAGTATTTAAAGTAGGCATTTGATGTTTTTTACAATAGTTACTAGCATATGCTGTAATTATGCTAGAATCAAGTCCACCAGAAAGTAAAGTACATAAAGGAACATCAGAAACTAATTGTCTTTCAATAGAATCTTCAAGTAATGATTTTACTGTGTTACAAGTAGTTTCGAAATCATCTGTATGAGGCTTGCTTTTTAATTTCCAATAGTTCTTTTTTATAAAAGTATCTTTATTATATATTGCAAAATGAGCTGGCTCTAATTCGAATATGTCTTTAAATGGACAATTGCCAGGACTATGAGCAGGACCTATACCAAATAATTCTTTAATTCCAGTTTCATCAATTCTAGCCGTTATTTCTGGATGTTCAAGAATTGCTTTAATTTCAGAAGCAAAAATCAAGTTATTATTAGAAAAAGTATAATATAACGGTTTAATTCCAAAATGATCTCTTGCTAAAAATAATTCTTGTGTTTTATTATTCCAAATTGCAAAAGCAAAGATACCATTTAAATGATTACATACATCTAAACCATAATGAATATAAGCCTTAAGTAAAACTTCTGTATCTGAATGACCTTTAAATTTGAATCCATTAGATACTAAGGTTTCACGTAATTCTTTAGTATTATATATTTGACCATTATATACAATTGTATATGTAATATCATTATATATACATGACATTGGTTGCTTTCCTCCGAACAGGATCTATAACAATCAATCTACGTTGACCAAAATTAACATGTTTTTCAAAAAAGAAACCTTCTTCATCTGGACCACGTTTACTTAAAGTTCTGTTCATATTTCTAATTATTGAATATTGATTAGAAATATCTTTATCATAGTTGACTATTCCAACAATTCCACACATAAAAACCTCCAATCTGATAATGAAATATCAGAAATAAATTAATATATAATATTTATAATATGCAAAAGTCAAAAAAAGATGAAGTTATGAGATGTTTTTTTATTTAAAATATGTTATTATATGGTAAATTAAAATTATAAGAAAGAGGAAAATAAATATGATAAATGAAATAACATTTCCAGCTTTAAACTTAAAGTTGCATATATCCAGAATAGCTTTTTCGTTATTTGGAGTTAATATATATTGGTATGCTATTCTTATAACATTTGCAATGGCTTTATCTATTTTTCTTATGAATAAAGATGATAAAAAATACAATATAAATTTTGATGATATATTGTTATTAATAATACTTACAATACCTATTGCTTTTATAGGAGCAAGAATATACTATGTAATTTTTAATATCAATTATTATTTTTCTAATCCAACAAAGATACTAAATATCCGTGATGGAGGATTAGCAATATATGGAGGAATTATTGCAGGAACAATTACAATAATAATGTATTGCAAAATAAAAAAAATAAATATATTAGATGTGTTAGATTATGTAGTGCCATATGTTGCTATGGGGCAAGCAATTGGAAGATGGGGAAATTTTATAAATGTAGAGGCATATGGAACAGAAACTAGTAATTTTATTAGAATGGGAATTATAGAAAATGATATTTATAAGGAAGTACATCCTACTTTTTTGTATGAATCAATTGTAACTTTTTTCCTTTTTATTTTTTTATTTAATATAAGAAATAAAAGAAAATATTCAGGTCAATTAACATATATATATTTAGCAACATATTCTATTGCAAGATTCTTTATTGAAGGTTTAAGAACAGATAGTTTAATGCTAGGAAATATAAGAGTATCTCAATTAGTATCATTAATTATATTTATATTTTCTATATTAATGATTTTAATAAATAAATATTTAAAAAAGTAAAGAAACAATGCAAGATATAATATAATATATATTATACATATACTTTTTACCCAAAAAAGTTTGACAAATTATCGAAATATGTTATAATGTGTGTAAATTTATGAAAGGGGATTAAAAAAATGACAAAAAACAAAAAATCATTATTAGTAATTGCTTTAATAGCAATTTTATCAGTATCAATGTTTATGCTAACAGGTTGTGGAAGTGACGAAACAACTACAGGAGGAGAAGAACAATCAAATGTTATTCAAGTTCCAGTAGCATTTATTAATATGTATCCAGATACAACAATAAAAGAATTATATATTTCAGGAGCTGGATTAGACAACTGGGGAAGTGAATTATTATCAGGAGAAGAAATGCCAACAGGAACACAATTAACAGTTGTATTAAATATCGACAAAAATAATATCGAATGGGATATAAAAGCAATTGATGAAGAAGGAACAGAAGTAGAATTCAGAAACTTAAATTTAGGAGAATTAAGCACAGATGGTGGAACAATAACATTAACAGCTGCAGAAGATGGAACACCAATAGCTACAGCAAACTAATAAATTATTTATTTAAATGAAAGTAATCCTTGAAAATACAAGGATTATTTTTTATATAATAGGAAATTCTTCAAAATTTCCTATTATATAAATACTTTGTACAGAATGGAGAAAATATGAAAAAGAAAAAAATAATTATTGCAATAATAATTTTAATTGTGCTGTTTGGAATATTTATATTTTTTAGTGATGATGTTGTTGAAAATGAAGGAACTGATACATACACATTAATGATATATATGTGTGCATCAGATTTAGAATCAGACGGAGGATATGCCACAACAGATATTTCAGAAATGTTAGATGCTACTATAGATGAAAAAGTTAATGTAATATTACAAACTGGTGGCACTCTAGAATGGCAGGATTATGAAATTTCTAGTACAAGTAATCAAATATACAAAATAGAAAATGGAGAATTAAATCTTATAAAAGATGAATTAGAAATAAAATCAATGACAGAAGCAGATACATTATTAAATTTTGTAGAATTTTGTAAAACGGAATATCCAGCAGATAGATATAGTTTAATATTATGGGATCATGGTGGTGGAGCAATAAGTGGTTATGGTTATGATGAAAATAATATTGATGAAGACGATACATTAACATTAGACGAATTAAAATATGCCTTAGAACAATCAAATGTACATTTTGAATTTGTAGGGTTTGATGCATGCTTAATGGCAAATGTTGAAACAGCATATGCTTTAAAAGATGTTTCAGATTATTTAATTGCATCAGAAGAAACTGAACCAGGAACTGGATGGGAATATGTTAGTTTATTAAATAAATTATCAAGTAACACATCTGAAAATACAGTGGAACTATCAAAAGTAATAGTTGATGAATTTATAAAGAGTAACAATTCTTTATTTTGGTATTCAGACGCAACTTTAAGCACTATAGATTTAAGAAAAATGAATGATGTATTTTCAAATTTATATGATTTTATGCAAGAAATAAAAATAAACAATATAGAAGGAAACGATTTTGCATACATATCTAAATCTATAGAAGAGAGCAAATCATATGCAGAAGGTGAATGTGATACAATTGATTTAGTAGATTTTGCTAAGAAAATAAATAACTCAAAAACAAATGATTTAATAAATTCATTAAACGAGGCAGTTGTTTATAATAAAGTAACTGATTTAGTAGAAGATTCAAGTGGTTTATCAATATATTTTCCATATAATAATATAGAAGATTATGAAAAAATGCTAGAAATATATCCAAAAATAGGTATAGATGATTCATATATAGATACATTAACAACATTTGTAAATTTATTAGTTGGTGGAAAAAATAATGAATATACAATACATTCACATACATATGCTACTAATGAAGATTATACCCAGTACGATTGGTATAATAATGCAATTATAGATTCATATTCAGATTACTATGAAGAATCACAATACGAAGAACTAGAGGTGATTGATAAAGGTGAATATTATGCACTTGAATTAAGTGATGAAGATTGGGAGAATATAGTAAGTATCGGGTGTGAAGTATTTTATGATGATGAAGAAGGATTTATTGATTTAGGTAGTGATAATTACTACGAATTCGATGAAGCTGGAGATTTAAAAATTATATTTGATGGAACATGGATTTCTATAGAAGGGCAAACAGTACCTTTTTATGTAATAGAAGAGGATGATGAATATACTAAAGGAGCTATTCCAGCATATTTAAATGATAGTTTAGTAAATTTAATAGTTGTATGGTATAATCAAGAATCTAGTGGAAAAGTTATAGGTGCACAACCAGTAAATGGGTATGGAGATACAACAATAGTTGCAAAAGGCTTAAAAGATATCAAAGCAGGAGATAGAATAGAATTTTTATTTGATTATTATACATATGATGGTGAATACGAGGATAGTTATATAATTGGAGATACACTTGTTGTAAGCGATAACAATGGGCTAATTGTAACTTATGATGAAGTAGGAAGCGGAGATTTTTACGTTTATTATAAAATAACAGATATTTATGGTAATGAATATTATGTAGAGGGAATAATTTTCTAATAAAAAGCTGAATTTGAGAAATATTTGAAAATATGCTATAATAAAAGTATAAATTTTTTATTTAAAGAAAGGAGCTTCAAAGTAATATGAATATATACAATGAAGTTAAAAGAACAAGAAAGGCAAACAGACGGAGAAATATAGTTGCAATACTGCTTAGTATTGTGCTGGTAACAGTATTTCTGGTTTCAAATGTAAGCTCAGCAAATTCTGGATTAACAGTCAGAGAAGTAGAAGACTGTTTAGTAACAGAGGTTGTGAAAGTTGAACAGCTTGAAACTGTAGATGAAAATGAAACAAAAAAAGAGAATGTTGCTAGTGTTTCTAGAACATGTGGAGGTTGTTCTGAGGAAGAACTTGAAGAAACAATAGAGTACATAAAGTCTATTGAAGAATCAGCTTCATCAGATTCGGATTCCAATAATGAAAAGTACTCATTAACAGATGAAGAATACAATCTCCTTTGTAAAGTAACATTTGCAGAGTCTACAGACGGTACTTCCATAAAAGAAATGACAAGCATAGCATCTGTTATTTTAAAAAGAACTACAGATAAAGAATTCCCTGATTCTGTTTCAGAAGTAGTTTTCCAGGACGGACAGTTTTCAACAACTGATGATGGAGAAGTATATTGGTTTGAAGAAGCCAATGTGCGCAAAGTTCTTTATATGGAAGACATTCCGGAAGAAGTTTTTGTAGCAGTAGATAAGGCTATTGCAGGCGAAGATCCAACTTCAGTAATGGTTACAGATGGAGCAATATATTTCTATTCAGATACAAATATAACAGATTCCGAAAGAGCCAAGAGAAAGAATGTTCCAGAAAAAATAAAGTTTAGCGACACAGTTTTTTATCGCTCACTTTCATAAGAAATGTTTTATGTAATTTCTTTTTTCCTGCATTGCAATTGCATGCAGGAATTTTTCTTATTTTGTGTCAAAAATCTCCGTCCCCATTGACATGAGCTATCAATTGACGTGTCAATGGGGACGGAGATTTTTGACACAAAACTGATGAGGTGATAAAATTTTTGCATGAGAATAAAAATGCGGACTTAAAAATACATATTGAAAAAAAATAAAATAAATGATATATATTAAGAATATTAGGAAAGGAACAGATGAAAATGAAAATATTAGTTTTAAATTGTGGTAGTTCATCATTGAAATATCAATTAATAGATATGGAAAATGATATAAGATTAGTAAAAGGAAATTATGAGAGAATAGGTGAAAAAAATTCTTCATTAAGATTAAATGTAAAAGAAAATAAAACAGTAATAGATTATCCTGTTAAAGATTATGATGAAGCAATAGAAGTAATTTTAAAATTATTAATGAGTAAAGAGTGTGGAGTAATAGAGAGCTTAGATGAAATAAATGCAATAGGACATAGAATTGTACATGGTGGAGAAATGTTTAGCGATTCTGTAATAATAACAGATGAAGTAATACAAAAAATAGAAGAATGTAGTGTACTTGCACCATTACACAATCCAGCAAGCGTTAGGGGAATTATGTCTTGCAAAAAATATTTACCCAATAAACCAATGGTTGCTGTATTTGATACTGCATTTCATCAAACAATGCCTAAAAAAGCATATATATATCCGATTCCATATGAATATTATGAAAAATATAAAATGAGAAAATATGGTTTCCACGGAACTTCACACAGATATATAGCAGAAAGAGTTGCAGAAATAATGAAAAAAGATGAAAGTGAGTTAAAAATCATTAGTTGTCATATAGGTCAAGGAGCAAGTATATGTGCAATAGATGGTGGAAAATCAGTAGATACTAGTATGGGATTTACACCACTTGCAGGAATTCCAATGGGAACAAGATGTGGAGATATAGATCCATCAATAGTTTACCATATAATGAAAAGAGAAAATAAAACACCAGACGAGATGGACAAAATTTTAAATAAAGAATCAGGAGCGTACGGAATTTCAGGCGTATCAACAGATTTTAGAGATATTGAAGAAGAATTACTAAAAGGAAACGAAAGAGCAATTCTAGCATTAGAAAATGCAGCATATAAAATAGCACAATATATAGCACAATATATAGTTTCTTTAAATGGTGTTGATGTAATAGCTTTTGCAGGAGGAGTTGGAGAAAAAGGAATAGAAGAAAGAGAAAGAATTTGCAAATATTTAGAAGTGTTTGGAGCAAAATTAGATACAGAAAAAAATCAAGTAAAAGGTAGTGAAAGAGAAATTTCTACTCAAGATTCTAAAATAAAAATGTTTGTAGTTCCAACAAACGAAGAATTAATGATAGCAAAAGATACTTTAAGATTAATATCAAACAATTAATAGAAATTGAGAAAGTTGCTTAGAGCAAATTTCTGTGCAATGTAATTTTATATAATAAAGAGGACATTATGTAATTATAGCATAATGTCCTTTTTAGTATTATACAAAAATAGTTTTATAATTTGTGTAAATAACCATACCTGGTTTTGAATTAGGTGATTTTTTTACATATCTTACATATGTATAATCAACAGGTACATTTGAAGAATTTTTGGCTTTACTGTTTTGCATAGCAATAGATGCACATCTGTACAAAATATCATCATTTAATTCGTTACCATTTAGCCTTAATATAACGTGACTACCATGAATTTTTTGAGTATGAAACCAAATATCATTTTTATTTGCATATTTTAAAGTCAAATAATCATTTTGTATATTATTTTTTCCAATGAAAATTGTAAATCCATTTTCCTCAAGAGTAGTAATATTGTTGATTGAAATTTTTTCTTTTTCTTTATGTTTTGAACTTTTCTTATTTTTTTCAATTTCTTTTTTTGTTATTAAATTTTGAGAAACTTCTTCATATATTTCATTAATATCAATTAAATCTTCTGCACTTTCAAGTGAAAATATAATACTTTCGATATATTCTAATTCTTTTTCAGCCTCTTGTTTTTGAATAGAAACAATTTTTAAAGCATTCTTTAATTTATTGTATTTTTTGAAATACTTATCAGCGTTTTTATGTGGAGATATAGATTTATCTAGTGGAATCTCAATTAAATTATTATTATCATAATAGTTTTCTAAAGTAATAGATGAAGTATTTTCTTTTAATTTATATAAATTTGATGTTAGTAATTCACCATATAATCTATAAGTATCCATTGAATCACATTCTTTTAATTTTGAATTGATATTTTCTAATTTTTTTGAACATTTTTTTAAAGAAGATAAAATTATTTTTAGTAAATTGTTTTTAGCACTTTTAAATAAATTGTTTTCTTCTTTTTCGTAGTAAAAATCATCAACAAAAAAATTTATATCTAAATTTGAAGAATTTTTTAATATAATAGAAAAGTCATTGCTATTTATATTTGTGCAAGATATATTATTTGTACCAAAATTAGAAATAATTTTTTTAATATAGTTATACAAATTTATTAAATCTTCTTTTGAATAGTTAATATTATCTATATTTAGTTCAGATAAACTACAATTTATAAAGCTTTTGCTAAATCCAATAAATAATGAGCAAAGTTTTGTATCTAGACTAGGTAATTCAGAATTACTTATGTAAGAGTTAAATTCTGAAAAATCCTTTAAATTCAAAAAACTAATTTTATCATTATTAGGTAAGACATATGGATTAGCAGGAAGTAAATTCCTAGAAGAATTATCTACATGTTTTAAAGTATCAATAATAATATTATTTTCATTAGTAAATATAATATTACTTTGTCTACTCATAATTTCTAAAAATAATTTTCGAGTAATTAAATCGTTCATTTCATTATAGCCTTCAAATACAATTTCTACAACTCTTTCTAAGTCTGGAGTATTTATAGAAATAATTCTTGAACCAATTAAATATTTTCTAAGAAGCATACAAAAATTAGGTGCATTAAATGGATTAGCCTTAGAATGTGTAGAAAGATTTATTCTACAAGAGTCCGGATTTATGCTTAAATTTAATGAATAGTTTTTTCCAGAAGAGTATAAACCTAAAATTATTTCATTTTTTGTAGGTTCAAATATTTTATTAACTTTTGCTCCAATTATATATTCATTTAATTCTGAAACTACAGCTTTTGTAACAATTCCATCAAATGCCATAAGATACCTCCTATTTAAACATATATATATTATATAGGATTATGTCAAAAGTCAATAGAATTTATATCTTTTATATTGACAAAGATATACTTTTAAATATAAAATTAATTGATGAAATTAAGAGAACAAAGAGGAATTTATGGAAAAATATATAATGTATTTTATTTATTATTTAATTGCAATTAATATAATAGGATTTTTTATAATGTTTTGGGATAAAAGAAAAGCTATAAAAGGAAGATATAGAATTCCAGAGCAAACACTTTTTACAATTACACTTCTAGGAGGGGGAATAGGGACGATTGCTGGAATGTATACATTCAGGCATAAAACCAAAAAACTTAGATTTGTAATTGGTTTTCCAGTAATATTAATTTCTGAAATAATTTTAGGAATGTATGTAATATTTAAATATGTTATACATTAATAATTACTATAAAAATTGACTTAAATAGTGGAAAAAATTGCTTAAGTAACTTATTGTAATTGTATATTTTGTATGATATAATCGAAAAAATTATAATAAAAGGATGTAAAAAATGTTAGTTTCAAAAATATTATTTAATTTATTAGCGGTAGCACTATTTGTAATTATATTTTTTAAAATGATAAAGAAAAACGATACAACATATGTGTCAATATTAATTGCTGAAGCTATAGGGATAGGAATAAATTTTATTGAAATAATTGGCAATTTATATGGTTCTGTGGTTTTAGAGATAATAGAATATGTATTAGCAGTTATAATTCCAATAATTGTTATAATAATGGAAGTAAAAGGAATTAATTTTTCTGAAATTATAAGTATTGGATTTGCACATGTCTTAATCTTTTTAGGAAATAATAAACTCGCAAAAGAAATTTTAGTAAATTTAGTTACAAAATATCCAGGAGAAAGTTATTTTGGACACAAATTACTTGCAAAGATATATGAAAAAGAAGGCGGAATGAGACGAGCAATAGATGAATATGTTTCAGCTATAGATATAAATAAAAAAGATTATGATTCTTATTATAAAATAGCAGAATTGTTAAATGATTTAGGAAAAAAAGATGAAGCAATAGAAATGCTAAACACATTAATAAAAAATAAACCAGATTATTATGAGGCATCTAATTTATTAGGAGATTTATTGTGTAGTCAAGAAAGATTTAAAGAAGCTGTAAGCGTATATACAGAAGCCTTAAAATACAAACCTGATGATTTTGAATTATATTACAGTTTAGGAATAGCTTATACTAGATTAAATGATTTCCAAAGTGCAAAAGAGTGTTATGAGAAAGCAGCAGATATTAACCATAGACTATATAATGCATATTATAGTTTAGGTCAAATTGCTTTAATTCAAAAAGATTTAGAATTAGCAGAAAAATATTTTACAGAAAGTTTGTATGATGAGTTAGAAGGAAAGTCATATTATCAATTAGCTAGAATATATATAATTAAAAATCAAAAAGATAAAGCAATAACTTTTATAAATAAAGCAATAGAATTAGAGCCAGAATTATTAAAAAAAGCAGTAAAAGAAAAAATATTTGAACCTATTAAGCAATATTTTACTGTTTCTGTAAAATTAGATGAAACTCCTGAAAAAGAAGAAAAATTAACAGAAGAGGAGTTAAGTGTACAAAAGCATTTAGAGGAAACTAATAGTTTAATAGAAAATATTAATGAAAATACAGAAAGAAAAAAAGTTAATGATAAAGTTGACGAAATTTTTAGTAAAGAATTACTAAAAAAATCTGAGACAACAGAGAACCAAAAAGAATTAGGGTCTAACTAATTTTATATAATTAAAAGTTATATAGAATATATAAAAGGAGGTTTTATGGATAAAGTAATTTCTATAATAGGTGGAGATTTAAGAATAGTAAAGCTGATAGACATATTGATTCAAGATGGATATAAGGTGTATACGTATGGTTTAGAGAAAATGGAAAAAAAAGAAAATGTATTTTTTTGTGATTCTTTAACAGATGCAATAAAAGAAGCTGTAATAGTTTTAGGACCAATGCCATTAACTAGTGATAGAACAAATGTAAGTACACCATTTAGTGATAAAAAAATAGATTTAAATGAATTATTAGAAAATTTAAATGGAAAAAGATTTATAGCAGGAAATATTATAGAACCAGTAAGAAGAAAATTAGAGGAAAAGAGTATACAATATACAGATTTATTAAGTAGAGAAGAATTAGTTGTATTAAATACTATTGCAACTGCAGAAGGTGCAATTCAAATTGCTATGCAAGAAACTTTAAAAACATTACATGGAAGCAATGTGCTAGTTATGGGATTTGGAAGAGTAGGAAAAATACTTGCTAAAACATTAGCTGGTATAGGCGCAAATGTATATTGTGAAGCTAGAAAAAATGAAGATATAGCATGGATAACAGCTTATGGATATAATCCTGTACACATAAAAAATTTGAACAAAGTGATAGGAAAATTTGACATAATAATGAATACAATACCATCAATTGTATTAGATAATACAAGAATAAACTTGTTGAAAAAAGATTGTTTAATAATAGATTTAGCATCTTATCCAGGTGGAGTAGATATTAAAGCTGCAAAAGATAAGAATATAAAATCTATTTGGGCACTATCATTACCAGGAAAAGTAGCACCAGTGACATCAGCAGAATTTATAAAAGAAACATTAGACAATATAATATTAGAGTTAGCAAATTAAAATATAAATAAAAGAAAGAAGGATTAAAATGCAAATTTATCAAGCAATAATATTAGGAATAATACAAGGGTTAACAGAATTATTACCAGTATCAAGTTCAGCACATTTATTTATAATTCCATGGATGTTTAATTGGTCAAATATCCCAGATAGTTTTGATGTAGCATTACATTTTGGAACATTATTAGCAATAGGAATATTTTTCTTTAAAGATTGGATTGCACTTTTACAAGGTGGATACAAATTAGTAGTAAAGAAAGAAAAAAATTTTGAAGGAAATATGTTAATATATTTAATTTTAGCAACTATGCCAGGCGTAATAGGAGCACTATTATTTAAAGATATAATAGATACATATTTAAAAACTCCACTTATAGTAGCTATATGTTTAATGATAATGGGTGTTATTTTATATATAGTAGATAAGAAATGCAAATCTACAACAACATACGAAAATTTAACATTAAAACAAACATTTTTAATAGGTGCATCACAAGTATTAGCTTTTATACCAGGAGTATCTCGTTCTGGTATAACTATGACAGTTGGTAGAACTTTAGGTGTTACAAGAGAAGCAACTGCAAAATATTCATTTATGTTATCAGCCCCAATTGTACTTGGAGCTACAATATTTGATTTAAAAGATTTCATAGGATTTTTAACAACTGCTGATACAACAGGAATAATTGCTTTTATTTTAGGAATTGTTGTGAGTTTTGTGGTAGGAATATTAGTAATAAAATTCTTGCTTGAATATTTGAAAAAAGGTAGTTTTAAAATATTTTCAATATATAGAATAATATTTGGTTTAATAATAATAGCAGCTATAATTATTAAATAAAATATATCAATGGGAACGGAGAGTTTTGATACAAAACACGAAGTGAATAGTATAAGATAGTATGTAAATTTTTATTATATACATCAAAGTAGAAGTAGTACTTCCATGTACTACTTCTATTAATATTATATAAAAGTTCTTCAAACTTCCTATAATATAATATTGACTTTTTTACTAGTATAAAATATAATGCAAATGTGTAAAATGAGAAATTCATAAGAAAAAAGAAAAAATGTAGGAGGTTTCTAATATGAGCAGAGGAAAACATTCTTCAATGGGAGATAAAGAAATTGATATAAGTTTTTCAGAAGAAAAAACAAAAGATATACCAAAAGCTGTAATTATAATATTAGCTATAATTACAGTTATAGTAGTTGCAGTGTTTGCTGTATTAATAACAAAACAAATTAAAAATAACCAAAATACCAATGCACCTGTAAGTCAAGAAGAGGGTAAAGACGAAAATTCAAATATGGTAACTAAAGTAGGTAATTATAAAGTTCTAGGAAAACTTGTAATTAAAAAAATAGAAGTAGAACAATATATATTAGAAAATACAAATGAGGAAGCATTAAAATTAGGACTTACTAAATTGTATGGACCAACAATAAACACAACAGGAAATTTCTGTATAGCAGGACATAACTACGCAGAAAAATTTTTAGATTTGAATGCTTTAGAAAAAGATGATACATTTTATATAGAAGATACAACAGGAAAGAAAGTAACATATAAAGTATATGATAAATATCCAGTACAACCAGATGATTTAAAATGTTTAATGCCAAATCAAAAAGAAAAAGAAGTAACTTTAATAACATGTGAGCAAGGTGCTCAAACAAGATTAGTAGTAAAAGCAAAAGAAACCACTGAAAAAACTGAGAATACAACTAATAATACAACAGTAAATGTAACAACTACAGAAAATAAAGTTACAACAGAAAACAAAGCTGAATAGAAATACAGAAGAATAGTAAACTGGAGGTTAGTATAAATGAAAAAAATAAATCTAAAGATTTTTATAATATTAATAATAGCATTTATAATATTACCAATACAAAAAAGTTATGCAGCAGAAGCATCTATAGTTGCAAGTGATAGTGTAATTGTTGGAGAAAATATAAATATAAGAATAGCAATGCCAACTGGTGCAGTAGCATATTCAGGAAGTGTTACTATAACATATAGTGATGGAACTACAGACACTACAAAAATAACAAAAGTAAGTACAACTAGTTTAGAAGAAGAATTTCATCAAGTAGATGATGCAACTTTAAGCTTTTCAGCCAAGACAATTGGAACAGCAACAATTAAAGTTACAAATTTAACTATTTCAGACGAAAAAGGTAATAAGATGAATTCAAACTCTGTTTTATCTAAGAGTGTTCAAATACAAAGTAATTCAACTCCTGAACCAGAACCTGAGCCAGATCCAGAACCAAATAATCCTACACCAGAACCAACTCAAGAAGAGCCAACATTTACAGATGTAAATGAAACAGTATATGTAAAATCTAGAGTGAATGTTAGAGCAAGTTATACAACAAGTAGTAAATCATATGGATTATTAGATATAGGAACTGAGTTAACAAGAACAGGTGTAGGAAGTAATGGTTGGAGCAGAGTAAATTACGATGGAAAAACAGCATATATATCATCATCTTATTTAACAAAAGAAAAAATAGAAGAGGAAGAACCAACGTTTACAGATGTGGATGAAACTGTATATGTAAAATCCAAAGTAAATGTTAGAGCTAGTTACACTACAAGTAGTGAATCTTTGGCATTATTAGAAGAAAATGCGGAGTTAACAAGAACAGGTGTAGGAAGCAATGGCTGGAGTAGAGTAAAATTTAATGGTGAAACAGCATATGTATCTTCTAGTTTTTTAACAACTGAAAAACCAGAAAATACACCAGAACCATCAGAAACACCAGCTCCTACAACAGAAGAAGATAATAAAACAAATGAAGAGAAGGAATATCAAAAAATAGCAAAATCAGTAGGAGTGTTACCAGAAGTAGGAAATAATATTGCAACATACATATATTTCGTAGTGCTTGTATCTACTATATTAGCACTTGTAGTAATAAATAAAAAATAAGGAGTAGTATATGGAAAATATATTAGATGGAAAAGGATTGGCTCAAAAGATAAGATTACAATTAAAAGATGAAGTAACCGAATTGAAAAGTCATGGTATATTACCAAAACTTGCAGTAATAATGGTTGGAGAAGATCCAGCATCAAAAATATATGTAAGGAATAAATCAAAAGCGTGTGAAGAAATTGGAATAGAATATGAAGAATATTTATTAAGTAATGACATAACACAAGAAGAATTATTAAATTTAATCGAAACTTTAAATAATAAAAAAGATGTACATGGAATTTTACTTCAAAGTCCTATACCACATAATTTAGATATTAATGAAGCTTTTAGAACAATATCACCTGAAAAAGATGTAGATGGATTTAATCCAGTTAATGTTGGAAAGCTAGTATTAGGACAAGATTGTTTTATTTCTTGTACACCACATGGAATTGTAAAAATTCTTGAAGAATATAATATAGATATTGAAGGAAAAGAAGCTGTAATATTAGGTAGAAGTAATATAGTAGGAAAACCTATGATACAATGTTTATTAAATAAAAATGCTACAGTAACAGTTTGCCATTCTAAAACTAAAAATATTGAAAATATAACTAAAAGAGCTGATATTATTGTTGCTGCTATTGGAAAGGCTAAGTTCTTGAAAGAAGATATGGTTAAAGATGGTGTAGTAATAATAGATGTAGGAATTAATAGAAATGAGGATGGAAAAATTTGTGGAGATGTTGATTTTGAAAATGTTTCAAAGAAGGCATCTTATATAACACCAGTTCCTGGTGGAGTTGGACCAATGACAATAGCAATGTTAATGAGCAATGTTGTAAAGGCTGCAAAAAATAGATAATTAAAATTAAATATGATATGGGGGCATTTTTATAATGCTTCTTTTTTTATTTAAAATGTAGAAGAATTTAATCAGTCCACTATTGGTTTTAATAACAAAATTATATGTAGATAAAGATTTTGATGACTAATGATAAAAATATAAAGAGTAAATTTATAGGAGGAATTATTATAGAAAAAAAGTATTGGATATGGTTTTCTATGCTAAAAATAGAAAATAGAATTAAACATGAATTATTAAAAATGTATGGAAATCCAAAAAATATTTGGAATTTGCATAAAGATGTAATAAAGAATTTTAAATATGAATGTATTAATGAATTAAGAAATGATTGTTACAAAACAAATTTAAATAAAGTTATGGAATATATGAAGAGTAAAAATATAAAAGTAATTACAATTGATGATGAAGAATATCCAGATAATTTGAAGGCGATAGATTTTCCACCAATTGTATTGTATGCAATTGGAAATGTAGAGTTATTAAAGCAAAAGTCTATAGCTGTAATAGGATGTAGATTGTGCAGTGATTATGGTAAAAATACGGCTAAAGTTGTTGCTAATATATTATCAAAAAATAAAGTTGTAGTTGTTAGTGGAATGGCGAGAGGTATTGATAAATATGCTCATTTAGGTGCTTTAGAAGAATGTAATAGTACAATAGCTGTTTTGGGCTCAGGTGTTGATTATGTTTATCCATATGAAAATAAAAAGATATATGAAAATATAATTGCTAGAGATGGGCTTATTATATCTGAATATCCAGTTGGCTCAGTTCCTGATGCTAAGAATTTTCCAGAGAGGAATAGGATTATAAGTGGGCTTTCTGAAGGAATTATTGTGATTGAGGCTAAAGAGCATAGTGGAAGTTTTATAACTGTTGAGTATGCTTTGAGTCAAGGTAAGGATGTGTTTGCTGTGCCTGGAAATATTAATAGTGTTAATTCTACGGGAACTAATAGGCTTATTTATGAGGGGGCTATACCTATAATAAATATTAATATGGTTAGTGAGATAGCAAAAAATATTAAAAAATAAACTTCTAAAGATATATATTAATATTTTTTGTCTCACATGGCGCTGTAAGAATGAACATACGCTGGTACAACTTCCTCAAACTGCAAAATATTAATATATACCATAGATATTAAATTGAAAATAAGGTATATATTAATATTTTTTGTCTCACATGGCGTTGTAAGAAGGAACATATGCAGGTATAACTTCTTCGAACTGCAAAATATTAATATATACCATGGATATTAGATTAAAAATAAGGTATATATTAATATTTTTTGTCTCACATGGCGCTGTAAGAATGAGCATACGCAGGTATAACTTCCTCGAACTGCAAAATATTAATATATACCTTTAGTTATGATTTTATTTCAATGACTTTTTTTGTGTAGTCTAAGTTTGCTTTGGATTCATATTCAAATCCAAGAGTATACACATTTGTTGCGAATATATCTTTTTCTAGCATAGAAAGTAAATTTTTATCTGGATTTGTTTCCATAAATCTTTTTACAGAAACAATAATATTTAGTCTAGGATTAGCTTCTGCTATATTAGATAATAATTGTTTTCCTGCACTATTAAATCCTAGAACTCTTATGTAAGGAATAACTTTTTTTGATATGTCCATATTTTTTTTAGTTATTTCTAGTAAAACATAAAGCAGTATTCTGCGGATTCTAGTTTCTGTATATCTTTTAGATTTTATGCTTAAAATTAAATCATCTAAATTATTGCAATTGTATGCTGCAAGTTGAATTTTATTTTCAAGTCCTTCGGAAACATCAGGGATTTTTGCAATTTCTTCTAAAGACATTTTTCTTAATAAATATATAATTTCTTTTTCAAATTTATAAAGTCCAGGTACTATTTTTCCATATTTAATTCTATCTTCAAGAATTTCATAAGTTTCAAAAGGCACAGTTCTATGAAATTTTCTTTTTCTTTGTATAAGATTTCTGATAGCTGTAGCACTTGCAATTCCGTCAGAAGATGGTTTTAAACTATTATATTCAACAGTGTCTCTTTTTATGGTGATTGGAATAATATTACTGTTGTATTTTTTCAAGGCTTTAAGGTATTCTATTCCTAAAATATTATTGGGATTTGATAAAACATTAGAATATCTACGAGTGTTGTTTAGAAAAAGTTTTAATGCATTTTCACGTGCTTTTGGAAATGATATTCCTCTATCTAATTCCATTGATAATAAATCTGTAAATTCTTTTGGTTCTTGATAAAGAACTTCAGATATTTCGTCTAGTATATTTATATCTCCAATTTCACTTCCAAAAGAAAGATAATTTATTATTCCTAAATTTTCTAAGATTTTAATAGCGCCATCTGCAAAATTTTCTGCACTAGAAATAGAATAAATTGTAGGTAATTCGATTACTAAGTCTATACCGTTCTTTATTGCCATTTCCGCTTTTGTCCACTTATCTACAAGTGATGTATCACCACGTTGAGAGAAGTTTCCAGTCATAATGCATACGGAATAGTTTGATTTTGTTAGTTTTTTTGATTGTGCTAAATGTAATAAATGTCCATTATGAAATGGATTGTATTCAGATACTATACCTAAAACTTTATTCATAAAACCTCCATAAATATTGTAAAAATTATAAATTCTTGTTATAATATAACACATATGAAAAAAAAATACAATTTATAGAGATATAATGGAGATATATATGGAAAAGGTAATTATTTATACTGATGGAGCATGTTCCGGAAACCCTGGTCCAGGTGGTTGGGGAAGCATATTAATGTATAAGGAAAATAAAAAAGAAATTTCAGGTGGTAATCCAAATACAACAAACAATATAATGGAAATTACAGCTGTAATAGAAGCATTAAAACTTTTAAAACATGAATGTGAAGTACAAGTGTATAGTGATAGTGCATATGTTGTAAATGCTTTTAATCAAGGATGGATATATAATTGGAAGAAAAATAACTGGAAAACAGCTAGTAAAGAACCTGTAAAAAATAAAGAACTATGGGAAGAACTTTATGGATTTACTAAAATGCATAAAATAGAATTTATAAAAGTAAAAGGGCATAGTGATAACCAATTTAATAACAGATGTGATGAGCTAGCAAGAAATGCTATAAAGAGTTTATAAAAAGGAGAATCATTAATGAAGAAAGAAGTATTTTCAACATTAGGGTATTTACTTATATTAATAGCATTACTATTTTGTATTAATCTAGTTCTTGAAAAGTATGAATTTGCTGATTATTTAAAAGCAACATATAAAGATGATGTAAAAACGCATTTTTATAGAGATAATAAAGTAAAGTATTCGGATCAAAATAGTTATTGCATATATTCAGAAGATTTTAATGACGTATTTTTTTATAAAAAAGTTAAAGTAAAAAAGAATACTGCATATAAAGTAAGTTGTATGGTAAAAACTGAAGATGTAGTTACAGAAAGAAGCGTTTCTGTAGCAGGGGCTAACATATCAATAGTAGAAACATCAAAAAAATCTGAGAGTGTAGTTGGTACAAGTGATTGGCAAAAATTAGAGTTGATGTTTAATTCAGATGATAAAGAAGAATTGAACATAGCTTTTAGGTTAGGTTGTTATATAGAAGAAGATAATGCAAAAGGAAAAGTATGGTTTTCAGATATAAAATTAGAAGAAGGAAGTACTGACGAAACAACTGATTGGAATTTTGTATGTTTTGTATTTAGTAATATAGATATAGATTTAGATGGAACAAGAGTGGATCTTAGTATGTCAAATAATGATTTAAGAACTATAGAAGATAATATGAGAAGATTTAAAAAATCATGTGAAGAAATGACAGAAGGAAAAATGACAGCAGATTATGATATTTTTCTTATAGAAGATCCTATAACTACAATATCTCATGATGAAGAGCATGGATATTACGTAGATTCAAAAGATGTAAAAGATTTAATAGCTCCATATATAAAACAAAAAGAATATGATTATATATTTGCTGGAATAAAGTTAGGAGACAACAATAAAAATGTTGAAATACCAGTAAATGATTGGATAGGTCTTCGGTGGAATGGATTATTTGGGAATAGGTTTTTCAAATATAAGACTGCCAAATAGTGAAAAAAGTTATACATATCAATACAATTATCGTATAAATACATTTCCAGAAGAAGTTTTTGTTCATGAATTTTTACATACATTGGAAAGAAATTCAAAAGAAAAAGGATATGATATACCAGCATTACATGATTATTTAAAATATGGCTATATGACAGAAGATAAAATAGGTTTAAAGAGATGGTATGTAGATTATATGAATTGTAATATAGATAGTGATGGAAAGAAGATAGGACTATATGAAGATATATATTTATCTAAACCATTGCATGCTAGTAATTTTGAGCATACAATAGAACTAGAATTTGATAATGATTCGAATAATTTAATAGGAAGAGTTGGATTATTATTTAAAAAATTAGTCGATGAATTTCAAGAGATTTCTAATTTAATAAGTAAGTTATAAAATATATGAAAGGAAATGAGAAAGTGAAAGTAACAGAGTTTAATTATGATTTACCAGAAGAATTGATAGCACAACATCCATATGATAAAAGAGATGAAGCTAGACTTATGGTATTAGATAGAGAAAATAAAACAATAGAGAACAAAATATTTAAAGATGTAATAGATTACTTAAATCCAGGAGATTGTTTGGTAATAAATAATACTAAAGTAATACCAGCTAGATTATATGGAAAAAAAGAAACAGGAGCAAACGTAGAATTTTTATTGTTAAATAGAATTGAAAATGATACATGGGAAGCAATGGTGAGACCTGGAAGAAAATTGTTACCAGGAACGAAAGTTATATTTGGTGATGGATTGCTAAAAGCAACAGTTCAAGAAATTTTAGATGGTGGAAATAGAAAAGTAGAATTTGAATATGATGGAATATTTAATGAGATATTAGATGAGATTGGAATGATGCCACTTCCACCATATATACATGAAAGTTTAGAAGATAAAGATAAATATCAAACAGTATATGCAAAATATGAAGGTAGTGCAGCAGCTCCTACAGCAGGACTTCATTTTACACCTGAATTATTGGATAAAATAAAAGAAAAAGGAATAGAAATTGCTAATGTAACTTTACATGTAGGAATAGGAACTTTTAGACCAGTAAAAGAAGAGAATATAGAAGATCATGATATGCATAGTGAGCATTATTACATAAAAAAAGAAGATGCAGAAAAAATAAATAAATCTAAAAGAAATGGAAACAAAGTAGTAGCTGTTGGAACAACATCTTGTAGAGTGCTAGAATCTATAGCAAATAACGAAGGATATGTAGAAGAAACAGAGGGAGATACAAGTATATTTATATACCCAGGTTATAAATTTAAATGCATAGATGCATTAATAACAAATTTTCATCTTCCAGAATCAACATTAATAATGTTAGTATCAGCTTTAGCAGGAAAAGATTTTATATTGGAAGCGTATAATAAAGCTGTAAGTGAAAAATATAAATTTTTCAGTTTTGGAGATGCAATGATAATAAAATAATTGGAGGAAATTTATGTCAGCAATAACATATGAATTATTACATGAATGTAAACAAACAGGAGCAAGAAGAGGAGTAATACATACACCACATGGGGATATTCAAACACCTGTATTTATGCCTGTTGGAACACAAGCAACAGTTAAATCTATGACACCAGAAGAACTAAAAGAAATGGTAAAAGCAGAAATAATATTATCTAATACTTATCATTTGTATTTAAGACCAGGAAGTAAACTTGTAAGAGAAGCTGGTGGATTACACAATTTTATGAAATGGGATAGAGCAATCCTTACAGATAGTGGAGGATTTCAAGTTTTTAGCTTAGGACCATTAAGAAAAATTACTGAAGAAGGAGTAGAATTTAAATCACATTTAGATGGAAGCAAGCATTTTTTATCACCAGAAAAAGTTATGGAAATAGAAAATGATTTAGGTGCAGACATAATTATGGCTTTTGATGAATGTGTTGAATATCCAGCAACATATGAATATACAAAACAATCTATGGAGAGAACAACTAGATGGGCAGAAAGATGCAAAATAGCACATAAAGATGTAGAAAAACAAGGGTTGTTTGGAATAGTACAAGGTGGATTTTATAAAGATTTAAGAGCAAAAAGTGCAGAAGATTTAATAAAATTAGACTTTCCAGGATATGCTATAGGTGGAATAAGTGTAGGAGAACCAAAGGAAGAATTTTTAGATATATTACAATATACAGCACCATTATTACCAAAAGATAAACCAAGATATTTAATGGGAGTTGGAACACCAGATTATTTAATAGAAGCGGCAATGGCTGGAGTTGACATGTGCGATTGTGTATTACCTACAAGAATTGCAAGAAATGGAACTGCGATGACATCAAAAGGAAAGGTTGTAGTAAGAAATGCTACTTATGAAAGAGATTTTACTCCATTAGATGATGAATGTGATTGTTATACTTGTAGAAATTATACTAGAGCATATATTAGACATTTGGTAAAGGTAAATGAAATTTTAGGTGTAAGATTATTATCTATTCACAATCTAAGATTCTTGACTAAATTAATGGAAAGAGTTAGAATAGAAATAGAGAATGATAATTTATTGAATTTTAGAAATGAATTTTACAATAAATATCGGGTATACAAATGAATAAAGGGGGAAAAGTATGAATTTATTGGGATATGATGAAGAAGAAGAGAATGATGGTGGAAATAAGAAAAGTAGAAAAGTAGTATTATTTTCTATTATCGGGTGCACAATTTTGCTAGTAATATTATTGTTATTAATTGTATATATATCATATTTAGATTCTAAAAAATTAAAAGTATATATAGATGATAAGCAAATAAAAATATCAAATACTTTATTTAGATATGGTAATGATGGACAAATTGAATATGTTTCAATAAAAGAATTAGCTTCAATGGTTGGATATACTTATTTTAATGGAGAATATGGAGCATATACAGAAGAAAAAAATAGTTGTTATATACAAAACGATAATGAATCAGTGTCATTTGTTGCAGATAGTGATGTAATGAAAAAATATATTAATCCTTCAATAGTAGAAGGAGATACAACAAAAAAAGAAACTAGTAGTAGTTCAACTACTAAAAATACTGTTACAAATACACCATCAATAGAAATATTTGATATAGATAGTGAAGTAAAATTATATGATGAAATATTATATCTACCATGGGATTTAGCATCAAAATCTTTTAATATATATATTGTAAGAGATGGCATGAAAGTAAAAATATATACATTACAAACAATGGCTACAGTTTATGATAATAAAGCAAAACAATTAGGATATGACGGAATAAGTACAGAATTTAAAAATGTAAGAGCTTTAATTAATAATATGCTAATAGTAGTAAAAGATGGTCAATATGGTGTACTTGATATTAGTAAAAATTTTGATGTAATAGTTGGTAAAAAATATGATAATTTAGAGTATATACAAAATACTCAAGAATTTATAGTTACTGCAAATGGCAATGTTGGATTATTATCTTCAACAGGACAAACAAAAATTACTCCAAATAGTAAATATACAAGTATAGAATTATTAGATGTTCAAAAAGATTTATATATTGTAAAGCAAAATGAAAAATATGGTGTATTAAATGGAGATGGAAAAGCTATTGTACCAGCAGATTTTGATAAAATAGGAATTGATAATACAAATGCCATAGGTGTAAATAATTCAAAGTTATTATTTAATAACTTAATTCCAGTGGAGAAAGACGGTAAATGGGGATTCTATGATATAACTGGAAATTATAAATTAAAAGCAAGCTATGAACAAATAGGATATAAAAAACAAGAAAGTGACGAAGCATCTGTAAAAGATACTATAGTTATTCCAAAAGAATTAGGAGTAGAAGGAATTATAATATCATTAGATGGACGTTATGGTGTAATAGATACAGAAGGAAAAATAATAATAGCTTGTGCTTGTTCAAAGATATATGCTTCTACAAGTTTAGGAGAAACAACATATTATTATGAAATAGGAAGAACTAAGGCTAATTTAGAAGAATTAATAAGTCAAAATGTAAACACTAACCAAGATAATACAAATAATAATCATACTGAAGAAAATGGTAATAGTGGAAACAGTGGTGTAACAAATACTGTAGATAATCAAAATACAGTTCAAAATTAGTAAAGAAATCAAAAGTAGGTAGCTCTGAAAGTTACCTACTTTTATAAAATAGGAATGATATATGAAAAAAATAGGTTTTACAATAGGAAAATTTGCCCCATTGCATAGGGGGCATCAATATTTAATTGAAACAGCAATAAAGCAAGTAGATGAGATGTATGTAGTAATTTATGAAACAGATGTAATAGATATTCCAATTGAAACAAGAGCAAATTGGATAAAAAAATTATATCCTAATGTTAAAATTTTATATGCATATAATCCACCTAAACAATTTGGAATGGACGATGAAAGTATAGAAATACAAATAAATTATTTGAAAAAAATAATTGGAGGCATTCCTGTGACACACTTTTTTAGCAGTGAGCCATATGGTAAAGCTGTTGCAGAGAAAATGAATGTATTAAATTGCCAAGTGGATAGAAACAGAATAAAAGTACCAATAAGCGCAACAAAAGTAAGAAAAAATACAGATGAAAATCAAAAATATTTAGAAGAAATTGTATATAAAGATATTTTAAAGATGACAGAGGTTTTTGACAATAAAAAGTAAATAATATTGTCAAAAATTTCTGTTTTTTATATGGTACAAAAAATTAAAATTGCTGAAATAATGGGAAAAGCTTCAAAAGATGAAATAAATAAAATTGAAAGTAAAATTAGAGATTTAGATTATATAAAACAGATAAATAGCAATACAAAATTAAACCCATATGAAATGTTTTGGATTAATATAATGAATTAATAAAAATGACAGAAAGTTTTAATTCAAATTAATTTTCAAAACTTTCTGTCATTTTAGGATATTTATTTATACAATAATTTTACACACGAATAATTAAACGTGGACCGAATTTTATAATTCAGCCCACTATTTTGTTTATAAATTTTTCTTTTCTAAAAATTCTTTTAATTTATCTAATCCAATGATTATAACAGCTCCAACTATAAAAGCAATAATATTAAATTCATTTAATCCTAATGGAACTAAAGGAACATCTAATGTTGTTGGTCCCATAACTATTGAATATAAAGAACCAATCATAAGACCTATTATACAATATATTGTTTGACTTCTAAATTTTTCTAAAGCTATTTTTATTAATTTTATAACAAGAGCAACACCTGTAAGAACTCCTAAACAAAATATTATAACTACTGGTAAATAATTGAAATTAAGTTTCATAACTTCTTTTACAGCAGATAAAATTGGAACATATAATCCAAAAATTAATAATATTGTAGAACCTGATATACCAGGTAATACCATAGCTGAAATAGCTATCATTGCAGCTATAAATATATAGCAAATTAATCCAATATTTAAACTAGATATATCAATTGAAGTTGCATTTCCTGAAACAGGGTTAAAATATGTTAAAAGTGCAACTACAGCAATACCTATAATTGTGAAAATTAAATTTATATATTTTCCTTTTAGTGCATCTTTTTCTGCTTTAATAATTAGTGGAATAGAAAAGACGATGAAACCAAGGAATAAAGAACTTACCATATATATGTGTGATTCAAATAAATTTGTTAATATTAATATTGCAAGAATCATACCTATAACCCAGCCAATGCCAAGTTTTACTAAAAAGAAAAATGAATCTTTTTTAGTTTGTTTATCTCCAAAAAATAATCCATCTAGAGATTTTATAAATTTATCATAAAATCCTAAAATAAAAGCTATTGTACCTCCAGAAACTCCAGGTACACTATCAGCTAATGCCATACAAAATCCGTTAAAAGCATTAATCAAATAATTCATTTTAAAATCCTCCTAAAAAAATATCAATTAATATAATATTATTAAACAAAAATAAAGTCAAGAAAAGTCAAAAATTATATTACATAAAGTAAAATACATAAAAAATGTAAAAGACTTCCTATAAATATAAAAATATGAAATATAGAATGTACATATTTTTTCTTTTTTCCTAAACCATAAAGTACAGCTCCAATAGTGTAAACTATACCTCCACTAACAAGTAAAATAAATCCTGTAAGTGTAAGTAATTCTGGCAATAAAGAAGCTTTTACAATGATACACCATCCCATAAGTAAATAACATACCATAGAAAATACTTTATATTTTTTTAAATCAATAGAATTAAAAATTATTCCTATAATTGCTGTTGCCCAAATAATTCCAAATATTATCCATCCAGTTTTTGGATCATATTCTCTTAAAGTGCATAAACAAAAAGGAGTGTATGACCCAGCTATTAATAAAAATATTGCACAATGATCTAAAACTTGAAAAACCTTTTTTGCTTTAAGTTTTGGACTTAATCCATGATAAATGCTGGACATAGTATATAGAAGTAGCATGGATATTCCAAAAATTATACCTCCAACAACACCATAAGGATTATGGTGAATTGCACCAAAAACTGAGAGTAAAACAATTGCAACAATTCCAAGTGCGCCTCCAACTATATGAGAAGTCATATTAAAAATTTCTTCACCTTTTGTATAACTAGGTAGTACTCTATCAACTAATTTTATTCTATTCATATCTAACCTCCAAATTATATAATAGAAATTTCAGAGAAAAATCCTATTATATAAAAATATATCATATAGTCTATATCAAGTCAACAAGCTGTTTTTGTAATAAAAGGTCGAAATGTGAAATGTTTGTGAAAAGAATGTAAGGCACTTGACAATTTAAAATTAAAGTATTAACATATAGCGTGCAGTGGCAAAAAAGAGGTGAATTACAATTAAAAGTAAAGTTATATATGAAATAAAATCATTAGAGAAATTAATTCTTCGAAACATTGTTTCTTCGCAAGAGTTAGAAGAAAATAAAAAAATTGTATTATCTATACCAACTCCAACTCAAATGCAAATAATAAATTATATTTTAGAACATATGGAGGAAAATATATATCAAAGAGATTTGGAGAATATACTTAATCTTAGAAGAGCAACAGTTTCTGGTGTTTTACAGACTATGGAGAAAAACAAACTAATAAAAAGAATAACAGATGATAATGATACAAGAGCTAAAAAAATAATTTTGTGTGAAAGTGCAAAAGAAATATTTTTAAAGAGTGAAAAAAAGTTTGTAGAATTAGAAGAAGCAATAGTAGAAGGAATTTCGAATGAAGAATTAGAAGTCTTTTTAGATGTTATAAAAAAGATGAAAGAAAACATGAAAAAACAAAACAATATAGAAAGGATGGAAACATGTTAAAATTATTAAAAAACTTTAGAAAAAAAGAATGGGGATTAACCTTTGTATGCTTAATTTTAGTTTTTGTGCAAGTGTGGCTAGAATTAAAAATGCCAGATTATATGTCTGAAATAACAATACTTGTTCAAAGTGAAGGTAGCCAAATGGGTGAAATATTGAAAAACGGAGGATTTATGCTTGCTTGTGCATTAGGAAGTTTGCTATCAGCAATTGTAACAGGTTATATAGCATCAGGTATTTCTTCAACTTTTTCAATGAATTTAAGAAAGAAAATATTTGATAAAGTAGAAAATTTAGCAATGCAAGAAGTAAAACAATTTTCTACAAGTAGTTTAATTACAAGAACTACTAATGATATAACACAAATAGAAATGTTAATTGCAATGGGATTACAACTTTTATTAAAAGCACCAATTACTGCGATATGGGCGATAACAAAAATTCTTAATAAAAGCTGGCAATGGAGTGCAATTACAGCTGTAGGTGTAGCAATATTGCTTTCTGTTATTGCAGTTTTAGTTGTTATAGTAATGCCAAAGTTTAAAATTGTTCAAAAATTAATAGATAAAATAAATGAAGTAACTCGTGAGAATTTAACAGGTATTCGTGTAGTAAGAGCTTTTAATGCTGAGAAATATCAAATGGATAAATTTGAAAATGTAAATACTAAGTTAACTAATCAACAATTATTTAATCAAAAAGTATTTTCAGTACTATCGCCAGTAATGTATTTAGTTATGTATGGAATAACTTTAGCAATATATTTTGCAGGGGCATATCTAATAAAAGATGCTTTAATGGTTGATAAATTATCTTTATTTGGAGATATGGTTGTGTTTAGTTCATATGCAATGCAAGTTATAATGTCATTTTTAATGCTTGCTATGATATTCATGATGTTACCACGTGCTCAAGTATCTGCAAATCGTGTTAATGAAGTATTAGAAACAGAAATTAGCATTAAAGATGGAAACATAAATACAGACACTACAGGTAATAAAGGAACAGTTGAATTTAAAAATGTATCATTTAAATATCCAGATGCGGATGAATATTTATTAAAAAATATATCATTTAAAGCAGAAAAAGGTGAAACTGTAGCTTTTATAGGCTCTACAGGAAGTGGAAAATCAACATTAATAAACTTAGTTCCAAGATTTTATGATGCAACGGAAGGAGAAGTATTAGTAGATGGTATTAATGTAAAAGATTATACTCAAGAATTTTTACATAACAAACTAGGATATGTTTCTCAAAAAGCTGTAATATTTGATGATACTGTAAAAAATAATATCTCTTATGGAGATAACGGAAAAGAAAAGATTACAGAAGATAAAATAAAAGAAGCAATTGAAGTAGCGCAAGGAAAAGAATTTGTTGAAAAAATGGATGATAAATATGATACTCATCTTGCAGCAGGAGGTACGAATGTTTCAGGAGGACAAAAACAAAGATTATCAATTGCAAGGGCAATAGCAAGAAATCCTGAAATTTACATTTTTGATGATAGTTTTTCTGCTTTAGATTATAAAACTGATAGTATATTAAGAAAAGAATTAAAAAAATATACAAATGATAGTACAATTTTAATTGTAGCTCAAAGAATTGGTACTATCATGAATGCAGATAAAATTATTGTTTTAGATAATGGTGAGTGTGTAGGAATAGGAACTCATAAAGAACTATTAAAAAATTGTGAAGTATATAATCAAATTGCTTTATCACAATTATCAAAGGAGGAATTAGAAAATGCCTAATGATAATAAAGAATTTAAAAGAACTCCTAGAAGAGGACCAGGGATGGGACCAGCACCAGCAGAAAAAGCAAAAAATTTTAAATTAGCAGTTAAAAGATTATTCTCTGAATTAAAAAGTTATAGAATATTAATAGCAATAGCATTAATTTTAGCAATAGCAAGTTCAGTAATGTCTATTGTTGCACCAAATAAATTATCAAAATTAACAGATAAAATCTCAGAAGGATTAGTTGTGAATAAAGATAATTTAGAAACTCTAACAACAGAAATTACAACAAATTTAATGCAAAATAAGCAATTTTCAGAAATAGAAATAGATGGCGTGACAATTTCAGTAGAAGAGCAAATGGAATTTGCAACATTAATGAAGGATTTAGATGAAAATGTAACAGCAGAAACCTTGTATTCTAAAATAGATCAAATGCCAGAAAGTGTTCAAAAAGTAATAAAACCATTTATGGATATTGATGCAATTAAAAATATAGTAATTGTTTTAGTAAGTTTATATTTATCTAGTGCTTTGTTTAATTTTATTCAATCTATATGTATGACAAATGTTGCAAACAAATTTGCAAAGAAATTAAGAACAAGAATTTCTAAGAAAATAAACACATTGCCATTAAAATATTTTGATAGACATTCAACAGGTGATATATTATCAAGAGTAACAAATGATATTGATACAATAGCACAATCTATGAACCAATCATTAGGAACTTTAGTAAGTAGTGTAACTTTGTTTTTAGGTACTATAGTTATGATGTTCTATACAAACTGGATATTAGCTATAACAGCAATTTTATCAAGTTTAATAGGATTTTTAGGAATGTTTTTTGTATTATCAAAATCACAAAAATACTTTGTTGCTAAACAAACTGAATTAGGAAACTTAAATGGACATATAGAAGAGATTTACTCAGGACTAAATGTAGTAAAAGCTTATAATGGAAAAAGAGCTTCAGATGAAAAGTTTGATGAATTAAATAAAAGAGTTTGCGAAAGTAATAGAAAAAGTCAATTCTTATCAGGATTAATGCAACCAATGATGAATTTTATAGGAAACTTTGGATATGTGGCTGTATGTATAGTTGGTGCATTATTAACAACAAATAATGTAATTACATTTGGTGTTATAATTGCTTTTATAACATATGTAAGATTATTTACATCACCTTTGGCTCAAATTGCTCAAGCAATGACTTATCTTCAATCTACTGCAGCTGCCAGTGAAAGAGTATTCGAGTTTTTAGATGAAGAAGAAATGAAATCACAAGAAAGTATAACAAAATCATTAGATAAAGATAATGTAAAAGGTGAAATTGAATTTCAAAATGTTGTATTTCAATATGATAATAATGATAAACCAACAATTAAGAATTTTACAGCAACAGCTAAACCAGGACAAAAAGTTGCAATTGTAGGACCAACAGGTGCAGGAAAAACAACAATGGTTAATCTTTTAATGAAGTTTTATGATATAAACTCAGGAGATATAAAAATTGATGGCATATCTACAAAAGATTTAACAAGAGAAAACATACATCAATTATTTACAATGGTATTACAAGACACATGGCTATTTGATGGAACTATAAAAGAAAACATAATATATAATAGAGAAGATGTATCTGATGAAAGAGTTGTGGAAGTATGTAAAGAAGTAGGACTAGATCATTTTATAAAGACTTTGCCACATTCTTATGATTCTGTTTTATCAGAAAATGATAGCATTTCAGCAGGTCAAAGACAATTACTTACTATTGCAAGAGGAATGATAGAAAATTCTCCATTTTTAATATTAGATGAAGCAACTTCAAATGTAGATACAAGAACAGAAGAACTTGTTCAAAAGGCTATGGATAAGTTAACAGAAGGAAAAACTTCATTTATAATAGCACATAGATTATCTACTATAAAAAATGCAGATTTAATATTAGTAATGAAAGAAGGTAATATAGTAGAGCAAGGAAATCATGAAGAACTTATGAAACAAAATGGAGCATATGCAGAATTATATAATTCTCAATTTGATACAATAGAAGGGTAAATTCTAATAGGAAATTTAGAGAAATTTTTTATTAGATAAAAAACATCCAAGTAGTAAAACTATTTGGATGTTTTTGTATATTAAATTTTATTTGCTAATAAGTAAATTTACAATTGTATCTATTACTAAATCAATCATTACATTGTAGTTTAATATTTCATGTTTATGGTAAACAATTTCATGACACAAATCATCAATTAAGTTTATAGAAATATGTACTTTTTCTAATAGGTTAATATTATCAAAACCATTTTTAGTTAATATTTCATAAATTGTATTAGTCATATAAACTTCGTATTTATTAAAAAATGAGGCAACTTCTTCATCTGAATGTGTCATAGCCATAAGTTCTTGATGAGCAGATTGAGAAAGTTTATGATTTTCAATAAAACGATCAATCATGTCTTTTAAAATATCTTTTATATTATTATTATCAATTTTTACATCATCACTAATTACATTAAGCATTGGATAAAAAATATGACTAGCATATTTTTCAATGCCTGCAATTAAAATATCATGTTTATCTTTAAAGTATTGATAAACAATTCCAGTAGAAACATTAGCTTTTTTAGCTATTTCAGCTGTATTTGTGTTGTAATATCCTTTTTCACAAATAAGGTCAAATCCACATTTTATTATTCTTTCTTTTTTTTCTATAGAACGTTTTTGAATAGGTTCTCTTATTTCATTTTCAGTCATTTTTGTAACACCTTCTTATAATATTTTTAACATTATAATAGAAAAAAGTAAAAATGTCAAGAAATGTGAAAAAACATTCATGTTTCTATTGACATTTTAATCGTATGAAGTTATAATATTTCAAGAAATATGAAATAAGTTTCACATAGGAGGTAAAAATGGAAAAAATAGTGGAATTAAAAAATGTAAGTAAATCTTACAAAATTGGAGAAAAAGAGTTTAAAGCATTAAATTCTATAAACTTATCAATAAAGAAAGGTGAATTAGTTGTTATATTAGGACCATCTGGCGCAGGAAAATCAACATTATTAAATTTAATTGGTGGAATGGATAGCCCAACTAGTGGTGAAGTAATAATAGATGGAGAAAATATATCTAATTATAATGAAAATCAATTAAGTAACTATAGAGCTGAAAATATAGGATTTATTTTTCAATTTTATAATATATTACCAACACTTACAGTATTAGAAAATGTAGATTTAGTTAAAGAAATTGTAAAAAATCCAATAGACAGTAAAGAAGCTTTAAAAGATGTTGGATTAATAGAACATGTTAGTAAATTCCCAAATCAATTATCTGGAGGTGAACAACAAAGAGTTTCAATAGCAAGAGCAATTGCTAAAAATCCAAAATTATTATTATGTGATGAACCAACAGGAGCCTTAGATTCAAAAACAGGTGTGCAAGTATTAAAAATATTAAAAGAACAATGCGATAGAAACAATGGAGCAAATACTGTAATAATAGTTACACATAATAGCTTATTTGCTGAAATAGCAGATACAGTAATAAGAGTAAAAAATGGGCAAATAGAGAGCGTTGAATCAAATAATAATCCAAAAAAGATTGATGAGGTGAAATGGTAAAATGTTAAGAAAAAAAGCTTTTAGAGATATAAAAAATAATTTCTCACAATTTATTACTATTTTTCTTATGGTGTTTTTAGGAGTATTTGTATTTGCAGGTGTTCATGCTTATATGGATGGTATGAAGCAAAGTGGAGAAGATTTCTATGAATCAAATAATTTACAAGATATATGGATTGCTGGGAAAAACTTTTCTAAAGAAGATTTAGAAGATATAAAAAAATTAGATAATATAAAAGATGCAGAAAGAGAATTAACTTTAACTACTACTTTAGATAATTTTAAGGATGTAACAATTGAAGCAAATTTTATAGAATCAAATAACATTTCAAAAATGTATGTAGTAGATGGAGAAGGATTTGAAAAAGATAAAGAAGGAATTTGGTTTGATAGTTATTTAGCTAAAAATTTAAATTTAAAAGTTGGAGATGAAATTTCTTTATCATTCCAAAATTATAAAATAACTGAAAAAATAGTTGGATTAGTAAATGTTCCAGACCATGTATATAGTGTAAAGAATGAGTCTGAATTATTTCCAACGCATAAAGATTTCGGATTTGGATATATGTCAATAAATCAATTTCCAAAAGAATATATTTATGATGAAATAAAAAATGAAATTGCAAGTAAAACGGGATTAGATAAAAGTTTGATTGAAAATGACATGATAAGTCAATATATAGAGAATTTTAATATAGAAGATTATTATATATTTAATACAGTGTTAGTAGATGTAGATGATACAAGTAAAATTAATGATGTAAAAATGGCAATAGAAAATAATATTGAATCAGCAATAGCTGTTACAGATAGAGATGCAAGTGCATCTTGTGAGGTATTTAATTCAGAAATAGAAGAAGGATCAACATATTCTAGTGTGTTTACATTATTATTCTTATTTATAGCTGTTTTATCAGTTATAACAACAATGAGACGTTTTGTAAAAAAACAAAGAGTACAAATAGGAACTTTAAAAGCTCTAGGAGTAAAAAATAGAAAAATAGTAATTCATTATATGAGTTATGGTTTTTATATAAGTTTACTTGCTAGTATATTAGCACTTATAGTAGGAAGATTTGTACTTGGAAAATTTTTCTTGGAAATGGAAATGTCATATTTTGAAGTGCCTGTATATAGTACTGTAACATTACCAATAGTATATGTATTAGCGATAGCAGTAATAGCTATAACTACAATAGTTACATACTTATCTTGCAGAAAAGTTTTAAAACAACCAGCTGTTGAAGCATTAAGACTTGAAATACCAAAAGTAAAGAAAACAAATTTTGATTTAACAACAAAAGGAATATTAAAAAAAGCTTCATTATCAACAAGATGGAATTTAAGAGATATAGGTAGAAATAAAAGTAGAACAGCTATGGGAGTAGTTGGTGTTGTTGGTTGTACAATGCTTATAGTATGTGCATTAGGAATGTTGGATACAATGAATTCTTATTTAGATTGGCAATTTAGTACATTATATAATTTCAAATATAAACTTTCTCTAGAAACAGATTATACAGATGATCAATATGATAAATTAGTAAAAGACTATGGAAATGCTACAAGTCAAACATTAGGAATAGAATTTAAGAAAAACAATGATGAAAAAGAAGCAAATACTATAGTAATAAATGATGCTAAAGAATATTTAAAAACAACAGGACATAATAGAGGATATATAGATTTAAAGGATGATGGTGTTTATTTAACAGAAAAATTAGCAAATAAATTAGACTTAAAAGTAGGCGATGATATTACATGGCATGCATTTGGAGATGATAAATGGTACACAACAAAAATTATAGGATTGAATAGAGAGCCACAAAATCAAACTTTAACAATGAGCAGAAAGTTTGCAGAAGAAATAGGATTAGAATATAAAGCAGATTCTATTTATACAAACGAAGATTTAAGTAATATTAAAACTCTAGAAGGTGTAGAGCTAATCCAAAATATAAGTGCATTAAGAGAAGGCATGGAAAGTATGCTTAAAACTGTTAAAATGATGGTTGTTCTTTTAGTAGTAGTTTCAATAATATTAGGATGTGTAATAATATACAATTTAGGAATATTATCATTCAGCGAAAAGCAATATCAATTTGCAACATTGAAAGTATTAGGATTTAATGATAAACAAATAAAGAAAATATTTGTAAAACAAAATACATGGATAACAACCTTAGCAATAATTATAGGATTACCTTTAGGATTTTTAATGACAGATTATATATTTAAATCAGCTTTAGGAGATAACTATGATTTTAATGCAAAAATAAGATTAGTATCATATATATATTCAGCAATAGGAACATTTTTAGTTTCAATACTTGTTAATAGAAAATTATCAAATAAGGTAAAAACAATAGATATGGTATCAAGCTTAAAAGCAAACGAATAATTTAAACTTAGTTTGAAAGCAAAAAGACTGGCTCTTTCGAGCCAGTCTTTTTCATACTACTTGCACTTGCAATTTGGAAATTGAATTACTCTTCTGTTGTTGCACATGGAGTCGCTTCTTATCCTAATTGTCTCATGCGATGACTATTGTTATTCTTGACATCGGAAGTATAGACAATCTCATCATCAAAGTCATTGTCAACAATTTTGAAACCGAGCGGTCTATATTCATGGCGATATACTGGTATAAACTTCATTTTTCCGTCAAGCAATGCCATAAAAGTCTTAATCTTTTCTTCCTCAGATATTTCTTCACCATGATTTCTGTCATACTTGAAAACATCCCAAAAGTCATAGAATACTTTAAGAGAAAATCCTCTGCTACACAACTCATCCCATTCAGTGTTTACCCGATGTATAACCTTCCACAAGTTCTCATAGTTCTGGAAAATCATACCATTACGCCAATGTTCATGCATTACTTTTGAGTCATGCGTACCAACATGGTTCTTGCACGCTATTTCGCAGATGCAATTAATCTTGTCATACATGATGGAATTTTTATACTGAGACTGAGAGTAAAGATTGAGAACTTCAGCATGAAGTGCATCAAATTCCTCAAAAATTTTCTGGAATACCGTAACTTCTTCATCACTCATTCTTTCATAGTTGCGTGTGTTCTCAGCAATATGTTGTACAGCCTCTGTGATCTTTTCAATTTGAGAACATACACTTCCGCCATCTTCCCAATTAACTTTAGCAGACATAGACTTCTTAAAAAAAGCTTTAAGAATGGGTTTGATTTCTTCTGCACAAGATACATGATAGTAGTTAGATGCCATAGCATTATTCATGTAACATGTCATCCGAGAGATAAAAGGATTATCTTTTTTTGCATTTTTTCCAAACATAGTAGTTCCTCCCTATTTTCAGTAAAACTGTTTAAAACTGTTTAAATATAAATGTATAAGCATAAGGAATAAATAATACTTATAATGTAAGTATACCATATTTTACATAAAAAGTCAATTTTTACATTCCAAGATAAAGCAAGACAAGGGGACGTCAGGCTGTCTAAAAATTAATCATGAATTTTAAAAAATAATTAACCTCAAACTATACAAATCTAGGTTATTTTATGATAAAATAGGTCTAGAAAAATAAATAGTTTGAGGTGTTTTAATGAGTGGATATATAAAAGGAAAAATAAATACAAAACAATATAGTTTAATACCAACTTGCTATGATGAAATGATATCAGAGGACAATCCAGTAAGAGTATTAGAAGTATTTGTAGATAATTTAGATTTGAAAAAATTAGAATTTAAAAATGCAAATAGAGATAAAACAATAGTAGGAAGACCTTCATACAATCCAAAAGACTTGTTAAAATTGTATTTGTATGGATATTTTAATGGTATACGCTCATCAAGAAAATTAGCAATAGAATGTGAAAGAAATATAGAAATATTTTGGTTGATAAATGAATTAAAACCAGATTTTAGGAAAAATAACATAACGAATATGAAAAAAGTATTTAAAGAATTTTCAATACTATGTGATTCATTAAATTTAATAGGAAAAGAAATAGTAGCAATAGATGGTTCAAAGTTTAGAGCAAATAATGGAAGAAAGAAAAATTATACAAAAGGAAAAATAGATAAACAGATAAAATATTACGAAGAAAATATAGATAAATACATAGAAATATTAGATAAAGAAGATTATGAAGAAAAAGAAAATAAAGTAAAAATAGATAAGCAGGAATTAAAGGAAAAAATAGAAGAAGCTAAAAAAAGAGTAAATGAATTAGAAGAAATAAAAAAAGAAATTGAGCAAAAAGGAGAAATTTCAATAACAGATCTAGATTCCAGGCATATGAAAACAAACAATAATGGAACAGACATATCTCATAATGTACAAATAGCAGTAGATAATAAAGCTCACCTAGTAGTAACAGTAGATGTAACAAGTAGTCCAGCAGACCAAGGTCAGTTAAGCAACATAGCAAAACAGACGAAAAAAGAATTGGAAGTAGATAAGATAACAGTACTTGCAGATAAGGGATATTGGAATGGAGAGGAATTAAAGAAATGTGCAGAAGATAATATAACAACAAGTGTATCAAGCCAAAAGGAACAAGGTAGTAAAGGATATCAAAAAGCAGACTTTAAGTATAATAAAGAGAATGATTACTATGTATGCCCAATGGAAAAAATATTACACAAAACAGGAGTTAAAGAAATAAAATATGTAAACAGAAAAGCATGCAAAGAATGTCCTAACAGAGAAAGGTGTACATCAAGCAAAAATGGAAAAGCCATTCATAAAACTGCAAATGATAAATATTTAGAAGAAGCTAAAGTTCGACAAATTGAAAACATGGATTTATATCATACAAGACAAATGATAGTAGAGCATGTATTTGGAACAGTAAAGAGAGATTTGGGATTTATATACTTTTTACTTAGAGGAAACGAAAAAGTAAAAGGTGAATCTTTCATGAACTTTTTAATATATAATATAAAACGAGTATGCAAAATAAAAGGAATAAAAGAAATAATAGAGGCAATTAAAGCCTTAAAAAGAGAAAATAATTCAAACAAAAACAAATTGCTTGAATTATTTTCTTTTTTTAGTGATTTTTTTAAAAATTCGGTCGAAGATTGTACGCTCCTATAAAATTCACGATTAAATTTTAGACAGCCTGCCGTCCCCATTGACAACCATTGACAGCATTGATAACAAAATTGAAATAAAAAATATAAATTTGTCAAAAAAACTTGATATTAAATAGTAGGTGATATATAATGTGAAAAACATAAAATTAAGGGGAACTTAAATGAAAATAAGAGAAATTATTAATAGAAATAGAAATATATTCCTTATACTAATAGATATTTGTATAATGGTTGTAGTTTATTTAGTATCAATGCTTTTTTTAGATATAAAAATTGAAAACTTTATAAATTTTGGAAAAGAAATGTTACTCGTAATAATTACATATGAGATTTTTTTAAATTTATTTCATATGTATCAAAACTTGATGAGATATGAAGTAGGAAAAGATTACGTTAATTATATAATTAGTTCAATTTTATCTGTTATTTTACTTTCATTAATGGATGTATCATTACAATTAAAATATATTAATCCAAAATTAAATATTCTATCTGGAATAATGATAGCTGGTATGTTTGTTATGTATCGTTTAGCAGGCAGATCTATAATTACTAGAATAATAGCTAAAAAAGAAGAAGAAAATCAAAACATAGAAAAAAGAAAAATAAAGAATTTATTAATCATTGGTGCTGGTATGGGAGGAAGAGAAATTGTAATAGCAGTTAAAAATTCAATGAGAAATAAATATAATATAGTTGGAATAATAGATGATGATAAAAGTAAATTAAATCACTACATATTAGGCGTTAAAGTTTTAGGAACAAGATACGATATTCCTAAAGTTGTTTCAGAGAATGATGTAGATATAATTTTCTTTGCAATAAACAGAATAGATGCAGCATCAAGAAAGAAGATTATTGAAATATGTCAAGAAACAGAAGTCAAGACAAGAGTACTTCCTACTACTGAAGAAGTTATAGATAAACAAGGTGCAATAAACAGTTTAAGAGATATAGAAATTGAAGATTTATTAGGAAGAGAAGCAATTCAGCTAGATAATAAAAATATTCATTCTTTAATAAAAAATAAAAATGTTTTAGTAACTGGCGGAGGAGGTTCTATAGGTTCAGAGCTTTGTAGACAGATTATAAAATATGAACCTAAAAAATTAATAATATTAGATATTTATGAAAATAATTTATATGATATTGAAGTAGAGCTTAAATCTGCTTATCCAAAAGCTGACATAGATGCGGTTGTTGCAAGTGTTAGAGATAAAGCAAGATTAAAAGAAGTCTTTGAAGAATATAAACCACAAATAGTTTTCCATGCTGCAGCACATAAACATGTTCCTTTAATGGAAAACAATCCATTAGAAGCTATAAAAAATAATGTGTTTGGAACATATAATACTGTAAATTGCGCGGACGAATATAATGTTGAAAAGTTTATATTAATTTCAACAGATAAAGCTGTTAATCCAACTAATATAATGGGAGCAACTAAAAGAGTTTGTGAAATAATAGTTCAAGCTAAAAACAAAATAAGTAAAACAGAATATGCAGCAGTGAGATTTGGTAACGTACTTGGAAGCAATGGCTCTGTAATACCATTATTTAAAAAACAAATTACGAAGGGCGGACCTGTAACAGTAACACATAAAGATATTACAAGATTTTTTATGACTATACCAGAAGCTGTACAGTTAATATTACAAGCTGTAACATATGCAAAAGGTGGAGAAATATTTGTACTTGACATGGGTGAGCCTGTAAAAATATATGATTTAGCAATAAAAATGATTAAACTTCTTGGATATGAACCAAATGTTGATATTCCAATTCAAATAACTGGTTTAAGACCTGGGGAAAAATTATATGAAGAAATATTAATGTCAGAAGAAGGATTAACTGCAACAAAACATGAAAAAATATTTGTAGCTAAACCAATGTGCATAGAAATGGAAGAATTACAAGGTAAATTAAATACACTAGAACAATTACAATATGATGAAAATTATTCTAGAGAGAATGTTAAGGCAACACTAAAGAGTGTTGTACCAACGTTTAAAGATCCAGAAGAAGTTAATAAAAATTAGTTTAAATTAAGCAAAAATAGAAAGTATAATTCCTTTCTATTTTGCTAAAAGAATATAGAAAGGAATCAATCTATAAGATTGATTAAAGGGAGAAAAGATGAATGTAAAAATGAATATTCCATTTTCACCACCAGATATAGGTGAAGGGGAAATTAAAAATGTAATTGAAGCTTTGAAATCAGGATGGATTACAACAGGTCCTAAAACTAAACAATTCGAGAAAGAAATAGCTGAATTATGCCATACAGAAAAAGCCGTATGTTTAAATTCAGCAACAGCATCATTAGAAATGACTTTAAGAGTATTAGGAATAGGAGAAGGTGATGAAGTAATTACATCAAGTTATACATACACTGCATCAGCAAGTCCTATAGCACATGTTGGCGCTAAAATTGTTTTAGTAGATATACAAAAAGATTCTTTTGAAATGAATTATGAAAAATTAGCAGATGCTATTACTGAGAAAACAAAAGCAATTATACCAGTAGATATAGCAGGGGTTATGTGTGATTATGAAAAAATATTTAAAATAGTAGAAGAAAAAAAGAACTTATTCACACCAAATAATGATATTCAAAAATTGTATAATAGAGTAATAGTAATTTCAGATTGTGCACATGCATTAGGTGCTCAAAGAAAAGGAAAAATGGCAGGTGAATATTCAGATTTTAGTACTTTTTCATTCCATGCTGTAAAAAATCTTACAACAGCCGAAGGTGGAGCGGTTGTTTGGAAAAGTAGAGAAGGACTTGATAATGATGAAGTATATAAAAAATATCAACTATTGTCATTACATGGACAAACTAAAGATGCTCTACATAAAACTACTGCTGGAGCATGGGAATATGATATTGTAGATACATATTACAAATGTAATATGACAGATATTTGTGCAAGTATTGGTCTTGCTCAAATGGAGAGATATAGTGGCTTAATAAAAAGAAGACAAGAAATAATAAAAAAATATAATGAAGCATTTAAAGAATTACCAGTTGAAGTTTTAAATCATAAAGATGAAGATCATACTTCTTCAGGACATCTTTATTTAGTAAGAATAAAAAATATAGATGAGCAAAAAAGAAATGAAATTATAACAAAAATGGCAGAAAGAGGAGTAGCATGTAATGTGCATTATAAGCCACTTCCAATGCTTACAGCATATAAGAAGTTAGGTTTCAATATTGAAGACTATCCAAATGCATATAATTTCTACAAAAATGAAGTTACATTACCATTATATACAAAATTAACAGATGAACAAGTTGATTATATTATTGAAAATTTTAAAGAGATTGTTGGAGAATGCACAAAATGTTAAAATATGAAGAATTGCCGGAAAATATGAAAAATGAATATGTGAAGGAATATTATGATATTCTTTCACATAAAAAGATAAATTTAGTGATAAAAAGAATATTTGATATTATAGCATCACTTATTTTATTAATTATTTTATCGCCAATAATGTTAATTTTAGCAATTGCTATAAAAGTAGATTCAAAAGGTCCAGTGTTCTATAGGCAAGAAAGAATAACTAAATATGGCAAAAAATTTAAAATTTTTAAATTCAGAACAATGGAACAAGATGCAGATAAAAAAGGAGCTTTAGTTACAATTGGTGAAGATTCAAGAATAACAAATGTAGGAAAGAAAATAAGAAAATGTAGATTAGATGAATTTCCACAACTTATAAATGTTTTAAAAGGGGAAATGACTTTTGTTGGTACAAGACCAGAAGTTGAAAAGTACGTAAATGAATATACTGATGAAATGAAAGCTACATTACTTATGCCAGCAGGAATTTCATCAAGAGCTAGTATTGAATATAAAGATGAAGATGAAATAATTAGTAAATATCTACAAAATGGTGAAAAGATAGATGATATTTATGTAAAAAGAATATTACCAGAAAAAATGAAATGGAATTTAGAATATATTAAAAAATTTAATATATTAGAAGATATAAAAATTTGTTTTAAAACAGTGTTTTAATAAAACAGTATTTATGGAGAAAAAATATGGAAAATGAATTAGTATCAATAATTATGCCAACTTACAATTGTGCTAAATTTATTGGAAAAACAATAGAATCAGTACTTAATCAAACATATAGTAATTGGGAATTAATTATAGTAGATGATTGCTCAAAAGATAATACAGAAGAGGTTGTAAAAGCTTTTAATGATTCAAGAATTAAATATAATAAACTCGAAAATAATAGCGGTGCAGCAATCGCCAGAACTGAGGCAATGAAAATTGCATCAGGAACCTATATGGCTTTTTTAGATAGTGACGATTTATGGAAAAAAGATAAACTTGAGAAACAATTAAAATTTATGAAAGAAAATAATTATAATTTTACATGTACAGCTTATGAACAAATAAATGAAGCTGGTGAAAAGCTTAATAAAATTATAAAAACTAAAAAAAGAGCTGACTATAATAGAATATTACTAGATTGTCCAGTAGGAAATTCAACAGTAATGTATAATGTTGAAAAATTGGGAAAATTTGAAGTACCAAATATTCGTAAAAGAAATGATGATTGTTTATGGCTTCAAATATTAAAAAAAGAAAAGTATATATATGGAATGACAGAAGTTTTAATGGAATATAGAATACGTAGTAATTCTATATCTAGTAATAAATTTAGTCTTATAAAATATCATTGGCAATTATACAGAGAAATAGAACATTTGTCAGTATTTCGTTCAGTATTTCATATTTGTTGGTGGGGAGTGATTAAAGTATTACATATAAAATAAGGGAGTATATAATATGAAGGTTGCAATAATTGGTCATTTCGCTATAAATCAAGAATACAAAGATGGTCAAACTATTAAAGTAAGAAATTTATACAATGAATTAGAAAAAGAAGTTGGAGAAAATAATATATTAAAAGTTGATACATATAATTATAAAAAACATCCTATTAAATTAATAATGAAATGTATTAAAGCAATGAATGCAGATAATGTGATTTTTTTACCTGCACAAAATGGTATAAAGGTTTTTATACCATTACTATGCTTTCTAAACAAATTTTATAGAAAAAATTTATTATATGATGTTGTTGGTGGTTGGCTTCCTGATATGCTTGAGAAAAATAAATTTTTACTAAAAAAAGCCAAAAAAATTACAAAAATATTTGTAGAAACAAATGGAATGAAAACAAAATTGAATTCTTTAGGACTTGAGAATGTTCAAATAATGTTAAATTTTAAAGAACTTTCTCCTATAAAAGAAGATGAAATAACAAAAATTGATTATACAAAAATAAATGTATGTACATTTTCTAGAGTAATAAAAGAAAAAGGAATAGAAAATGCAATAAATGTTGTAAATAAAATAAATGAAAAATATGGAAAAAATATATATCATTTAGATATTTATGGTCAAATAGGAAAAGATTACAAAGAAGATTTTGAAAAAATTATGGATTCAGTTAATAATGTAAATATTTGCTATAAAGGTGAAATTGAGTCTAGCAAGTCAGTTGAAACAATAAAGAAATATGATTTATTATTATTTCCAACATACTATGAAGGAGAAGGTTTAGCAGGAACTATAATAGATGCTTTTTTTGCAGGAGTACCAATAATAGCTTCAGATTGGAAATATAATAAAGAAATAATTAATAATGAAGTAACTGGGCTTATATTTAAAGCAAAAGACGATAATGATTTTGAAAAATTGTTAGATGATATTTATTTGCAAAAATACGACATAAACCAAATGAAAATAGAATGTTTAAAAGAATCAGAAAAATATCTTCCGCAAATTGCAATAAAACCAGTAATTGAGTATATTGACGCTCCACAGAGATTATTATGTATTGTAAGTGGCATGAATAGAGGCGGAGCAGAAACTTTTTTAATGAAAGTTTATAGAGCATTAGATAAAAATAAATATCAAATGGATTTTTGCGTAAATACCGAAGGCGCGTATGATGAAGAGATAAGAGAAATGGGAGGTAAAATATTTTTTGTTCCTCCAAAATCAAAAAATTTATTAAAAACTTTTTTTGCAATAAAAAGAATAGTAAAAGAAAATAAATATAAATCTGTATTAAGGACAAGCCAGCAATCTCTTGCTACACTAGATTTATTGTCTGCTAAAATGGGAGGCGCTAAAAAACTTATATATAGATCTAGTAATGCTGGATTAACTGGAGGTAAAATTAGTAAGTTGATAAATAAAACATTTAGCTTTTTACCTAAAGTAATACCAAACGTAAAAGTTGCCCCTTCAACTGAAGCTGCAGAATTTGTTTTTGGAAAAAAATCGGTAGAAAAAAATGAAGTTTTTATTTTGCATAATGCCTTAAAATATGAAAACTTTAAATTTAATGAAGAAGCAAGAGAAAGAATCAGAAAAGAATTGAATATTGATAATAAACTTGTGTATGGACATATTGGAAGATTTAATATTCAAAAGAATCATGAATTTTTAATTGAGGTTTTTAAACGTATACATGAAAAAGAACCAAATAGTGTTTTAATTTTAATAGGTGAAGGAGAATTAAAACAGAAAATTTTAGACAAAATAAAGGAATTAAATATAGAAAATAGTGTAATTGTATTAGAACCTAAACAAAATGTAAATGAATATATGATGGCAATGGATTTATTTATTTTTCCTTCATTTTTTGAGGGAATGCCAAATGTTATAATAGAGGCACAAGCAACAGGATTACCTTGTGTGATATCAGATTCTATAACTAAAGAAGCTAATATAACAGGTTCAGTAAAATATATTAGTTTAGATAATGATGCTGAATATTGGGCAGATACTATTTTAAATAGTATGCCAGATAAAAGATACGATTATTACGAAGAATTCTTAAAAAATGGATATTGTATTGAAGATGTTTGTAATCTTGTATGTAAATCTTTTTTTATCTAACAGGAAATTTCTCTGAAAAACCTATTAGATAAATACTTTGTACAGAAATTTTCTCTAAGAAAATTTCGCACGAGAACAAATTTACGGAAAGCTTCAATATTTTAAATTTGTTACTAATTATAATTTGTAGTTTTAAATATACAAAATCGATAAAAGAGGAGAAAAGATGAAAGAGTTTATTAATAAATATAAATTATTTATTATAGATTATGAGTTATTAGTATTAGCATTTATTTTAAGTTTGTTTGATTTAAAAAACACGGCAATTGTTTTATTAATAGTTGCAAGTGGTTTGTTTATAAAGCTTGTAAAAGATATTGTAGGAAATTATATGAGTTTTACCGTATTATTTTCTGGATTTCATGTTTTATATGGATTAGCAGGAGTGGTATCAAAATGTTGGCTTAACCAAATGTCATCAACATATGGAAAAGATTTTATATATTCTCCATATTTAATTATATATAGTTTATGTACTATTGCATTATTAACAGGAATAATTATTTCAAATAGAAAGCATGGAGAACCAAAAGATACAATAGTAACAGAAGATAATAAAATGAAAGACTTTTTCCTATTTATTGCATATTGTGGATTTGCAGTAACAAGTATATTTGAAATAATTAACTTTATAAGAGTTGGTGGAATTGGAACTTTACTAGCTGGAAAAGCAATATATCAAGCAGCAGTTGATGAATTAGTTCTTACACTACCTACACAATATATTTTTCAAGTATCATTTGCTGCATTATGTATTTTTATACATATATCTATTTTAAATAAAGAAAAAATACAACCTAAAAAGATTATTATATGTGTATTGTTAGCTTTACCATATCTTTTAATGCTAATATTACTTGTTAGAAGAGGACCTATATTAGTATCAATTTTTATGATAATGCTAGCTATATTCCAGTCAAAACCATTGAAAAAAATACCTATAAAATTAGTTATAGCATTTTTAATTGCATATCTAGTTTTAGGAACATTATATGCAATAAGAAACGATATTGGTTTATTATTTACAAATTTCAATGAATTTAAAAATAAATTTGATATACATTATGTAATAAGAACACTTAATCCAGCCGTTACGGAGTTTGGATGCACATATGGAAACTTTAATAGATTTTATGTTAAGAATAATGGAAAATATGATTTACTATATGGAAGAAGTTATGTTCAAGGTTTATTTCACGTTGTACCAACATATTTATATCCAGGTGAAAAGCCTCAAATGATAACATATGAATTTAGAGATAAGTATTTCCCAGCTAAAGCTAAAATTTCAAGTATTGCAAGTACTGGATTTTCATCAATATTAGAAGCTTATTGGAATTTCTGGTATTTTGGAGCTTTAATATATGTTATATATGGATACATATTAATATTATTAGAGAAAAAATTGAAAAATAAAAATTATTTTTATATGTTAGAATATATTTCAAGTGTAGCTATGATTTATTCATTTCATCGTTCAGAGTTTGGACATAGCGTTTCAGAAATAATAATCATAACTTTAGAAATAGTAGCTATATATTTATTTTATAAGTTTATATATAATAAAGAAAATAAATTATCTAAGTTTATAAAAGAAAAAATAATGAAAAATGGAGAATAATCTATGCGAGGAAAAAAAGCAATATTAAATGTCTTATCTTCTCTTGTCCTTCAAATTGTAGTGCTATTAAGTGGATTTATTGTAAGAAAGATAATAATCCAAGTATATGGTTCTGATATTAACGGATTAATTTCATCAATTACTCAGTTTTTAGGATATATTACTTTATTAGAATCAGGAGTAGGACCTGTAATAAAATCAGCTTTATATAAACCAATTGCTAATAAGAATAATGAAGAAATAAGTAACATTTTATTTTCATCAGAAAAATTTTTTAAGAAAATAGCAAAAATCTTTATAGTATACCTGTTAGGATTAGCTTTTATATATCCAGTAATTGTTGCAAACCAGGTAGGATATTGGTTCACATTTACTTTAGTATTAATAATATCAATAAGTACATTTGCTGAATATTATTTTGGAATGACTTATAAATTACTATTACAGTCTGACCAAAAATCATACATAGTATCTATAATTCAGATAGTTGGATATATTATAAATTTAATAATGGTTGTTATTTTAGCAAAATTTAATTGCAATATTCACGTATTGAAATTAGTTACAGCAGTTATATATGTAATAAGACCAATTACACAAAATTTAATTGTAAAGAAATTATATAATATTGATTTAAAGAATGCTAATAAAGATTATGTTTTAAAGCAAAAATGGGATGGGCTTGCACAACATATTGCTGCTGTTATTCATACAAATACAGATATGGTTCTATTAACTTTTGCATCAACACTAAAAGAAGTATCAATATACTCAGTATATTCAACAGTTACAAATGGATTAAGACTTGTGGTACAAAGCTTTAATGAAGGAATAGAGTCTATGTTTGGAAATATGATGGCACAAGAAGAAAATGATAATTTGCGAAATAGATTTGGAACATATGAAATCATATTCTTTTCAGTAATAGCAATATTATATAGCTGTGCGTTCATTTTAATAACACCTTTTGTAAAAGTATATACATTAAATATTACTGATCTTGATTATTGTAGACCTTTATTTGGATATATATTGATTATAGGTGAATTTATATGGGCTTTAAGACAGCCATATAACAATTTAATAAAATCTGCTGGAAGATTTAAAGAAACAAGAATTGGCGCATGGATTGAAGCAGGTTGTAACATAATTATTTCTCTAGTTTTAATAAATAAATTTGGATTAGTAGGAATAGCAATGGGAACAATGATTTCGATGATAATAAGAACTACTGAATTTATATATTATGCTAATAAGCATATTTTAAACAGGAAAGTTATTTATTCAATAAAAAAGATAATTATAATGCTTATACAAATAGCATTAATAATAGTTATTTCTAAATATGCAATTTTTATTGAATATAATTCTTATATATCATGGGGAATAAATGCATTTATAGTGTTTGCATATTCATTCATTATAATATTAATATGTAATTTAATAGTATATCCAACAGAAAGAAGATATATTTTAAATAAATTAAAAAATTTTAGGAGGAAAAATTGAGAATAATTAGCTTTATCAAAAGAAAATTTATGAATCCAGTAGAATATGCAAAAAGTTTAGGTGTTAAAGTAGGTAAAAACTGTGAATTTTATTCAGATATTTTATGGGGAAGTGAGCCATATTTAATAACAATAGGAGATAATGTAAGAATAACAACTGGGTGTAAATTTGTTACACATGATGGTGGAATATGGGTGTTAAGAAATACTAAACAGCTAGAAAATGCTGACATATTTGGAGAAATAAAAATAGGAAATAATGTTCATATTGGATTTAATTCTATAATAATGCCAGGAGTTAAAATTGGTAATAATTGTATAATAGGATGTGGAGCAGTTGTTACAAAAGATGTTGCTGATAATTCAATTGTAGGAGGAGTACCAGCAAAATATATAAAAAGTATAGATGAATATTATAATAAACATAAAGAAGATTGCGATTATACAAAAAAGCTAACAAAAGAAGAGAAAAAAGAATATTTAATGAAAAAATATAATATTAAAGAGTAAAGGGATGATAATATATGAAAACATATTTTATTACAGGAGCTGCAGGATTTATAGGATCTAGTTTAGCAGAAAGATTATTAAAAGAAGGAAATAAAGTTGTAGGAATAGATAATTTTTGCGATTTTTATAATCCAACTATAAAAGAAAACAATATAAAAGAAATTAATTTAAATGAGAATTTTAAATTATACAAAAATGATATTAGAGATAGACAAGCAATAGAAAAAATATTTAAAGAAAATAATATAGATGTAGTTATACATTTAGCTGCTATGGCGGGAGTTAGACCATCAATAGAAAATCCTGTATTATATCAAGAAGTAAATTGTATGGGAACACAAAATATATTAGAAGAAATGAAATTAAATAATATTACCAATTTGGTAATGGCTTCATCAAGTAGTGTATATGGAAATTGTAAAACTGTCCCATTTAAAGAAGATATGATTGTAGATTTTGCAATAAGCCCATATGCAGCAACAAAAAAAGCAAATGAAGTTATGACACATGTATATCATAAATTATTTAATTTTAATGTTATAATGCTTAGATTTTTTACAGTATTTGGTCCAAAACAAAGACCTGATTTAGCAATAAATAAATTTACAAGACTTATGTTAGAAGATAAAGAAATACCTATGTTTGGAGATGGCACAACATCAAGAGACTATACATATATAGAAGATATTGTAGATGGAATAATAAGATCTGCAAAATATGTAGAAAATAATAATAATGTTTATGAAATATTAAATTTAGGAAATTCAACACCTGTAACATTAAAAGAAATGATAAATACAATAGCAAAAGTATTAGGCAAAGAGCCAAAAATAAATCAGTTGCCAATGCAACCTGGTGATGTACAAAGAACTTTTGCAGATATATCAAAAGCAAAAGAATTAATAGGGTATGATCCAAAAACTTCTTTTGAAAAAGGTATTGAAAATTTTGTAGAATGGTATAAAATAAATAAAGAATTATATTTATAAAATAATAAGTAGGAGGAATCAAAAATGAAAATAGCAGTAGCAGGAACAGGATATGTAGGTTTAGTAGCAGGAGTATGTTTTGCAGAAAAAGGTCATAATGTAGTATGTGTAGATATAGATGAAAATAAAGTACAAACAATGAAAGAGGGAAAATCACCTATTTTTGAACAAGACTTAGAAGGATTAATGCAAAAAAATTATAAAGAAGGAAGACTTGATTATACAACAGATTTTAAAAGTGCTTATAAAAATGCTGATGCAATTTTTATAGGTGTTGGAACACCAGAACAACCAGATGGTTCAGCAAATCTTAGTTATGTAGCAACAGTTTCAAGACAAATAGCAGAATCTATTGAACATGATTGCTTAGTTGTTGTAAAATCAACAGTTCCAATAGGAACTAATGATAAAGTTGAACAATTTATAAATGACTTTTTACCAGATAAGACAATAAAAGTTGAAGTTGCAAGTAATCCAGAATTCTTAGCACAAGGAACAGCTGTAAGAGATACTTTACATGCAAAAAGAATAGTAATAGGAACTGAAAGTAAAAAAGCAGAAGAAATGCTAAAAGAAATTTATAAACCATTTAATTTACCAATTGTTTCTGTTAGTAGAAGAAGTGCAGAGATGATTAAATATGCATCAAATGACTTTTTGGCATTAAAAATATCATATATGAACGATATAGCAAATCTTTGTGAATTAGTAGGTGCTAATATAGAAGATGTTGCAGAAGGTATGAAATATGATGATAGAATAGGCTCAAACTTCTTAAGAGCAGGTATAGGATATGGTGGAAGTTGTTTTCCAAAAGATACTAAAGCTTTGAAATATCTTGCAAAACAATACGGATATAATTTAAAAACTGTCGAAGCTGCTGTTGATGTAAATGCTGCTCAAAAAATAAGATTGTATAAAAAAGCAGCTGATAGATTAATAACATTTAACGGATTAAAAGTTGCTGTTTTAGGATTAACATTTAAACCAGGAACAGATGATTTAAGAGAAGCTCCATCAATAGATAATATAGACTTATTATTAAAACAAGGTGCAAAAATATATGCATATGACCCAAATGGAGTAGAAAATTTTAAAAAGAGATATCCAACTGAAATAGTATACACATCAAATCCAGAAGAAGCATTAAAAGATGCTAATGTATGTTTTGTTTTTACAGAATGGAATGAAATAAAAGCTGTTAAACCAGAAACATATAAAAAATTAATGAAAACACCATTAGTTTATGATGGTAGAAATATATATAGTTTAGATGAAATGAAAAAAGCAAATGTAGAATATTATTCTATAGGAAGATAAAATTTACTAAGGGAGGTTAGCTAATGAGCCAAGGGAGAAGAAAAAAAGAAGAAAACAATAAAGATAAAAAAAGTACAAAAAATGAAAAGAACAATCCGAAAGGTAATATAATATTTAAAATTTTAGCTTTTGTATATTTTTTAATTACTATAGTTTTTTATATTGCAGTTATACAAATAGACATGCTTCCAACTTTATATACAGTAGTATTCACAATTGCTGAAATCCTTTTTACATATTTAATTATAAGAGGGATTGCAAAAAGTAGAAAAGGATATGTTATTAATATTATATGTATAATAATAGCTATTTTGATATCAGCTGTGTATGTCTATGCAACTAATTATTTACTTGCAACAAGTAATTTTTTAGGAAATGTATTTAAACAAGTTACTGAAACTGAGCAATATTATATTGTTTCTAAAAAGGATAGTTCATATACTAATATAGAAGATGTTGAAGGAACAGATGTATACTTATTTCAAATAGAAGAGAGTGTAAAAAACGATTTAGAAAATAAAGTTAATGTAACATTAAAAAGTGAACAAAATTTAACAGACTTAGGAACAAAACTAATTGATGATGAAATAGACACAATATTTGTTTCATTAACACAATATGAAATGCTTTCAGAAGAAATAAAAGGATTTAAAGAAAATACTAAAATAATATATATTGTAAATCATGATGTAAAAGTAGAAAGTGTAATAGAAAATACAAATTCTGAACATACAATTGAAAATGGAATATTTAATGTATATGTTAGTGGAATTGATACAACAGGAAGTATTACTAATGTTGCAAGAAGTGATGCAAATATTCTAGCAACTGTTAATACAAAAACTCATGAAATATTATTAACATCTATACCAAGAGACTATTATGTAACACTTCATAGTAAAGATGCTAATGACAAGCTAACTCATTCAGGTATATATGGAATAAGTGAAACAGTAACATCAGTTGAGGATTTATTAGACATAGATATTAATTACTATGTAAGAATAAATTTTACAACTGTAATAAAATTAGTTGATATTATAGGAGGAGTAGATGTATATTCTGAATATAATTTCAGTACAAATACGGATCCATCATTTACTTTTACAAAAGGTAATACTCATTTAAATGGTCAACAAGCTTTAGCATATAGTAGAGAAAGATATTCTTTTGTAGATGGAGATAATCAAAGAATAAAAAATCAACAACAAGTTATAGAAGCAATTATTGAAAAAGTATTAAGTAGTAATACAATTTTAACAAAATATATAAATATATTGAATTCAATGGAAGGAAGTTTCCAAACTAATATTACACAAGATGAGGTTAGTAAACTTGTACAAGACCAATTAAGTAGTATGTCATCATGGAAAATAACAACAAATTCTTTAACAGGTACAGGTGCATACTATCCAACATACTCAATGGGTAGTCAAGAATTATATGTTATGATTCCAGATAATGAATCAATAGAAGAAGCAGAAGAGCAAATCCATAAAGTAATGGGGGAATAAAATGATAACTGTAAATACAAAAGAAAAAGGAATAACTCTTATTGCATTAGTGATAACTATAGTAATACTTTTAATTTTAGCAGGTATTACTATAAATGCTATAATTAATAATGGAATAATAGATAAAGCTAATGAAGCAAAAAAAGATTATAAAATAGAAGAATATAATGATAAAATAAATGTTATAAAATTAGATGGAGAAATGAAAGAAACATTAAATGAGATAGATGTGCCACTAAAAGACTTTGTAAAAGAAAAATTGGAAAATGAAATATGGGTTTCTAAAATAACTGATACATCAGAAAAAGAAATTCAAGTTGAAACAATAGATGGCTATAAAATTCCTGTGACTTTTGAAAATAAGGGTAATATATTAGACAAAATTAATATTCCGTACAAAGAGAACATGACTTATTATTTTGATTATAAAGCTTTAAAAGAGAATGAAATAAAAAATTTTGGAAGTGGAATGACTAAAATAATAGCACAAAATGCCAAAATAAATGAAGACTCAATTTATTTTTCTGGAAATGATATAAGTTATGCATATACAGAAGATAATTTAGGAAAAAATTCTTATTTTACAATATACTTTATCGCAAAATTTGATGAAATATATAAAAATAATTATTGTATTTCTACAGTATCTAATAGTAAAAGTGATAGTTTTGGTATTGGTATAGGTAGGTATGGAACAGGAACAAATGGAAAGAATTATGTTATAAATATGGTGTCTAATGCTAATAATTATTATGCAACAAAATATGATGTAAAGAATTATTATGTATATTCCATCGTATATGATGGCACAAATGCTACATTTTATATGAATGGCGAAAAAATAAATAGTATTAAGCAAGAAAACAGTACATCTAAGTTTTATTTTGCTTCTTACTTAAATACTTCATCAAATACAATATATGGAGGAAGTTTAATAAGATTCAAACAATTTGCTTTTGTAGATGATGTTCATACAGAAGAACAAATAAAAGCTAATTCAGAATTCTTAAAAATACGATACGATATTTAAATGAGTGTGTGCTAAGATTATGGTAACAAAATTAAAAAATCATTGAAAAAGGCTACACAAAATAAAAAAAGTGTGTTACAATGTAGAATGAAATTTTTAGAAAAATATGTGTAAAAAGAGTCTGAAAAGCTCTTAGTATAAAGAAAAGGAGGAAGCAAAAAATGTCAGGACATAGCAAATGGCATAATATTCAAGCCAAAAAAGGAAAAGCTGATGCAGCTAGAGGAAAAATATTTACAAAATTAGGAAGAGAATTATTAATTGCAGTAAAACAAGGTGGTCCAGACCCAGCAGGAAATTCAAAATTAAAAGACGTTATAGCTAAATGTAAAGCAAATAATATGCCTAACGACAGTATTAATAGTGCTATAAAAAGAGCTTCAGGAGCAGGTTCAGATGAAACATATGAAGAAATAGTATATGAAGGATATGGCATAAATGGTGTAGCTGTAATAGTTAATGCTACAACAAATAATAGAAATAGAACAGCAGCTGATGTAAGACATATTTTTGATAAATTCGGTGGAAATTTGGGAACAACAGGTTGTGTATCATATATGTTTGAGAAAAAAGGTGTAATTGTAATTGAAAAAAGTAGTGTTTCAATGAGTGAAGATGATTTAATGATGCTAGCAATAGAAGCTGGTGCAGAAGATTTTGCATCAGAAGATGAAGTGTATGAAATAACAACAGCTCCAGAAAACTTCTCAGCAGTAAGAGAAGAATTAGAAAAAAATAATTTAACATTTATTGAAGCAGAAGTACAAATGGTTCCAAATACATATGTTTCATTAGATGAAACAGCTGGAAATAAAATGCAAATATTATTAGATCAATTAGACGAATTAGATGATGTTGCAAACGTATATCACAATTGGGAAGAATAATATAAATTTAAAATGAATAAAAAATCTCCATTTTTAACAAAATAAAAATGGAGGTTTTTTATTATGTATAATTTTAGAACAGATTTAGCTGTAGAAAGAAGAGAAATTTACAAAAAAGCAAATAAAATACAAGATGAAGTTCCAGGTATAGAAACAGAAGAAAGCGAGATTTCAGATAAAATTAAAGTAACAAGAGTAAAAGTTACTACAGAAGAAGGGGCGCAGGCTATAGGAAAGCCAATAGGTAATTATATAACTATTGATGTAAAAAAACTTAGAAACATACCAGATGAAGAGATGGAAAAAATATCAAAAACAATATCTGAAGAATTAACTGCTTTAGTAGATAAGCATGTTAATAAAGAAGATGAAGTTTTAGTAGTGGGTCTTGGTAATTTATATTCAACGCCAGATTCTTTGGGGTCAAAAGTGGTACAAAATATAGAAATAACAAGACATATAAAGAAATATTTACCACAGTATATAGATGAAAATGCTAGAGGAATAAGTGCAATTTCTCCAGGAGTACTTGGAACTACAGGAATGGAAACTCAAGAGATATTGCAAGGTATAGTTCAAAATACAAAACCAAAGTTAATAGTTGTAATAGATAGTTTGGCTTCTAAGAGTATAGAAAGAATAAGTAGTACTATTCAAATAGCTGATACTGGAATTATTCCTGGTGCCGGAGTTGATAATGCAAGAAAAGAATTAACCGAAAATACATTAGGAGTGCCTGTTATAGCAATAGGAATTCCTACTGTTGTTGAAGCTGCAACACTTGCTGCTGACAGTTTAGATATATTAATTCAAAAGTTACAAGATGATGCAAATTCAAACGAATATTTAAATAAATTACAAGAAGAAGATAAATATGAATTAATAAGAGAAGCGTTGATGCCAAATAACTATAATTTTATAGTAACACCAAAAGAAATAGATGAACTTATAGAAAATATGACAAAAGTAGTTGCAGAAGGAATAAATATGAGTTTATAGTTTTTTAGTTACTAGAAAAAAGAGCACTATAGAATGTTTTGAAGTGAACCCAGTTTTGTTTTAACAATTTGGGTTCACTTCATTAATGTTCTTTTTTTACGAATTTATTTATAAAACTACTTTTATTATTCATTTGCTTATATACGTTACAAATATTACAATCATCGCAGATTACAATACGTTTTTCAAAAATCAATTTTAAACTTTCAATAAAATCATCTTCAGAGTCTATAATATGAACAACTATTTTTTTAGGTAATAAATTTAAAAGTGAATTTAAAGCAAAATCATTTGATGAAAATGTTATATCAGATAAGTATTTAGCTTTAAAAATATCTGAGTCTGTATTAATTATATTCAAATCTTTATCTAGCAATATGGAAGTAGAGTTAGTATATATTAAATGTATTATATCAGTTGTTGGAATTCTAGAATTTACAAAAATTTTTAGCAAATTAACAAATTCAATATATTCCTTTTCTATTAAATAATCATTTACGCAATTATCTATAATATAATCTAAAACTTCCAAATATTTGTATATCCTGAAATTAACAAAACCATCTAAAATCATATATTTATTAGCTAATATATATGATTTTATAGCAGATATTAGGAAAAGGTTTTTAGTTTCTGAATCTTCTATATTTTCTGAAAAAGAATTATGAACTTTTTTTAAAATTTTTTCCTGTTCATCATCAGTAAAATAAAAATAATTTAAATATAATGTTTTTTTGATTATATTATTTTCATAAAATGTTAAAATGCAATCTGCAATTGCCTTAGATAGTTCATCAAAAAATAAATCTATATTTTCTCCATAATAATGTATAATGATGTTATCATAGATTTTAAAGCTACAAGTTGAAATGAAGATATTGTTTAATTTTATATCTTGGAATTTTTCTAGTAGATAATTAATTATATTTTCATTATTTGTTTTTACGCAAAATGATTTTAACACTTTTCTCTATTCTCCTTTCAATATAATCTATTATCTACTAAAAGTATTTTACTTATGCATTATAAGTTATAATATTCAAAAAATTAATAATTGAAACTTGTTTAAAGAATAAAGTCAAAAAAATATAATATGTAGTGAAAAAAATAGGGAATAAGTTATTTATTTACTTATTCCACTTTAATTAAGATTAAATTGCATAAAATTTATTAATAGTTGTTTGTATTATATAAATTATCATTAATTTCAAATTCTTTATTATTTAAATAAAATAAATCATTTTGTTTTTTGAAGTTAAATTTTATTTTGTAAGCACAAAGAGCTTGTGATGTTAAATTAAACTGCTTATTTACTTTATTTATTCCATATTTTCCATCTCCAATAAGTGGATGGCCAATATGAGCCATATGAGCTCTTATCTGATGAGTTTTACCGAGTTTCTAATTTTATTTCTAAAATAGAAGTGTTATTTTGTTTGTTTTCAGATAAAACTTTGTATGATGTTATTATTTGTTGATATCCAGGTTTTTGAGCATCTGATATATACACAAAAGATTTTTTAGTATCTTTAAATAAATATGCTGTAAGAGTAGAGCTTTTTTTACTAAATAATCCGTAAACCCAGCATTTATAGTATTTGGCTATTTCCTTGTTTTTAAAAGCATCATTTAAAATATTTAAAGAAACTTCGTTTTTGGCAAATAAAATTAATCCAGAAGTATTTCTATCTAGTCTATGACATGGTTTAATGTCATTTTCAGGGTATTTTTCATTTAATAAATCTGTTAAAGTTATTTCTAAATTAGAATTTTCCGTCACAGATATACCAGAAGGTTTATTGACTATTAAAATATTTTCATCCTCATAGACTATTTTAAAATTTATAGAATCGCCAAATAATATATTATCTGGAATGAAAACTGTAACAGTGTCATTTGTATGTACTATTATATTTTCTGATATTTTAATATTATTAACTCTAATATCTTTTTTTCTTAGAGTTTTAAATATTGTATTAATATTTAAGTTACTAAAAGAATCTAAAAGAAATGTTGTTAATTTTTTATTATTATATTTTTCTGGTACAGTTAATTTTCTCATATATTATTATTTTCCTTCTATTAATTTTTTTACTATTTGAACAGCATTTGTAGCTGCTCCTTTTCTGATATTATCTGCAACAACCCACATATTAATTCCGTAAGGAACACTATCATCTCTACGAATTCTACCAATGAAAACTTCATTATTTCCAGTAGCATCAAGAGCAAGAGGGTAGATTTCAGATTTTATATCATCTTTAACAATAATTCCATCAGATCTTTTTAATGTATTAATTAAATCTTGTAAATTAAAGTTTTTCTCAAATTCTACATTTATTGATTCACTGTGTGAGTTAATAACAGGAACTCTTACAGTTGTAGCTGTTACTTTTAAATCTGGTTTAGATAAGATTTTTCTAGTTTCATTAATCATCTTCATTTCTTCTTTTGTATATCCGTTATCTAAAAATACATCAATTTGAGGAATACAATTGTTGAAAATAGGGTAAGGGAATTTTTGTGGAGCTTCTCCTTTAATACCATTTTCAAAATCTTTAATTCCTTTTTGACCAGCTCCTGATACAGCTTGGTAAGTTGAATAAACCACTCTTTTTATTCCATATTTATCATCTAATGGTTTTAAAGCAACAACAGCTTGAATTGTAGAACAATTAGGGTTGGCTATTATACCATTGTTTTTAAATATTTCTTTTGGATTTACTTCAGGAACAACAAGTGGAACATTATTATCCATTCTAAAAGCACTACTATTATCTACTACTATACAACCTTTAGAAGCAGCAATAGGAGCAAAGTGTTTAGCAGTATCAGCTCCTGCTGAAAATATCGCAAAGTCAAATCCTTGGTCAAAAGAATCGTCTTTTAGTTCATAAACAGTATATTCTTTGTTTTTAAAATATAAAGTAGTTCCAGCTGAATTTTTAGATGCAAAAAATACATATTCTGAAATAGGTAGATTAAATTCGTCTAATACTTTTAAAGCTGTTCTTCCTACAAGCCCAGTAGCACCAACAATAGCTAATTTATAATTTTTCATATAATACCTCCTATAAAATATTTATATGCATAATTTAATAATTTGTTGTAACATTTATTGTGGGAAAACTATATAATGAGAAAAATTATTCTAATCCAAGAATTTCTTTTGCTCTTTTTACATCATCTGAATTTGCTTCTCTTACACCTTCTAAAGGGTAAGGTTGATTTAATTGTTTCCATTTAAACATTCCCATATTATGATAAGGCAAGAATTCAATTTTCTTTATGTTTTTTAATGTTGATAAAAATTCTTTTAGTTTTAATAAATCATTATAATCGTCTGTAATTCCAGGAACTAGAACTTGTCTAATCCAAACAGAAATATTATTTTCACTTAGATATCTAGCAAAGTTAAGATTATTTATATTTGGTTTAGAAGTAAGGTCTATACATTTTTCGTTATCAATGTGTTTAATATCTAGAAGTACTAAATCAGTATGTTTTAATAATTCTTTTATATCATCAGTTAAAGGTAAACTACCAGACGTATCAAGTGTTGTATGAATTCCAAGAGAATGTAACTTAGAAAAAAGAGTTATTAAAAATTTAGCCTGAATTAAAGGTTCGCCTCCTGAAACAGTAACTCCGCCACCTGAATAATCCATATAAGATTTATATCTTAATATTTCAGATATTAAATCATCTACATTCATAATAGAACCACCTTTTAAACTCCAAGTGTCTCTATTATGACAATATTTACATTTTAAAACACAGCCTTGCATAAATATTACAAATCTAATTCCAGGACCATCAACAGTTCCAAAGGACTCAATAGAGTGAATATATGCGTTTTGTGTAATATCTAATTCTTCCATAAAGCCTCCAAGTAAAAAATATTAAAAAGATATATTTTTAAAGGTAGGGTAGACACAATATGTGACTACCCTAAAAATTATATATTATATTCTTTCATGTATTGTTCTATTTATTACGTCTAATTGTTGTTCTCTTGTTAATTTTACAAAGTTAACAGCATATCCAGATACTCTAATAGTAAGTTGAGGGTATTTTTCAGGATGTTCCATAGCATCTTCTAGTAGAGCTCTATCAAAAACATTAACATTTATATGATGACTGAATTTTCCAAAGTATCCATCTAATAAAGATGTTAAATTAGAAATTCTTGTTTCTTCATCATGTCCTAAAGCAGAAGGAACTATTGCAAATGTATATGATATTCCATCTTCAGCATGTCTGTAAGGTAATTTTGTCATTGTGTTTAACACAGCTAAAGCACCATTTGTATCTCTACCATGTAATGGGTTTGCACCAGGTCCGAATGGAGCTCCAGCTCTTCTACCGTCTGGTGTATTTCCTGTAGCTTTACCATAAACAACATTAGAAGTTATTGTAAGAACAGACATAGTTGGTTTTGCATTTCTATAAGTTCTTTGTTTTCTTAATTTGTTCATGAAAGTCTTCATTATTTCAACAGCTATACTATCAACTCTATCGTCGTCGTTTCCGTATTTAGGGAAGTCACCTTCAACTTGATAATCAACAGCTAGTCCAGTTTCATCTCTAATTACTTTAACTTTTGCATACTTCATTGCAGAGAATGAATCAGCAACAACAGATAGACCAGCAATACCACAAGCCATTGTTCTTAAAATGTCTTTATCATGTAAAGCCATTTCTAATTTTTCATAAGCATATTTATCATGCATATAATGAATTATATTTAAAGCATTTATATAAACTTTTGCAACCCAATCCATCATTGTATCAAATTTTGCCCAAACTTCGTCATAATTTAAATATTCAGATGTTATTGGTTCAAATCTTGTAGTAACTTGTTTTCCAGAAACTTCATCTCTACCACCGTTTATAGCATATAATAAAGTTTTTGCTAAGTTTGCTCTTGCTCCAAAGAATTGCATTTGTTTACCAATTCTCATTGCAGATACACAACAAGCTATTCCATAATCGTCACCCCAGTATTCTCTCATTAAATCATCATTTTCATATTGAATAGAACTTGTTGAAATAGACATTTTTGCACAATATTTTTTAAATCCTTCAGGTAGGCGAGTAGACCATAATACTGTTAAGTTTGGTTCTGGAGCAGGACCAAGTGTTGTTAAAGTATGAAGTACTCTAAATGAATTTTTTGTAACTAATGTTCTTCCGTCAATTCCCATACCACCTATAGATTCTGTCACCCAAACTGGATCTCCACTGAATAATTCATCATATTCAGGTGTTCTTAAAAATCTTACTAGTCTTAATTTCATAACAAAGTGATCCATGATTTCTTGGATTTCTTGTTCTGTAATATATCCTGCTTTTAAATCTCTTTCAAAATAAATATCTAAGAAAGTAGATGTTCTACCAAGGCTCATTGCAGCACCATTTTGCTCTTTAATTGCTCCAAGATAAGCAAAGTATGTCCATTGAACAGCCTCTTTAGAATTTGAAGCAGGTCTAGATATATCAAATCCATATTTTTGAGCCATAACTTTTAATTCATTAAGTGCAGAAATTTGATCATAAGTTTCTTCACGTTCTCTTATAAATTCTTCAGTCATAGAAGGAACTTCTAAACTTTCCATTTGTTTTTTCTTTTCTTCTATTAATCTATCAACACCATAAAGAGCAACTCTTCTATAATCACCAATAATTCTTCCTCTACCATATCCATCTGGTAAACCTGTTATTAAGTGAGAGCTTCTAGCAGCTCTTATATCTGGTGTATATGCTGTGAATACACCATCATTATGAGTTCTTCTATAATTATGATAAATATCTTCTATTTTATCTGAAACTTTTCTATTATAAGCTTCACAAGATTTTTCAACTATTCTAATACCACCATTAGGCATAATAGCTCTTTTTAAAGGAGCATCTGTTTGAAGACCTACTATTTTTTCTAAATCTTTTTCAATATATCCAGCTTCATGGCTTGTTATTGTAGATGCGATGTCATCAGAAATATCTAATACACCACCATTTTCTTTTTCTTTTTTATATAAATCTAATACTTTATTCCATAAGTTTTTTGTTGTTTCAGTGGCTTCTGTTAAAAAGCTAGAGTCACCTTCATATGGAGTGTAGTTACTTTGAATGAAACTTCTTACATTTATTTCATTCTCCCATTCTCCTCCATTAAAACCATTCCATTCACTATATTTCATTTAAAACCTCCTCAAATAATATTTTTTGCATAAAAATATATGCTATACATATATCGAAGAAATTTTACCACAAAGAATATTAAAAAACAACAATAAAAAAATATATTTTTAAATTTTAAAATTATATATATTTAGTATTTTTTGTATGTCTTTTGGAAGAGAAGAAGTATATGAAACAGGTTCTTTAAATATAGGATGAATAAACTCTACTCTACATGCATGAAGTGCTTGTCTATCAATTAATTCCGAAGGTTTTCCATAAAGTGTATCACCAAGTATTGGGTGTGAAATATATTTACTATGAACACGAATTTGATGTGTTCTACCAGTTTCTAATTTAAAACTTACTAAAGTGAAATTGTTGAAATGACTTATGACTTCAAAATGAGTAATAGCATTATCTCCAAGTGAAGAAATTTCTCTTTCAATGATGCTATCACTTTTTCTAGAAATTGGAGCATCAATTTTTCCTATATTTTCATCTAAAATTCCATCTAGTATAGCGATATATTCTTTTTTAAAATCACCTGATTTCATTTGCTTAATTAAACATTCTTGAATATATTCACTTTTGGCAAAAATAACAATTCCAGATGTGTCTTTATCTAATCTATTAACAGGTCTGATTTTTTTATGTAAAGATATAGTGTCAAAATAATATTTTAATCCGTTTGATAAAGTATTATCATAATGACTAGCTGATGGATGAACAGGAATTCCAGCTGGTTTATCAATTACTATATAATAATCATCCTCATATATAATATTTAAATCCATTTTTATTGGTACTATATTAGAGTTATCTTCTTCAAATTCTAAATCTATATAAACAATATCATTTAAATTAAGAGCAGCAGTAACATAAACAGATTTACCATTTAAGTAAATCTGTTTTGAATTTTTTAATTTTAATATTAATCTATCAGACATTAAATAATATTCTTTTAATAATTGCTTTATATTTAAGTATTTGTTATTTTCAACTTTATATTCAATTTTCATAAAATAAGAATCCTTTCGAAAGTATAATGAGTAATTATAGCACTATTTTTTTCAAAGGTGAATAATAAAATTAAAAATGTGAAAAAAACAATAATAATTTTACATTTTTTGTAAATCAGGGGGTTGCCAAAGTATTATAATAGGTGTATAATATATTTTATGGTCAGTTTGACTAAATAAAATAAAAAGGAAGGTAAAGTTTTGGAAAAGGAAAGTCAGTTTCATCGGAATTTTTTGAAAGGAGTGATGTTGGCTTCGTGTTTTTCTTTTGTGCTTTTTGCACAAGGAAAGGTGTATGCTTTAGAATATTCTAATTATACTGAAGAAACAGCTATCTATGAAAACACGAGAGCAGCAGAAGAAGCAGCATTATACGCAAAAGAAGTACGTCAAAGAAATATACAGAGAGAATTGGCTTCTACTAAAAGGCAAAAAATTGAGAAGTCTGTTTTATCTGCCCCATATTACGAGTTAATGGCAACGGTAGCAAGATCCTCTAAGGCATTATCTAATAATGTAGAAGAAATGGAAGCCTTGAATTTTTCATTAACAGATGTGTTAGAAAATTCAGTGGTTACTATTTCAGCAGAGGAATATTATGACTTGTGTCGAATGACATTCGCTGAATCTGGACATTGCTCATGGGAAATGCAAAATGCTTGCGCTTCTGCTGCAATTCATCAAATGCAGCAAGAAAGTGTATCAATGAATGACATTCTTTATTCTGGAAGATTTGGAGATGGAGAATTTAAATTCACTGATTACACAGAAGATGGAAGGAGGATTCGTAGGTCTGTTGAAGTAAGTGATTTAACAGCATCTGTTTATGATGCTGTAAATACTGCTTTAATGGGGTATGATGTTACATATGATGCAATAGGCGGGGCGATAGGTTTTTATGCTCCTAATTATTGCTCAGATGAAACAAATGCTTATTTTAATGAGCATATTTCAGGAACCACTATGATTGAAAACGTTGTTTTCTTTCATGAATGGATTGACTAAAAACTAACTTTTTTAGGCGAGGTAAGATTTTACCTCGCCTTTTTATATTATACAGAAATTTGCTTTGCAAATTTCGCACACGAACAATTAAACGTGGGCTGAACTCTACAATTTAAAATATGGAAAAATTTAATCAGCCCACTATTGTTCTCTAATATAAGAAGCGGAGCTTTAAAATGTTTTAAATATTATTAGTTGGAAGCCTGCAATTATTGACAAATAATAATGAAATGTATAAAATTATATAAATTAATAAAAAGGATAAGAATATGATAAAAATAAAGATTGAAGATATGTTTAAAAGAACAAATATATTTATAGAGCTTATATTAAGTATATTACTATCAGCTAATATATTAAATGTTTTATATAATTATAAATATAAAGGCGAAACGAATTTTATTGAAATTATATTAATTATTGCAGTTGCAATATTGATATTAACTATAATTATTTACAATATTATAAAAAATAAAGGAAAATTAGAAATTTATTTTTTAATTTTTATGATTCCAATTGGAATTATGTATCAAATATTTTTGATGCCAAACTACGTACCAGATGAACTTATGCATATGTATAAGGCTTATGATGTGTCACAAGAAAATATTATAACAAAAATAGATAAAGATGGAGAATCAAAAATAGAAGTACCATTTATTCTTGCAACAGGCTTTAATACAGAACATGACAATTATACAGATTTAGAAAATACTGCAAATAGCAAAACTAATTATAATGTAGTAATTGAAACATATACTTCTGCACAAAGCTATTCTCCGATATTATATATTTTTTCAAGTTTAGGATTTTTCATTGGAAGAATATTTAATTTGAATATAGTACTTGCAGTATATTTGGCAAGATTGTTTAATTTTATTGCTTTTTTAGTGATAGGATATTTAATTATAAAATTAATGCCATTTGGAAAATTGCTAATGTTAACATATTTATTTAATCCAATGTTGATACACCAAGCAATGTCTATATCTGCTGATTCTATTACTAATTCAAGTATATTATTGTTTATAGCTTATACATTGAATATATTATATAAAGAAGAGAAATTAAGTAAAAAAAGCAAAGTTATATATATGATATTAGCCATAATTGTGGCTATTTCAAAAAATGTATATTTCCCGATTGTAGGACTTGCTTTGTTATTATTTAATAAGAAAAAAATAGAAGAAAAAAATGATAAAATCTTTATAATTGCAGTGCTAATTATAGGTTTCGTAAGTGCTGTTTTGTGGTACTTGTTTGGTACTTTATATAAAGATGTATATGTAGATATAATGCAAATGGGATATAATCCATCAGAACAAATAAAAAGTATAATATCAAATCCTTTTAATTTCTTTATTGTAATGATAAGAACTATAGCTACAAGCTTTGTTTATTATTTATTAACTTTTGTTGGAAATAATATGGGATGGCTTAATATAGTTTCACATACTAAAATTCAGTTTTTAATATATGGAATTTTAATTATATTAGCTCCATTTTTTGAAAAGAATGAAAAATCATTTAATAAATGGCAAAGAGTATTTGTTATATTTGTAACACTTGTAATAGGATTAATGATTTTATTAGGATTTTTTATAAATTCTACACCAGTAGGTGAAAGTGAAATTTTAGGAATACAAGGAAGATACTTTATTCCAATAGCTATTTTACCTTTATTGTGCCTAGTCGTAAAAAATAAATATATTAATATAAAATTTGTAAAAGAAATGTATTTAAGTTTATTATGTGCAATAAATTTAGTACAAATATTAACAATATTAGAATTTTTATTGAGATAGGTGATAATATGAAAGTAGCATTAATTGTTTTAAATTATAATTCTTATAAAGATACTGCACAGTATGTAGAATTAGTAAGTAAGTACAATGTAGTTAATAAAATAGTTGTTGTAGATAATTGCTCAACAGATGGAATGTTTAATGAGTTATTGAAACTTAAAAGTGAAAAGGTAGATGTTATTTCTTCAGAAAAAAATGGTGGTTATTCATATGGAAATAACTTTGGAGTAAAGTATTTAGAAAGTAAAAATGAAATATATGATTACATTATAATATCTAATAGTGATATATATGTTGAAGAAAACGCAATTTGTACATGTATAGATGAATTAGAAAAAGATAGTAATTTAGCAGTTTGTGCTCCAAGAATGTTTTATAAAAATGGACCTGCAAGAAGAAGTAGTTGGAAATTAAGAACATATTTCCTAGATATAATACATTCTACCAGATTTCTAGAATTATTATTTTATCCAATACTTAGAAAAGGTGAATATTCTAATAAAGAATATGAAAATAATAAATTAATGGTTGAATGTATTTCAGGTGCATTTTTTATTATAAAATATAACATCTTAAAAGAAATAGGTTATTTGGACGAAAATGTATTTTTGTTTTACGAAGAAGATATTTTAGGAACAAAAATAAAAAATAAAGGATATAAAATTGCAAGTATAAATAATGTTAATTTTATACATTATGAAAGTCAAACAATAGGAAAAGTTTATAATGTAAAAAGAAAATTAAAAATAATGGATAAAAGTAAAAAATATTATCAAGGTAGTTATAATCATGTAAATAAAGTTGGACTAGCTATTTTAGACATTTTAAACTTTATAAGAAAAATAGAACTTTTAATAGAAGTTCCAATAAGAAAATTATTAAAAAAGTAGGGATGAGATGGAAATTATATATTTAATATCATTAATAATATTAAGTACAAGCTTTTTTATACTTAAAAAGTCAAATGAGAAATTAAATGCAATAACCTGGCTTGCTATGACAATAGTTTTAACTATGTGTTATAACATTTTCGTAGTATTTGTATTAAGCGCTTGTAATGTTCATTCTACACTAACAACTTTATTTGTAGTAAATATAATTTTTATTTTAGGAATTAATTATAAAAACTACAAAAATAAAAAATTACAAGAATATTTTATAACTAAAAGTGATGTATTCTTTTCACTTCTTATATTATTATCTGTTGTAATAATAACAGTAGTGAACTTTAAATTTGATTTATGTTTAAAGTATAAATCAGTAGATTCTGCTTCACATTATACTGCAGCTAGAGAATTTTGGAAAAATTCAATATTGTTAAATAAAGTAGAAAAAACAACTATATTTAATTATGAAACACATATGCCAGCAACATATATAAATATAGGAATTTTATTCAAAATTTTTGCTAAATTTATTGGAGAAATAAATCTTCATAAAATATATATGTTATTTGATATGTTTATGTTATTTACAATTGGGTTAGTATTTTATTCATTAATATCAAATAAAATAAAAGGTAAATTTTTAAATATAGTAGGAGCAATATTTGTAGTTTTATTTATGATAGGATATCCATTAAATACTATAATTTATGGATTTTCGTATTTAACATTTAATTTAATTATTTTAACAGCTATTTTAAAAATAATACCATATTATTCAACCAATAAAATAGATGATAAATATTTACTACCAATAACATTTTTATTAACATTTGCTGTTTTCTTTTCATATTACTTTTTTGCTCCAGTTGTTTATGCAAGTATATTTATTTATATGATAATAATTTTTAAAAAACAGGGAAAAGTAATTACTTTAAAAAATATATTAAAAGTAGTAATAACATTGGTAATACCAACTATTTTAGGCTTTTTATATTTCATATTACCAGGAATAATAGATGATGCTAAAAATAATATGAATGCATTAAATGCAGAAGGAACAATGTACAGAGATGCATACTCTAATTTTTTATTTTTTATACCTTTTATAGCATTTTATATAATTGAAAAAATAAAAAACAAAGAATTCAAATTTGAAATTATTTTTACAGCATTGTTATTGTGCTTTATGCTAGTTCTATTTATAGGAGGAATTCAAGGAAGAGTTTCATCGTATTATTATTTTAAAAATCATTATGTATTATGGATTCTTTCTTTATACATGGCTTTTAAAGGCTTTTATATATTATCTAAAGAGAAAAATAGTAAAATATTCTCACGGAATAGCACTTATTTTATATTGTGCAATTATTGTTGGAGCTGTGTTGCTTGTAGAAAGAAGAATTGCAAATAAATCAGAGTTATTTATGCAAAATGAAAAAATGCAAGGATTTGCAGACATCTATTATACTAATATAAGAGAATGTGTTAATTTAGATGAACAAATACTTAATAAACAAAGATTAGAATTATTAAAAGATTTATATAAATTAGAAGATAAGGAAAACACGAAAGTTGATGCAGAGTTAATGGAAAAGCTTTTCGTGTATTCTATATTAGATGTATACGGTGGAGATAACGAAAATAAGACTATGGAATGGTTTTATGACATAGAACCATATAGCATAGATGAATGGCTTAAAACAAATAAAAAATATTATTTCATATATAATTCTGGAATAGATATAGAAGAAAATTCAGAAAAATATATAGTTTTAAGCCAAAATGAAACAGGAGCATTATTAGAAAGAATAAAATAATAATAAATTCATTAAAAATATTTGAAAAAAATTTTATTATATGATATAACAAAATAAATATTAAAACTGGAGGAAACTTTGAAACAAAATATTAAAGATTATAATCTAGACGAATTAAAAGAAGAAGTAAAAAAAATAGGAGAAAAACCATTTAGGGCAGAGCAAATATTCAAATGGTTATATGTAGATGAAGTTAATAGTTTTGATGAAATGACAAATTTATCTTTAGAACTTAGAGAAAAACTTAAAGAAAATTTTGATATTTGTAACTTTAAAATTCTAAGAAAATTAGAATCAAAAGATGGAACAAAAAAGTATTTGTTTGATTTAAATGATGGAAATGCTATAGAAACTGTTCTAATGGAATATAAGCACGGAATGAGTATATGCGTTTCTTCTCAAGTAGGATGTAAAATGGGATGCAAGTTTTGTGCTTCAACAGGAATTCCTTTTGTAAGAAGTTTGTCATCTGGAGAAATTGTAAATCAAATTTTAGAAGTTCAAAAAGATGCTAAAGTAAGAATTTCAAATATAGTATTTATGGGGATAGGAGAGCCTTTAGATAATTATGATAATGTTATAAATGCTATAAGAATAATAAATAACCAAAAAGGGTTAAACATAGGTGCCAGACATATAAGTGTATCTACGAGTGGAATAGTTCCAAAAATATATAAATTAGCAGAGGAAAATATACAATGTACATTATCTATATCATTACATAGTAGTGATAATGCTAAAAGAAGTGCAATGATGCCTGTAAATAATGTTTATAATATTGAAGAACTTATAAAAGCTTGTAAAGAATATATAAAAATTACAAATAGAAGAGTATCTTTTGAATATGCACTTTCTAAAGATAATAACGATAATTTGCAAGATGCAAAAGAATTAGTAAAATTGCTAAAAGGCATGTTATGTCATGTTAATTTAATACCAATAAATAAAATTGAAGGCGGAATATATACTAAAAGTTCAAATGAGAATATAATAAAATTCAGAGATTATTTAAATGACAATGGAATAGTTGCAACAATAAGAAGAGAATTAGGCTCAGATATAGATGCTGCATGTGGGCAATTAAGAAGAAAAAATCTTCAAACAAAAGAGGTGAAAGAATGAAAATATATGCACAATCAGATGTAGGAAAAGCCAGAGATATGAATCAAGATAGTTATTCTATTACAGATGAAGCCCCCTATAAACTATGTATACTAGCAGATGGCATGGGAGGATATAAAGGTGGCGAGATAGCAAGTAAATTAGCAGTTAGTGCTACAGAAAATTATATTAAAAATAATTTTGACGGTATAGAGAAAAATGTAGATCAAATTTTAAAATTAATAGGAAATGCTATAGAATATGCTAATATGATTGTTTATGAAAAATCAAAAGAAGATGCAGAATTAAAGGATATGGGAACGACATTAGATGTTTCTTTAATATATAATGGAAAAGTTTATATTGGACATGTTGGAGATAGTAGAGTATACAGAATAAGAAAAAACATTATAAGGAGAATAACAACAGACCATAGTTATGTAGAAAAACTTGTAAAAGAAGGAACAATAACTAAGGAAGAAGCCATAAATCATCCTAAAAAAAACATGTTAACCAAAGCATTAGGCTGTAGTTCATATGTAGAACCAGATTTATTATATAAAGTATTTCAAAACGGAGATATATTACTTATGTGTTCAGACGGACTAACTAATATGCTTAGAGAAAATGAAATATATGATATAATAGTAAATAGTAATGAAGATGTAGCAAAAAAATTAATAAATTCAGCTAATGACTTAGGCGGATATGATAATATTACTTCAATAGTAGTAAAAAATATATAAAGGTTTTTAAAGGGAGAGATAGAGATGAACCTTATAGGAAAAATGTTAAATAATAGATATGAAATATTAGAGAAAATAGGCAATGGAGGTATGGCAACAGTATACAAAGCAAAATGTCATACCTTAAACAGATATGTTGCTGTAAAAATTTTAAAAGACGAATTTACTACAGATAGTGAATTTATAAAGAGATTTAATACAGAAGCTCAAGCAGCTGCAAGTTTAACACATCCAAATATTGTATCAATATATGATGTTGGAAATGAAGGAAATTTGTATTATATAGTTATGGAATTAATACAAGGAAAAACATTGAAAGAAATAATTGTTGAAGATGGGGTATTATCATGGAAATGGTCTGTAAAGATTGCTATTCAAATAGCATCTGCACTAGAAACAGCACATAAAAATGGTATTATACATAGAGATATAAAACCTCATAACATAATTATTACAGAAGATGGAATGGCAAAAGTTACTGATTTTGGTATCGCAAAAGCTGTTTCTAATTCAACAATGACAGCATTTGGAACAACAATAGGATCAGTTCATTATTTTTCACCAGAACATGCAAGAGGTGGATTTACAGATGCAAAATCAGATTTATATTCACTAGGTGTTGTTTTATACGAAATGTTAACAGGTAGAGTTCCATTTGATGCAGATACACCGGTTTCTGTAGCATTAAAACAAGTTCAAGAAGAGCCTATTGAACCAATAGAATTAAATGAGTTAATACCAATTAGTGTAAATAAAATCATATTAAAAGCTATGCAAAAAGAACCTAGTATGAGATATCAATCAGCAAGTGAAATGTTAAGAGATTTAAGCTTATCATTAAAAAGACCAGATGAGGATTTTGTAGCATTTAATCCTAATTATGTTACATCTGCTACTCAAAGAATAGATGTAGTACAAAATAATGAAAAATCAGGTAATGCTACAAAAAGAGATAATAATAAAGAGGAAAAGAAAAAAGGATTTTTCTCAGAAATAAGAGAATTTTATTCAAAACACTTAGCTGCTAAAATAATAACTTTTATATTAGTTGGAGCAATAGTATTTTTAGGAGCTATGTGGGGAACTATAAAACTTATGAATTCTAGCAGACCAACTCAAGTTCAAATTCCTAATTTGGCAGGAGCAAACGGAGAAAAAGCTCTTACAAAAGATGAAGCAATAGCTAAATTAAAAGAATTAGGATTAGAATATGAAATAGTAGAAGTATTTGATGATACATTAGAAGCTGGAATTGTAAAATCACAAAAACCAAATTATCAAGAAAATTATCAAATAAATGCAAACGAGAAAATAACATTAGAAGTAAGTAAAGGTCAAAAAACAGCTAAATTACCAAGTAAAATGGTTGGAAAAACATCAGACGAAGTAAGAGCTGAACTTGCTAATTTAGACATTGATTTTGAAATAATAGAAGAAACAAGTGATGTTATAGAAGAAGGATATGTAACAGCAGTAGAACCAGAAGAAGGAACTGAAATACCTGCTACAACAAAAGTAAAAGTTCATGTAAGTACAGGAACTGGAATTGTTGAAGTAACTGTTCCAAATTTAGTAAATAAAAAAGAAGATGTAGCAAAAGCTACACTTGAAGGTTTAAATCTTGTTGCAAATATTGAATACATAGAAGATAAAAACAAAACAGAAGGAATTGTATTGTCACAAGATGAAGAAGTTGGAACAAAATTAGAAGAAGGTTCAACAGTAACAATAGTTGTAAATCAATATGCTAAAATGACAGAAGGAACTGTTACTATAAATGTAAAATCACTTACAGGATATCAAGAACCTAAAAATGAAAATAAAACAGAAAATACTACTAATACAGTAACAAATGCAGTTCCTACAAGTACAGCTGAGACAGTAAAAAATGTTAAATTAAAAGTTACAGTAGACAATGATACTTTTGCAGATAAAGAAGTAAAAGCTAACTCTACAAACGAAACAGTAAAAATAAAAGCAGCTGGAATTGTAACTGTAAGAGTATATATAGATGGAACTGTTAAAGCAACTGAAACTATGGATTTAACTAAAACAACAACTTTAAACATAGAATAAGGAGTATATTATGTGTGAAATATCAACATCAATACTAACTGTAAAAAAAGAAGAAGCCATAAAAACATTCTATAATTTAGAGGTAGCTAAAACAGATTACTTTCATATAGATGTTATGGATGGTATATTTGTAGAAAATAATAATTTGGTTTTAATGAAAGACTATGCTCTTTCATTAAAACATATAACAACTTTACCACTTGATATTCATTTAATGGTAGAAGATGTAAAAACTTGCATAGATGAATTTATCGAATTGGAGCCACACACAATTACATTTCATGCAGAAGCAATAAAAAGTAAAGAAGAAAGATTAGAAATCATAAATACTATTAAACAAAATAATATAAAAGTAGGAATTGCAATTAATCCAAAAACAAAAATAGAAGATATTTATGATTTGCTTCCATACGTCCATACAGTTTTAGTAATGACAGTAGAACCAGGAAAAGGCGGACAAAAATTAATACCAGAAACTTTACTAAAAATAAAAGAATTGGCTAAATATATAGAAGAAAATAACTTAAGCGTAGATATAGAAGCTGATGGAGGAATTAATATAGAAAACATAAAATCTGTGAAAGATGCAGGTGCTAATATAATAGTTGTTGGAACATATATTATAAATTCAGAAAACTATGCAGAATGTATAAAAAAATTAAAAGAAGATTAAAGTTTAGTAGGAGGTTTATATGAAATTAAAAAAATTTTTTAGTATAACAATTATTTGTGCTTTATTAATAGCTTTTTTTGCAGGAGTTGTTTATGCAGAAGAAAATAATTTAACTACAAGTCAAGAAGTAAATTATGATGATGACATAATGTTAATTAATAGTAACGATGAAACAAATCAAGTTGCTATGGATAATATGAAAAACATAAGAGATGATGTATATCTATTAGATAGTGATGTAACACTTAAAGACAACGTTGATGGTAATGTGTATATAATGGCAAAAGATGTAGAAATAACTAGTGAAGAAATAAGTGGAAATGTATTTATATGTGCAGAAGAAATTAACATCAGAAATACTTATATTAATGGAAGTTTATTTCTTGTAGGAGAAAAAATTAATGTAACAGCATTTGCTTCAGATGCATATATAGCTGGAAATAAAGTAACATTAGGTGAAGAAACAAGAATATTAAGAGACCTTAGAGTAGCAGCAGATAAATTAGAAATAAATGGTGTTATTTCAAGAAATGTATTTGCAAGTGCTGATGATATAAAAATGAACAATAATACAATTGTTGAAGGAAACTTTAATTATTCTTCTAAAAATGAAATAAATATTTCAGAGAATGTAAGAGGAGAAATTAATTTTGAAGAATTAAAAGAAAATGACAAAACTAATTCTAATAATGTTATAGATTATATCAAAGGTATATTAACTTCAATTGCAAGCAGTGCATTAATAATATTATTTATAATATTTGTATTACCAAAATTTAATCAAAATATAAGTGAAGCTAAATTATTAGAATCTTTTGGATTAGGAATAGGATTTTTAGTTGTAGTTCCAATAATAACAATTCTATTATTTATGACAATAATAGGTGTAATGCCAGCGTTTTTATTAATAGCAATATATATAGCAATGTTAGCTATAGGATATACAATATCTGCAATATCAATTGCTGGTAAAATATATAAAAAAATAAATCAAGAAGGAAACTCAAAATTATATATATTCTTATTTACAATAATTACACTAATAGCACTAAATTTAATCTCATCAATTCCAGTAATTGGAGGAATTGTATCATTTGTATTAACAATGATAGGAGATGGAATAATAATATCAAATATAATTAAAGCAAGATAAATTTATAATAGAATAAAGCTGAAAGCTAATGAATAAAACAGAAAAGAATCCATGGAATTATCCGTGGATTCTTTTCTGTAAAATATGCACAATTATCTTTACTGGTTAATTCTTTAGAAATAATATTGTCAAATGTACATTTACCATCTTGCTGATAAACACAATTTGAAGAACAATTGATATTAGTCAAAAAAATCACCTCTTTATAATATTATAAAAAAAATAGAAAAAAATATTCCATTTTATATAAAATTACATTGCACAGAAAATTTATTTCACAAATTTTCGCGCGAGAACAAATTTACTGAAAAAATCTTTGATTTTTTCAGATTTGTTCTAAAGAAGCTTAATTTGTCTTAGAATTATTTAATTTAAACGAATCACAATATTTAGAAATAGGACATTCTAAGCATTTAGGATTTCGTGCTGTACATATATTTCTACCATGCCACATAAATAAGTGATTAACATCATAATAATATTTTTTATCTATTATTTTTAATAAGTCTTGTTCAATTTTTAAAGGATCTTCACTATTAGAAAGACCTATTTTATTAGAAATTCTTTTAGCATGAGTATCTACTGCAATACCAACAGGGGTGCCAAAAGCTTCAAGCATAACGACATTTGCACTTTTTCTTCCAACACCAGGTAATGATGTTAAATCATTTATATTATTTGGAACTATTCCATTAAAATCTTGTAATATTTTTCTACTGCAAGAAATAATGCTTTTGGCTTTATTTCTATAAAATCCACATGGATGAATTAGTTCTTCTAATTCTTTTAAATCTATATTTGCAAAATCTGAAGGAGTATTATACTTGCTAAAAATACTAGGTGTAGTTTTATTTACTCTATCATCAGTACATTGAGCAGATAACATAACAGAAATTAGTAGTTCAAAAGGTGTTGAAAAATCTAGACTACATTTTGCATCCGGATAAGTTTCTTTTAATATTAATATAATTTTTTCTACATCACTTTTATTTTTCATAAAAACCTCAATTCTAACAATTAATGCTTTTTTGGTAACATAATTTATAAAATTTAATATTATATAGTAAAAGGAGGTAATAATAATGTTTAGAGTGCTAAAAAAGACTATGGCGGTATGCTTAATAGGGTTAGGAATGGGGATTTTGCTAGTTTTATTACTTCCTATAACAGGGTGGCTTTTTATATTTGGAGTAGCAATAGTAGCAATTGGTTTAATATGGCTTGCTTGTTAAATTTGATTTAAGGAGGAATGTAAATGACAGTTGTTGTAAAAAAGGTTCCAAAATTTTTAAGAGGATTTGTTAAATTTATATTTGGAATAAAGAGCTAATACATAAACAAGATGTCTTAATATATTAAAGACATCTTGTTTTACATTTTATTTAATTAAGCTCTTTCAACTTTTCCAGCACGTAAACATTTAGTACATACTGATATTCTTTGTGGTTGACCATTTATTAAAGCTTTAACTCTTTTAATATTTGGTTCCCAAGTTCTTGGATTTCTTTTACTAATATGAGAACGTGTTACGCTACATGTATTTCCATGTATAGGCTCTTTATCACAAATCATGCATTTTGCCATAATTAATTGCACCTCCATTAAATATTTTAAACTGACTATTGTTAAGTTTAACACAATTTATAAAAAATGACAAGTGTTTTAGCATAAAAAAATTAATTGACTTTTATAATATGTAGTAATATAATTACCATATTAGAAAAAAAGTAAACATTTTGGAGGTTTTTTATGGAAAAAGTAAAGTGGAACAAAGAGCTTATTTTTAAAATAATTTTCATAATATTCGTTTTTATGTTTTGCTTTATATGGTCAATGATCCAACCATATGATTCAGCACCAGATGAGTATATGAAATATGATGTTTGCAAATATATTGCAAATAACGGGAGCCTTCCTCTTGGAGGAGATGAATCAATAAGAAATCCAATATGGGGAATTTCTTATGCATTTCAACCTATATTTTCATATATAATTAGTGCAATTTTTATGAAGATTGTAATGGTGATTACAAAATTAACTGTTGATGATTTTGCTGTGTTTGTTGCTGCAAGATTTGTAAGTGTATTATCATGCACAGGAACAGTAATTTTTATAATGAAAATAGCAAAAAAACTGTTTGAAGACAAAAAATATCAATGGATGTTTATTGTTTTTACAAGTTTATTGCCACAATACGTTTTTATAGGTTCATATTTAAATAATGATTCATTTGCAATATTTACAATTTCAATTATAATTTATTCATGGATAATAGGATTAGAAAATAAATGGGATACCAAATCATGTATAAGTTTAGCTCTAGGAATTGGATTTTGTGCATTATCTTATTACAATGCATATGTATACATATTGTGTAGTATAATAATGTTTATAAGTTCTTTTATAAATATTAAAGAGAAAAAATTTAACTATAAAGATATGCTAAAAAAAGGAATATTAATTACTATAATTGTTTTTGCAATTTGTGGATGGTTTTTTATAAGAAATGCAGTGTTATATAATGGAGATTTTTTAGGATTAAGAACAGAATCAGAATATGCTGAGAAATATGCAATGGATCAATATAAACCATCTAATTCAGTTGCACCTATTGCAGTTGGAAACTCATTAAAATGTATGTTAATAGATATGAAATGGTTAAGCATGACATTTAAAAGTTTTGTTGCAACTTTTGGATATATGTCTATACTAGGACCTTGGTATTTATATAGATTTTTTGAAATAGTAATAGTATTGGCAGTAATTGGATGCATTATAGATTTTAAAGAAATATTTTGGAATAAAGATAAATCAAAAAGAAAATTACATTATTTCTTTATTGTAGCTATGATTTTATCTGTTATATTAAGTGTAGGATACTCATATATGAGTGATTTTCAACCACAAGGAAGATATATAATGCCATCTGTTATACCATTTATGTATTTTTTAATAAGTGGTTTAAAGAAGTTAATAGAATTTATAAAATTTAAATATATAAAAATAGGAATAATTTTAGTATTTTGCTTAATGTGGGCAACAATGTCTGTTATGTGCTTAACTAATATTATAATACCAATTTATAGATAAAGGAAGGAAGTTTATATGATAGAATTTAACATACCACCCGTAGTAGGAAAAGAACTAGACTACATAAAAGAGGCTATGAACAACAAGAAAATATGTGGAGATGGGGAATTTACAAAAAAATGTAGTAAATGGATGCAAGAAAGATTTAATGTAAATAATATTTTACTTGCAACATCATGTACATCAGCTCTAGAAATGGCTGCTATATTAGCAGATATTAATCCAGGAGATGAAGTAATAATGCCATCATACACATTTGTATCAACAGCAGATGCATTCGTTTTAAGAGGAGCTAAAATAGTATTTGTAGATATAAGACCAGATACAATGAACATTGATGAAAAATTAATAGAAAATGCAATAACAAATAAAACTAAAGCTATAGTTGTTGTTCATTATGCTGGTGTATCTTGTGAAATGGATACAATACTAGAAATTGCTAAAAAACATAATTTAAAAGTTGTAGAAGATGCAGCACAAGGTGTAATGTCAGAATACAAAGGTAAAGCTTTAGGTACAATTGGTGATTTAGGATGTTACAGTTTCCATGAAACTAAAAATTATAGCATGGGTGAAGGTGGAGCTATAGCATTTAATAATGATGATTATAGAGAAAAAGCAGAAATAATAAGAGAAAAAGGTACAAATAGAAGTAAGTTTATTAGAGGTCAAATAGATAAATATACATGGATAGATTTTGGTTCATCTTATTTACCTTCAGAACTTAATGCAGCTTATTTATATGCACAGTTAGAAATGGCTGATGAAATAAACGAAAATCGTTTAAAGAGTTGGAATAAGTATAATGAATTATTACAAGACTTAAAAAATGAAGGAAAAATAGATTTACCAACAATACCAGAAGGATGTAAACATAATGCACATATGTATTATATTAAAGCAGAAAATATAGAAGAGAGAACAAGATTAATAAAATATTTAAGAGAAAATGGAGTTGAGGCAGTATTTCACTATATTCCACTTCATACAGCTCCAGCTGGAAAGAAATTTGGTAGATTCAATGGAGAAGATAAATATACAACAAAAGAAAGTGAAAGATTATTAAGATTACCAATGCATTATAATTTAAGTGAAAATGACATAGAATATATAGTAGAAAAAATTAAAGAATTTTATAAATAAAAATTAAAAATATGTTGATATTTTTTCTTATTTAATATAAAATTTACAAAGATATATAGGAGGTATAATGATTACTGTAGATGACGTTAGAAATAACGAAGAAGTTAGTGCTTTAATAAAAAATGCACAAATTCAATTAGATGTTTTAGGATATACAGAACACTCAAAAAGACATGTTGAGCTTGTTTCAAAAAGAGCAGCTGAAATTCTAGAGGTTTTAGGCTATGATGAAAAAAGAATAGAACTTGCCAGAATAGCAGGATATATGCATGATATAGGAAATAGCGTTAATAGAGTAGATCATGCACATTCAGGAGCAATACTTGCATATAACATTTTAAAAGATATGAATATGGATGTAAATGATAGAACTGAAATAATGATGGCAATAGGAAATCATGATGAAGCTACAGGAACAGCCGTTAGTGATATATCAGCAGCTTTAATACTAGCAGATAAGTCTGATGTTCATAGAAGTAGAGTTTCTAAAAATAATAGAGCTTTATTTGACAAACATGATACTGTAAATTATGCAGTAACAGATAGTTCTTTAATTATAAATAAAGAAGAGAGAAAAATAATCTTAAATTTAACAATAGATACAAAAATTTGTCCAGTATTAGATTATTTTGAAATATTTATGGAAAGAACAATGATGAGCAAATATGCAGCAAAATATCTAGGGTTATGGTTTGAATTAGTAATAAACGATACCAATTTATTATAGGGGGTAATTATCTTGAAAAAAACAGTAAAAATAGTAACAATTGTATTAGTAATAATGTTAATAATACTTATTTCATTTTTTGGAATATTTAAGCAAAATTTAAATAGCATGAAAAACATAATACCAGATTACAAATTAGGTACAGAATTTGAAGGAACTAGAAATTTCAAATTTGTAGTTGATACTACAGAAAGTGAAAAAACAGTTTATTATGATTCAGAAGGAAATGTTGTTGAAAATGTAGAGGAAAATACAGATACATCAGCATATACATCTGAAAAGAAAGTAGTTAAAGCAAATGAAGACGATGTTTTAACTAAAGAAAATTATGAAAAAACTAAAAAAATAATGCAAGAAAGATTAAAAAAATTAAAAGTATCAGAATATGATATAAGACTTAATAATGAAGATGGATCAATATTAGTATCAATTCCACAAAATGATGATACAGATACTATATATAATGTTGTAGGTTCAGCAGGAAAATTAGAAATAGTAGACAAAGATACAGATGAAGTATTAATGGATAATTCTCAGCTAAAGAAAGCAGAAGTTGTATATAACACCACTTCTACTGGGACAACCGTATATTTACAATTAAACTTTAACAAAGAAGGAAAAGATAAATTAAGAGAAATAAGCAATATTTATGTTTCAAAAGAAGTTCCTAAAGAAAGTTCTACAGACACTACAGATACAACAGAATCAACAGATACAACAACTACGGAAACAGAAACAAAAATATCATATGTAAAAGTTAATTTTGATGGCTCAACATTAATAACAACATACTTTGGAGAGCAAATGAATGATGGAGTATTACAAATACCAATTTCTCAAGAATTAACAAGTACAGAAACAATAGCAAAATTCATAGATTCAACAAATGTAATAGCAAGTATGCTTAATACTGGAAAATTACCAATTTCATATACATTAGAAAATGATAATTTTATAAAATCAGCTATAACGGCAGATACAAAAAATATAGCAATATGTGCATTTGAAATAGTAACAGCAGTACTTGCAGTTTATATGATAATAAAATATGGTAAAAAAGGAATTTTAGCTGCAATAATACACATTGGATATATAGCACTATTATTATTAGGATTAAGATATACTAATGTAATAATTACAATAAGTGGATTAACTGCTTTTGTTATGATTACTTTAGTAAATTATGCATTTTTATTTACTCTATTAAAGAAAATGAAAGAAGCAAAAGATTCTCCAGATGTATTTGGTATAACATTAAAAGATTTAATAATAAAAATAGTCCCTATAATTATAGTATCAGTTTTATTTACTGTAATGAGCAATGCACAAGTTGCAAGTTTTGGAATGATTCTTTTCTGGGGAATATTAATAATGTTAGTATATAACTTAGTTTTTACAAGAACTATATATAGAATAAAGGAGTAAAAAGTAATGATAAAATTAGAAGGAAAAAACAAAATAATATGTTTAGGTATAGTACTTTTAATATTAGCAGGTATAATTGTAGTAGCATTAAAAGGATTTAATGTAGACCTAATGTATTCTAATCATGAAGAAATTGATATAGTAATAGGAAAAGATTTTGAATTATCAGATGTAAAAAATATTACAAATGAAGTTTTTAATAAAAGAAAAGTAAATTTGAGAAAAATAGAAGTCTTTGAAGATGCAGTAGCAATAGATATAGAATATACAACAGAAAATGAATTAAATAGCTTAAAAGATAAAATGAATGAAGTATATGGATTAAGCTTAGAAACAATAGAATCAAAAACTGTTGCAAATTTAAGAATTAGAGATATAGTAGATCCATATATTTTCCCAGTATCAATATCATTTGTAATATTATTAGTATTTGTTGGAATAAGATATAGAAAAATAGCTTCAAAAGCATTTATAAAATTACCAATAGATTTATTAATAAAACAAGTAGTATTACAAGCAAGCTTAATGAGTATAATTGCTATATTCAGAATACCATTTAGTAAAATGATATTACCTATATTAATAATAATTGGATTGATATCATGTATTATATGGATTTCTAAAAATGAAAAAAAATTAGTTGCTTTAAAAGAAAAGAAATAAGTCAATAAAAGATTTATTGGAGGAAAAGCATGGATGAAATAAAAAATCCAAAATATATTGTAGGTTATTATGGGCATGATTATGAAAATATATCTGCCCAATTTTTAACTAGAGACGATATAGAAATAGTAAATTTAATAACAGATAAAGCAGATAATATAAATTTAGATGAAAATAAAATTTCTAGTTTTATATGTGAAATTGATAATTTTAAAGAAAATAATATAAGCAATAAAGATTTTTTATATAATCTAATGACTTCTAATAGGTTAGATGGTATACCAGTAATAGGAATACAAAGAGAAGATACAACTAATTTAGACATGCTAGAATTTAAAAACTTTGTTGGAGCAGTAGATGAAAAATTAAATGATTGGGTTAAAACTCCAACATTAAAATGTAAAATTGATGTATTATCAGAAAATAAAATAATTAGAAAATATAGCACAGTTACAAACGCAGTTGATTCTAATAAAATCTTAAATGGTACAGAATATAAAAATGCAATGTCAGAAATAAAAGAATCAGTTGAGAAAATCAAAAATAAATATATAAGCACATTTTCTACTAAAATAAAAGAAATAATTAAAGAAAATAAAGGCAAAAGTAAATCAGATATGAGAAAACTTATATCAATGAATGTAATTTCTATAATATCAGAAATAGCTGTAGAAATGAGCAAAGAAGTAGAAAATCAAATAGCAAAACAAGATAAATACACAAAGGGACATGTAAATAGTGTAACGGCTATTTCTAAAATGATTACAGAAGAACTAAGCAAAGATGAAGACATAATGGAAAAATACATTAAAGAAAAAAATCCAAAGGAAATGAAATCTATAAAAGAATTAAGTATAGAAGAAAAAAGAGAATACAAAACAATGTTATTCAATGATGTATCTGCTGCTGGACTTTTGCATGATGCTGGAAAAATAGCAATAGCAATGAATAAATATAATTTAAAAGATGAAGATGGAAAAATAATAGGAGATTATACTTTATTAAATGCTCCAAGAAAATTAACAGATGAAGAGTTTGCTGTTATTCAAACTCATCCTGACATAGGATACAATATTTTAATGGAAGTTGCAAAAAGTGTAGGCGATTCTGTTAATAAAAAATATAGTAAAGATATAGAAAATTCTTTAAAAATGATAGGCTATGGAATACTTTATCATCATGAAAGAGTAGATGGAAATGGGTATCATGGAATTCCAAACGAACAAATTCCAGTTATTGCAAAAATTATTCAAACAGCAGACATATATGATGCTTTAATAAGTGAAAGACCATATAAATTTGCTTGGCCAGATGAATTTGCAAGAAAAGAAATGAGAAGAGAAGCAGGTAAACAATGTGATTCTAAATATTTAGATGCTTTAGATTCTGTTATACAAAAGGTTAGAATTAATGAACATGAAAAAGAAAACTTTTCGAAGAAAATTCGGAAGAGAAAATTTAATTTGGGATATTAAAGACATAAAGGACAAAGATAAATTAAAGAAACTTGAAGAAATTGAAATAAAAAATGATGCTCGTATGGGAAGAAAAAATCAGACTTCAAAATGAAGTCTGATTTTTTTCATATTATAGGAAAGTTCTCTGAACTTCCTATAATAGAAATATATTGTACAGAAATTTGCTTTGCAAATTTCGCACACGAACAAAGACGCGGACTTCAAAATGTTTTAATAAGTGCAAAAGTTATTAATGTCCGCTTTTGTTCTAATGTTATAATATTTTAATATTCTAATTTTATATAAATTTTTTTACCTTTTCTTAAAATAGCGTAACCATCTGTGAAATCATTTTCAGATAAAACATAATTAACGTCTGTGATTTTACTTTCATTTAAAGTAATACCACCTTGATTAATTAATATTCTAGCTTGACCTTTAGATGGAGCAATATTAGTTTCTATAAGAGCATCTAATATAGAAATGTTGCAAGAAGAAATTTTTGTAGTAGGCATATTTTGAATATCGCCTTTTCCTTCGAACAATGCTTGAGAAGCTTCCTCTGCTTTTATAGCTTCTGCTTCGCCATGAATAAGTTTTGTTATTTCAAATGCAGCTACTTTTTTGGCTTCATTTATTTTTTCACCTTCTAAAGAACATAATTCATTGATTTTATCCATAGGTAAAAATGTAAGTAAGCAAAGTACATTTTTTACATCTGCATCATCAATATTTCTCCAATATTGATAAAATTCATAAGGAGATGTTTTTGTTGCATCAAGCCATAAAGCTCCTTTTTCTGTTTTACCCATTTTTTTACCTTCTTTAGTTGTAAGAAGTCTAAAAGTAAAACCATAAGAATCTTCGGCACCAATTTTACGAATTAATTCAACTCCACCTATAATATTAGACCATTGATCATTTCCACCCATTTCAAGCTTACAACCATATTTATCATGTAAATATAAGAAGTCATAAGATTGCATAAGCATATATCCTAATTCAAAAAAAGTAAGCCCAGTATCTAATCTATTTTTATAACATTCAGCTGCAAGCATTTTATTTATAGAGAAATGTTTACCAATATTTCTCATAAATTCTATATATTTTAAGTCTGAAAGCCAATCTGCGTTGTTAACAATAATAGCAGCATTTTCTCCTTCAAATGAAAGAAATTTAGACATTTGAACTTTAAAATGTTCTACATTATTATTTATTTCTTCAGGTGTTAACATTTTTCTCATATCTGTTTTACCTGAAGGATCACCTATAGCAGCTGTAGCACCACCAATTAATATAATAGGTTTATGTCCAGCCTTTTGCATTTGAGAAGCAACCATAAGTGATATGAAATGTCCAACATGTAAACTATCTGCTGTTGGATCAAAACCTATATAGAAAGGTATAGATTCTTTTGAAAGTAACTCTTTAATTTCGTCTTCATGAGTTAATTGCTCAAGATATCCTCTTTCTTTTAATGTTGAAAAAACATCAGTCATAATAAATCCTCCTTTTGATAATAACAAGATGTTATTTTATAAATTTGTACTTATATTACCTGCAAAATCAGATCCTGTAATAGAGTCTGCTTCTACAAAAGAACCTTTAAATTCTTCAGATTGTAAATATCTATCTAAATTTTTAGGACTTATACCTGTTCCCATTGATATTTCTTGTTTTGTAGAATTGATACCGTTTTCATTTATATATCCTTGTAACTTTATTATATCTTGTTTGTCTTTTGGCATACAATTTTGACAAACTTGAGTATCTGAAGTATAAAAGCTACCACAACGATTACATTTTTTAATTTCCATATTAAAATCCTCCTAAAATCTTTTAATTATGAGCATATTCTATCATATAAGACAAAAAAAGAAAATAGATAAAAGAAAAAAATATAAAAAAGAAAGTTTATTGTAAAAATAAAAATTATAGATGAAATTAATAAAATATGACAACAATTGCCAAAAATGTTTACTTTTTGAAAACCTTATGTTATAATAATTAACATATCGTTTGGATATAAAAAGCCACAAGAGGAGGAATACTACATGGATCTAAACGTAGCAGTATCATTATTTGAAGAAATGCCGAAAAAAGAAGCTAATTCTTGTAAGAGAAGTTATGCTAAAACGGTAGATCGCAAGAGGAAAATCAGAGTTTTCAAAGAAGGTGTGGCGAAGCAGGGCTGCAATATGAGAACAACTTCCGGAAATTATCAGAAACGTATTGCTTCAAAAGAATGTAAAGAATGTCCTATGCATAAAGAGTGCAAAAAAGGCAAAAATTCTGCAGCACTCAAGCATATGAGACAGGAGAAATTCGAAGCAAAAGCCAAGATAATGGCTGGAGTACGTAAAGAAGCCAAAAAATCACAGAATGATTTTTGGGATGCAATAACCACAAGAGTAAGAAAGGCTGAGGTAAAGATAATGAGTACTATAAAGAGAAATCAGGAATTCGTTGAAAATGTTACGTATTCAATCTTTTGTGAGACAGAAGAGGAGATAAAGGGCTACATGGAATACATGTATGGCATAACAGATTAACCTGTTCTGAGTAAATCTCCCACTTAGGAGAAAAAAGACTTCACTATTTTAGTGGAGTCTTTTGTTTTCCTATTATAGAAATACTTTGCACAGAAATTTGCTATATACAAATTTTATTTATTCTTTTAAAGTGTTTCCATTAGTATAATCTTTACCTTCTAATCTATTACCAGATAAAGCAGTTTTTACAATATTATTTATTTCTTCTACTGATTCATCAATAATGTCAATCCTAATATTTGAACAAATAAAATCTAGATGTGAAATAGATGTTATTTTGCTATTATACATTGTTGTAACAGTTTCTATATTGTCGGGAATTATTCTAAATTTAAAGTTTAATCTGTCTTTTAAATAAAATTTTTCTACTGACTTACATAATTTTTTACAATCTGCATAACATTTATTACTTGCTCCTAAAGGGCAATAATTCATAGTCATAACAGGTAATTTTCCATATACTATAAGCTCAGAATTTTTAGGAATATCAAGAAAGTTTATAAATGACTTGTCAAGCTCAGGGGAATATGTTATAGTGGATAAACCAATATTATTTAATTCGTTAATACTTAAATTATTAAATACATTTAAAGTATAATTACCAATTAATTCTAGGTTATATTTTTTAGTCATCTCAATCTGAGAAATATGAGAAATCACAAATCCACAAATTTTAAACTTTTCTAAAATTTTATCTAATTTATTAGCAATAATATTTTTATAGTTTTTTCTAATAATTGTAGGCATATATATGTATACATTAAAATTATCACATAAATTTTTTAGAATAGAAGAATAATCTTCAAGTATAAAATATTTAAGTGGAATATACAATTTGTCTACATTATTTAAATTTGAATAATCAAAGTTCAAATTTATAGTATTTAATAAAACAGCTACTTTCTTATTATGAGTATTTAAGTTATTATGTTTTAAATTTAACTTTACCAAATCAACTTGATTTATATATTTACTTAAAACTAAATTTTCAAGTTTTGAAAGACTATCTCTTCTTAATTCATTTAAAGAACTAATGCTTGGAATATATAAATTATCATCTAAATTTATATTTATATTAGTAAATTCAAATTCAGTGTTTCCTGTTTTATTAAGTTGAGAAATTAAACGTTCCTTGGTAATTGGAGTATTTGTAGCAGGTTCTGGAATTATATTACTTACATTACAAACACTTAAATCTTTATAAAATCCATTTTCTAAACTTGTAATTTTAAGTTCTATAGGTAAATTTTCTTTTACAGTAAGAGTTGCTGAAAGTTTGATTTTTTTATTTTCATTATTAAAGCTTTTTAAAGCAATATCTGTTAATTCCTTAGATTCTATTTTATATATTTTATCGTTTTCAGAAATATTTCCCTTCATTCTACCAATTTCAACAAAATCGTTAATATTAGCAGTTTTAACATTTTTATTATTAATCATAAGTTCAGAAACATTATATTTGTTTGAATTAATACTAATTTTATCACCGATTGCTAAAGAATTAGTAAGTTTTAATTTTATATGTCCCTTAGAAGAATTAAATTTTGTAACATTTCCAATATAAATACCAGTATTATCAGGTTTTTCTTTATAAATTAATTTTCTATTTTCTGAGTTTGAAAGATGACCAGTAGAAAAATTACCTCTATTGAATGATTGAAGTAAGTCTTCTAAATCTTTATTATCAATTTTATAATCTTTATTATTTAAAACTAAATCCATATATTTTCTGTAAATTCGAGTAACTGTTGCAACATATTCAGGGCTTTTCATTCTTCCTTCAATTTTAAAACTAGTAATTCCACAATTAATTAATTGTGGAAGAAATTCTAAAGAACATAAATCTCTACAGCTTAGAAGATATCCTTTATCTAATGTAGATTTAGAATCTAATAATTCGTAAGGGAGTCTACAAGGTCCTGCACATCTTCCACGATTTCCAGAACGTCCACCTATGGCACTAGAAAGCAAACATTGACCAGAATAAGATATACATAAAGCACCATGCATAAAAGCTTCTATTTCTATATTTGAATTCTTAGTTATATATTCAATTTCATTTAAAGATAATTCTCTTGAAAGAACAGCTCTTGAAAAGCCTAATTTTTCTAAAATATTTATAGATTCTAAATTATGTACAGTCATTTGAGTACTTGCATGAATTGGTAAATTCTTTAGATTATCTATTAAATATTTTGCAAGACCTAAATCTTGTACAATAATGGCATCAATTCCATAGTTATATGCGGTAATTGCTAAATTAATTGCATTTTCTAATTCATCATTTCTTATTAAAGTGTTTAAAGCAAGATGAACTTCTACATTTCTTAGTTTTGCATATTCAATTGCTCTTTTTAATTCATCATAATTAAAATTATTAGCAAAAGCTCTAGCACTAAAAGAAGAAGCTCCTAAATAAACACTATCAGCTCCATTTTGTATAGCAGCTTTTAAACAATCAAAATCACCAACTGGTGACAAAAGTTCACATTTTTTCATAAATAATACCTCTAAAACAAATTATAACATTTTTTTACATATGTCACAAGGTATAATATTTAAGAAAATAATTTTAAAAATTATATTGAAAGTTACAAATTTTTAATGTATTATGATACCATTGGAAGGTGATATAGTGAGAAATAATTATTTTAAATATATTTTTATTTTTGTTGTTTTAATAATAGTTTTAGTAACAGTTTTTTTCTTGTATAAGCAAAAAGGAAACGAAGAAAATGAAACAGTAATAGATCAAACATCTACTGTTAGTAATATTCAGAGAAATTTAAGATTAGCTATTGCTGGATACGATACAATAAATCCAATACTTAGCAATAATAGAAATGTACAAGAAATAAGTAAAATAATATATGATTCACTAGTTACACTAGATAATGAATACAAAATGAAATATAGTCTAGCAAAAGAAGTATCAAAAGTAGATGGAGTGACATATTTAATAAAATTAAGAGAAGATGTTAAATGGCAAGATTCAACACCTTTTTCTGCAAATGATGTTAAATTTACAATAGATGCAATAAAAAGTGAAAATGTAAATTCAATATATGAAGAAAATTTAAAATATGTAACAGAATTACAGATTATAGATGAGTACACAGTAAAAATTATATTATCTCAGGAAGTGCCATTTTTTGAGTATAATTTAACATTTCCTATAATGTCTGAAAAGTATTATCAAAACGAAGATTTTGTTTCTAGTTCTAAAAATAATAAACCAATAGGAACAGGAATGTTTAAAATAGAAAGTAATGAAAATAATTTAATAAAACTTTCAAAAAATAATAGTTATTGGGATGTTACTAGAGATGCAATGATAGAAGAAGTAAATATAATGATATATAACAATATAGGAGAAGTTTATGAAGCTTTTAAAATGGGAAATGTAGATATAATAAATGTAAAATCAAACAATATTTCACAATATATAGGAACTATCGGATATAACAAAATAGAGTATAAATCTAGAGAGTATGATTTTGTAGCAATTAATACAATGCATCCTGTATTATCAGATTCATCAGTAAGAAAGGCAATAAATTTAGCAATAGATAAAGATAATTTAATAGCAACAGTATATGGAGGAGGATATGAAAAATCTGAGTTTCCTCTAGATTATGGAAGTTGGTTGAATGCAGCTACTGGAGGGCAGGAATATGATCCAGATGGTTCAAATCAAATATTAATAGATGCTGGATGGGAATTTAAAAATGGTAAATGGCAAAAGTTAGAAGATGGAAGATATAAAAATTTGAATTTTTCAATAACAGTAAGTTCAGAAGATTCAGTAAAAATAGCAGTTGCTGAAAATATAGCAACTCAACTAGACAATATAGGAATCAATGTAACTGTAAGAAAAGTATCTAACACAAATTATTATGAAAGTATAAACAATGGAAATTTTGATATGATATTAGTTAGTTTTAATAACTCATTTTCACCAAATTTATCAACATTTTTCGATTATGAAAATATTGCAGGTTATTCAAATGAAGAAGTACATAACATAATGAACGAAGTAAAAAATATAACTGATGAGGAATTATTAAACTCTAAATATTATAGATTATATGAAATCTTTGTAGAAGAAGTTCCATATATTAGTTTATATAGAAAAAAGAATTGTGTAGTATGTAATACAAGCTTAGTTGGAAACATTACACCAAACAATTATAATATATTTCATAATATAGAAAAATGGTACAGGCAATAAAAAAATATTAAAAAGTATTGACAAAAAAATATATATTGTATAAAATAAACACAAACAAGCGTTTAACAAACAAAATTTTAGGAGGAATAAATAATGGGAGATAATTCAGAAAAAAGAAAAGCACTAGATGCTGCAATGGGACAAATAGAAAAACAATTTGGAAAAGGTTCAGTAATGAAACTAGGAGAATTTAAAGCAATGAATGTTGAAGCAATACCAACAGGAGCTTTAAGCCTAGATATAGCTTTAGGTATAGGAGGAATCCCAAGAGGAAGAATAATAGAAATATTTGGACCAGAATCTTCAGGAAAAACAACACTTGCATTACATGCAATAGCAGAAACTCAAAAAATGGGAGGAGAAGCAGCTTTTATAGATGCAGAACACGCATTAGATCCAGTATATGCTAAAAATTTAGGAGTAGATATAGATAATTTAATAGTTTCACAACCAGACACAGGAGAACAAGCATTAGAAATAGCAGAAGCATTAATAAGAAGTGGAGCAATAGATATAATAATAGTAGACTCAGTTGCAGCATTAGTACCTAAGGCTGAAATAGATGGAGATATGGGAGATTCTCATATAGGTCTTCAAGCAAGATTAATGTCTCAAGCTTTAAGAAAATTAGCTGGAGCAATTAATAAAACAAATGCTGTAATAATATTTATAAATCAATTAAGAGAAAAAGTAGGAATTATGTTTGGAAATCCAGAAACAACACCAGGTGGTAGAGCTCTTAAATTCTATTCTTCAGTAAGATTGGACATAAGAAAAATAGAAAACATAAAACAAGATGGAGAAGTAGTTGGAAACAGAGTAAGAGTAAAAGTTATTAAAAATAAAGTTGCACCACCATTCAGAGAAGCAGAGTTTGATATTGTTTATGGAAAAGGAATTTCAAAAGAAGGAAATATATTAGATTTAGCAGTTAACCTAGATATAGTAGAGAAAAGTGGAGCTTGGTTTAGCTATAACGGAGAAAAAATAGGTCAAGGTAGAGAAAATGTAAAGAAATATTTAAGCGAAAATCCTAAAGTAATGGACGAATTAGAGAAAAAAATTAGAGATAATTTTTCTAAAGCATTTGAAAATAGTTTAGCAGAAAACACAGAAATTGATGAAGATGAGGATGTAGAAGAATAATATGGAAAACGTATATTCAGATGAAGAATTTGACAAATTGAAAACCAAAGTATTAAAGTATATATTATATTCTAAAAGAACAGAAAAAAACATTAGAAAAAAATTTGAAAATGAAGATGAAATAATTTTAGAAGATGTTATAGAATATTTAAAAGAAGCTGGATATATAAATGACTCAAATTACATAAAAAAAGCAGTGGCAGAATTTATAAACTTAAAAAATTTATCATTAAAAGAATTAGAATATAAATTAAGACAAAAAGGCATAGAAAAAGATATTATAGACGATTATATATACAATAATAAAGAAACTTTGCTAGAATATGAAATAAATTCTGCTAAAAATTTAATTATTAAAAAGAGAAATACTTTAGAAGATAATGAAATAAAACAATATTTATCAAATAAAGGATATATGTCAGAAACTATAAAAATTGCAATAGAAGAGGTTTAAAATGAAAAATGCAGTACTAACAGTTGAATCAAGTAAATATGAAATAAAATTAGATAATTTTGCAGGTCCATTAGATTTACTTTGTTACTTAATAGAAAAAGATAAAATGGATATATATCAAGTAAATATTAGTGAAATAACTGACCAATATATAGATTATTTAAATGAAATGGAAAAACTAAATCTGGATATTGCAAGTGAATTTATTGTTATGGCATCAACTTTAATATACTTAAAGTCAAAAGGACTTCTTCCAAAACAAGTAGAAGACGAAGCTGAAATAACAGAGGAAGAATTAATTAGAAGAATTATTGAATATAAAAAATACAAAGAAATAACTAAAAAATTAAGAGAAAATTACGATATTTTTTCAAAAAGATTTTTTAAATATCCAGAAAATATAGAACTACCTAAACAAAAATTAGAGGTAAACTATACTATGGATGTTATAGTAACTACATATAAATCATTAATAAAAAAGAATGAAGAAAAAGTTAATGTAAATGCAAAGAACATAGAAAAAATAGCAATCATAGATAATTATACAGTATCCAGTAAAGTTAAAGAAATGTTTAAAATTCTTGCTAAAAAGCCAAAGTTTATTTTTAATAAAGTATTTTCGTTAAAAGAAAAGCCAAAACAAGAAGTAGTAACGGCATTTTCTGGATTGTTAGAATTATCAAGAAGAAGTAAAGTTTCAACAGAACAAGAAGAACTATTTAGCGATATAGTAGTTAGTAAAAAGAGTAAAGATTAAATTTGTATAATAATATAAAAAAAGGAAAAACTAAGAACATAAATATTAGGAGTAAATAGTATGTTTTTAGTTTTCTTTTTTTTCTTTTTAATTTTTATATTAGGTTTGATATTTTCAAAAATAAAATTAGTTATAAACAAACTAGAATTAGATAATACTGTATGTGAACAAGGATATTTAAGAGATATAGACGGAAGAATAAAAATATATTTATTTGGAATAATAAAGATTTTAAGTATAAAAATTAATAAAACAAGAATAGAAAAAGCAAGTTTAAAGAAATTTTTAAATAAAGATAAGCTTACAGCAATTGAAGGAAAAATAGCAAAAAATGTATCTTTTAAAGATATTAAAGAAGTAAAAAATATAAAGATAAATTTAGAAAAATTAGATATGAATTTAAATTTAGGAACAGAAGATGTTATTATAACATCTTTGATAATATTTGTAATCTCTAATATCGTGACATTTATTGTAGTAAAAAATATGAACAAGACTAATAAAAAGAAATATCATTATATAATAAATCCATGTTATCAAAATAAAAACGTATTTATATTAGATGTGAATTGCATAATTAGCATAAAAACAGTACATATTATAAATATGTTATATAGATTTTTAAAAAGGAGTGAGAAGAAAGATGAGCGAGCATCCAATAGAAGGTCTTATGATGACTGCAATGAACAGTATCCAAAATATGATAGATGTAAATACAATTATAGGGGAGCCAATAGAAACATCTAATAACATGATAATAATACCAATCTCAAAAGTTTCATTCGGATTTGCAGCTGGAGGAAGTGAATTTAAAGGAGAAACTATTGATGAATATAAAAAGAAGGATAAGGAAGAAGCTATTCAGTATAGATTACCATTTGGTGGTGGTTCTGGAGCTGGTGTTAGCATAAACCCAATAGCTTTTTTAGTAGTTTCAAATGATATGGTAAGATTATTACCTGTAAATTATACTTCTGCTGTAGATAAATTAATAGAATATATACCTGATTTAATGGAAAAAGCAAATACAATTTTAAATAAGACTATTGATTTAAAAAACACAGATACGACTAAAACACCTCAAGAGAAAACAAATGAAATTAAGAAAAAACAGAAAATAAAGAAAGATAATGATATTCAAATAGAATATGACGAAACAGATAATGATTTAAAAGATGATGAATATATTGAAGAAGATGAATAGTTGTTTGAAAGTGGGCATTTGTTAAAATCAAATGTCCACTTTTTAAGTATAGATAATATTGACAAATACCCCTACGGGGTGTACAATCTTTGAGAAGAGGTGAAGAAATATGCCATGTGATAAATGTGCAAAATGTCAAAAATGTCAAAAATCAACTCATCGTTCAGATGAAGAAAAAAAGAATATAATAAAAAGATTAAATATTATAGAAGGGCAAGTAAGAGGAGTAAAACAAATGATAGAAACAGACAGATATTGTGATGATGTTTTAACTCAAATGTCTGCTATAAATAAATCTTTAGAAAGTTTAGAAAATTCTATTCTAGAAAGCCATATATCAAATTGTGTGGCATATGAAATTCAATCTGGAAATTTAGACATTATAGAAGAAGTAATAGAATTATTTAAAAGATTAAGATAAAAGTTTTTTAAATAATAATTCTTAAAAAATGTGAAAGGAGTGTATGGTGCATTTACCATACAATAAAAAAATGAAAAAAGTTTTACTAAAAATAGATGGAATGACTTGTAGTGCATGTTCATCTGGATTAGAAAAGTTTTTAAATAAACAACAAGGCATTAAAAACGCAAGTGTAAATTTAATAATGAATAATGCAAGTATAGAATATGATGAAAAAATGCTTGATATAAAATCAATAGAAAAATTAATACAAAAAGCTGGTTTTGAAAGCTTAGGAATTGATAACTTTAAGCTAGAAGAAAAGAAAAAGTCAAATGAAAAATATAAATTGGCTGTGCTAACTGTTTTATCAATTTTAATTTTATATATATCAATGTCACATATGGTGAATCTACCTGTAATACCTTTTTTAGATATGATGAAACATCAGGTAGAATATTCTATATCACTTTTGGTACTTAGTTTAATAGTGCTTTTTATTGGAAAAGATATATTAAAAAATGGATATAAAAATTTAATTCATAAGACTCCAAACATGGACACATTAGTTACAATTGGAGTTGCAACATGTTTTTTATATAGTTTATATGGTACTATAAGAATTATTAATGGAAATTTAGAATATGTAGAAAACCTGTATTATGAATCAGCAGCCATTGTAATCTTCTTTATCAAGATTGGAAAATATATAGAAAATAAAAATAAAGACAAAACAAAAGAAGCGTTAAAAGAGCTTATGTCTATAACACCGAATAAAGCAATAGTATTAAAAGAAGGAAAAGAATGTACAGTTACAATAGATGAAATTCAAAAAGGTGATATCGTACTTTGCAAACCAGGAGAAAAAATAGCTGTAGACGGAACTATTGTAGATGGAACAACACATATAAATGAATCTTTTATTACAGGAGAGAGCGTACCAGTTAAGAGAGAAATAAATTCCAAAGTAATAGCGGGAAGTATAAACTATGAAGGAACTATTAAATATAAAGCTGAAAAAATAGGAAAAGAGTCAACAGTATCAGAAATAGTAAGATTAGTAGTAGAAGCTACAAACACAAAAGCTCCTATTTCAAAAATAGCTGATAAAATTAGTGGGTATTTTGTACCAACAATAATAATTATAGCAATTATTAGTTTTATAATATGGTTTATAATTTCAAAAGATTTTGCATTTTCAATAAAAATATTAGTAGATGTTCTTGTTGTTGCATGTCCATGTAGTTTAGGATTAGCAACTCCACTTGCAATAGTTATAGCATCTGGAAATGCAAGTAAAGCTGGAATTTTAATTAAAACAAGTGAAGCTTTAGAAAATGCTCACAAAGTAAAAACTATAGTATTTGATAAAACAGGAACTTTAACTAAAGGAAAATTAACTGTTTCAAAAATTTTTAATTACAGTACTTTAGAAAATGATGAAATAATAAAGTTAGTAGCCAGTATTGAAAACAAATCTGAGCATCCAATAGCAAGAGCAATTGTAAATTATGCAAAAGAAAAAGATATTGAATTATTAGATGTAAGTAATTTTAAAGCAATTCCAGGGTTTGGTATATCTGCAAATATTAATAATGATACGTATTTAATTGGAAACAAAAAATTAATGGAAGAAAATAAAGTTACTGTAAATAATAGTGCTGATGAAGAAAATTTAGTATCTGAAGGAAATAGTATTTTATTTATATCTAAAAATAATAATCTTGTATCTCTTATAGGTGTAAAAGACGTATTAAAAGATAATGTAAAAGAAGTTATAGATAAATTGAAAAAACAAAATATTAATTTAGTAATGCTTACAGGTGACAATGAAAAAACTGCGAAAGTCATAGCAAATCAAATAGAAATAGAAAATGTAGTTTCAAATGTCTTACCAAAAGAAAAAGCAGAACAAATAAAAAAACTAAAAAAAGATGGATTTGTAATGATGTGTGGAGATGGAATTAATGATAGTGTAAGTTTAGTAACAGCAGATATTGGAGTTTCAATTTCATCTGGAACAGATATTGCAATGGATAGTAGTAATATAGTACTTATGAATGATAATCTAGATAAAATAAATGAGTTAATAAAAATAAGTAAAAGAACTATAACAAATATAAAACAGAATTTGTTTTGGGCATTTTTTTATAATATATGTATGATTCCAATTGCATGTGGAATATTTAAGTCATTTAATATTGTGTTAAATCCAATGCTTGCAGCTCTTGCAATGACTATTAGTAGTTTAACAGTTGTATTAAATGCTTTAAGATTAAAAAGAATAAAAAATTAGTAGAATATTTTAAAAATAAATAGTAAAATAAATGAAAATATAAATTATAGAAATGGAAGTATAAAAATGTTAAATCAATTTTCAAGAACAGAATTATTAATAGGAAAAGAAGGAATAGAAAAACTAAAAAATTCAAAAGTAGCAATATTTGGAATTGGGGGAGTTGGTTCATTTGTTACAGAAGGATTAGTAAGAGCTGGAGTTGGTAATTTTGTATTAGTAGATGATGATAAAGTTTGTTTAACAAATTTAAATAGACAAATTATAGCTACAAGAAAAACAATAGGAAAATACAAAGTGGATGTTATGAAAGAAAGAATTTTAGAAATAAATCCTAATGCTAATGTTGAAACATATAAAGAATTTTATATGCCAGATTCAAAAGAAAAAATATTAGATGAAAGTATAACATATGTAGTAGATGCTATAGATACAGTTACAGCAAAGTTAGAACTTGTTACCAATTGTGATAAACTAAATATTCCTATAATTTCAGCAATGGGTACAGGAAACAAATTAAATCCTATGGCATTTGAAATTACAGATATATACAAAACTAGTGTATGTCCACTTGCTAAAGTAATGAGAAAAGAATTAAAAAAGAGAAATATAAAAAAATTAAAAGTATTGTATTCAAAAGAAGAACCAATAAAACCAAGTGAATCAGAAGAAAATACTTGCAAAACTAATTGCATATGTCCACCAGGAACAAAAAGAAAATGTTCAGTAAAAAACCAAATTCCTGGAAGTATCTCTTTTGTTCCAACAGTTGCAGGATTAATAATATCAGGAGAAGTAATAAAAGATATAATAAACAAATAATAGAATTCCCATAAAAATCATATTTTAATACCTAAATTTCCAAAAAAATATTTGAAATTATATAAAAATAGTATATAATATACAAAATAGTAATTTTAGGAGAAAAATATGAATAAAAAATGGGAATTTTATGGTGTAGATGAAGAAACAATAAAAGATATATCGAGTAAGAATAATATATCTGAGTTATTAGCTACAGTACTTGCAAACAGAGGAATAACCGAAAGCAAGGAAATTGAAAAATTTTTAAACCCAACAAGAAATGATTTTTATGATCCATACATGATGCCAGATATGGAAATAGCAGTAGAGAGAATAATAAAAGCTGTAGAGAATAAAGAAAAAGTTATTATATATGGCGATTATGATGTAGATGGAATTACAAGTATAACAGTATTAAAGAAATTTTTGTCAGAAATAGGGTTAGAAGCTGGGTATTATATTCCAAATAGACTTGACGAAGGATATGGGTTAAATTTGGAATCGGTTAAAAAAATAGCAGAAGAAAAATATACATTAATAATTACAGTAGATTGTGGAATTTCAGGAATTGATGAAATAGATTATGCAAATAGTTTAGGAATAGAAACTATTGTTACAGACCATCATGAACCACTAGATGTACTTCCAAAAGCTTTGGCTGTTGTAGATGCTAAACGTAAAGATAATAAATATCCTTTTAAAAGTTTAGCTGGTGTAGGAGTTGTTTTTAAATTAATACAAGCATTAGGAAAAAGATTAAATTTGGAAGAAAAATCATATCTAAAATATTTAGATATAGTATGTATAGGAACAATATCTGATATTGTTCCACTAGTTGATGAAAATAGAGTAATTGCAAAATTAGGATTAAAATTAGTTCAAGTAACAAAGAATTACGGACTAAAAGCATTGCTAGAATCATCTGGGTATAAAGAAATAAATTCTAATACAGTATCATTTGGAATAGCACCAAGAATTAATGCATGTGGAAGAATGGGATTTGAAAAAGAAGCATTAAAACTATTTTTAACAGAAAATATGGCTGAAGCAAAAGAAATAACAGATAGACTAAATAAATATAATAAAGAAAGACAAGACATAGAGAAAAGAATTTTTAATGAAGCCATAGAAATAATAGAAAAAGAAAAAGATGAAGAAAAAAAGGCTATAGTAATAGGGTCAGAAAATTGGCATCATGGAGTAATTGGAATAGTATCATCTAAAATTACAGATATGTATTTTAAACCAAGTATTCTTATTTCTTTTGAGGGAGATGAAGGAAAAGGTTCTGGAAGAAGTATAGCTGGATTTGATTTACATGATGCTTTATGTAGATCAAGTGAATATCTAGAGAAATATGGCGGTCATGAGATGGCTGTTGGATTGAGCTTGAAGAAATCTCAGTTTAATAAATTTAAACAAAAATTTGAAGAAATAACAGAAGAAAGTCATATAGATGAACTTGTCCCTGTAATTCATATAGATAAACAAATAACTTTAAAAGACATAAAATGTGATATTGTTGATGAATTAAATAAATTAGAACCTTTTGGAGAAGCTAATAAAGTTCCAATATTCTTATATAAAAATTTGAAAGTTGATTCAATAAGAGCTTTATCTGAAGGAAAACATTTAAAATTAACACTTAAAGATTCAGGAACTATAATAAATGCTATAGGCTTTAATATGGGAAATTTAGTTGATGAATATTTAATAGGAGATAAAATTGATATTTTAGGAGTACTTGAGGTTAATACTTTCAATGGAAAAACTACAGTACAAATAAATGTTAAAGATATAATGAAATCATATTAGAATAAGGTGGTGTAAATATGTCAGAAAATAGAGAAGTTACAATTGATGATATAATTAAAAGACAAAAAGAGCATTATAAAAATTCAAACGCAGAATTAATATTAAAAGCATATAATTTTGCAAAATCACATCATGGAGATCAATTAAGACAATCAGGAGAACCATATATAATACATCCAATGCAAGTTGCATATATTTTAACAGAATTAGAGTTAGATGACGAAACAATTTGTGCAGCACTTTTACATGATGTAGTGGAAGATACAGATGTAACTAATGACGATTTAAAAAAAGAGTTTAATGAATCTATTGCTGAAATGGTTGCAGGAGTTACAAAACTTGGAAAACTTCAATACACAACAACAGAAGAATTAAAAGTAGAGAATTATAGAAAAATGTTCCTAGCAATGGGAAAAGATATAAGAGTTATATTAATAAAACTTGCAGATAGATTACATAACATGAGAACTCTAAAATACTTAAAGAGAGATAGACAAATAGCTAATGCTCAAGAAACAATGGATTTATATGCACCTCTTGCAAACAGATTAGGAATTTATTCTTTAAAATGGGAACTTGAAGACTTAGCTTTTAAATATTTATATCCAGAAGAATTTCATGAAATAGTTCAAGGATTAAATAAAAAAAGAAATGAAAGATTAATATTCTTAGATAATATAAAAGAAGAAATAGAAGCTAAATTAAAAGCAGAGAATATTAAAGGAGAAGTTACAGGTAGAGCTAAACATTTATATAGTATTTATAGAAAAATGCAAAGAGACAATAAAACTTTAGATCAAATATATGATTTATTTGCACTTAGAATATTAGTAGATGATGTAAAAGATTGTTATGCTGCATTAGGTGTAGTGCATGAATTATATAGTCCAATGCCAGGAAGATTTAAAGACTATATTGCAGTTCCAAAAAACAATATGTATCAATCAATACATACAACACTTATTGGACCAAAAGGAATACCATTTGAAGTTCAAATTCGTACATGGGATATGCATAGAACAGCAGAATTTGGTATTGCTGCTCACTGGGCATATAAAGAAGCCGGAAAAGACAAAAAAGTAAATGTAGTAGTTACAGACGATAAGTTATCATGGCTTAGAGAAACTTTAGAGTGGCAAAAAAATACAGAAAATCCAGATGAGTTTTTAAATACATTAAAAACAGAACTTTTTGAAGATGAAGTTTATGTATTTACTCCAAAAGGAGATATAAAAGTCTTGCCTAGAGGAAGTACACCAATAGATATGGCGTACAGTATCCATGAGCAAGTTGGACATAAAATGATAGGTGCAAAAATAAACAGTAAAATGATGCCTATAATTACTAATTTGAAAAATGGTGATATAGTTGAAATTATTACTTCAGATCAACCCAAAGGTCCAAGTAGAGATTGGCTTAAATATGTAAAGAGTTCTTCTGCAAAAACTAAAATTCAACAATGGTTCAAAAAAGCACAAAGAGCAGAAAACATAGAAAAAGGAAAAGATGCTATAGAAAAAGAAATCAAAAAACTTGGCATGAAAAATACAGAAATATTAAAACCAGAATGGATACAAGTTGCACTTGAGCGTTATAATTACAATACAATCGATGATATGTATTCAAGTATAGGATTTGGTGGAATATCTGCGAATAAAATAATAGCAAGACTTTTAGAAGAATATAGAAAAGAACATACAGAAGAAGATTTAGAAGCAAAAATTCAAGAATTGTCTATTACTAAACCATCAAAAAATGTTTCAAAAAATGGAGTAGTAGTAAAAGGAATAGATAATTGCTTAGTAAAACTTGCAAAATGTTGCAATCCATTACCAGGTGATAATATAATAGGATATATAACAAAAGGAAGAGGAGTTTCAGTTCATAGAGTTGATTGTACAAATGTAAAAAATCTATTAGAAGAAGACAACAGAATGATAGATGTTTATTGGAATGACAAATTAAATAGTTCTTATAATGCTGAAATTGAAGTATATGCAAATGATAGAGATGGACTATTAAAAGATATTATAAAACAATTGGAATCAGCAAAAGCAAAAATGATGGGAATAAATGCGAAGGCTAATAAAGAAGGAGTTGTTTTAATAGAAATTAATCTAGAATTACAAAATAAAGATGAATTAGATAAAGTTTTGAAAACATTAAGAAATGTATATAGTGTTTATGATGTAAAAAGAAAAAAATAGATGAAAGGAAATGAATTTTAAATGATACTAAAGAGAATAGAAGTAGAAACATCAGTAATGCAAGGATTGGTTACAAATTGCTATATAGTTCAAGATGAAAAAACAAAAGAAACAATGGTTATAGATCCAGGAGGTGAACCCGAGAAAATAATAGAAATATTAGATATACTAAATGCAGATGTAAAATATATATTTATTACACATTGTCATGGGGATCATATTGGAGCTATAACTCCTGTAAAGAATGCTAAAGGAGGAAAAATATTAATAAGTAGACCGGATAGTGAAGGGTTATATAATGAAGAAATCAGTTTAACATATTATATTGAAATACCAAACCCAGAATTAGAAGCGGATTCAAGAGTTGATGATGGTGATTTAATTCACGTGGGTGAACTTGAATTTAAAGTAATAGCAACACCAGGTCATACAAAAGGTGGACTTTCTCTATATTGTGAACAAGAAAATTTAGTTTTTACAGGCGATACATTATTTTCAGGAACATGGGGAAGAACAGATTTACCTACTGGAAATAGAGAAGAAATAATGGATTCTATAATAAATAAATTATTAGTTTTACCAGATGATACAATAGTATATCCAGGTCATGGAAAGTCAACAATGATAAAAGAAGAAAAACCAATTTATTTGGAACTAAGAAAAAAAGATTTTTAAAAGAAAGAAGGAAAAATTATGTTACAAAGACCAAAAGGAACAAAAGACTTATTACCAGAAGATACAGAAAAATTAAGATATATAGAAAATAAAATAGAGAATATATGCGAAAAATATGATTTTAAAGAAATAAGAGTTCCTGTTTTTGAACATACTGAATTGTTTCAAAGAGGAGTTGGTGAAACAACAGACGTAGTACAAAAAGAAATGTATACTTTTGACGATAAAGGTGGAAGAAGCATAACTTTAAGACCAGAAGGTACTGCTGGTGTAGTAAGAGCATACATAGAAAATGGTATGGCAAGTTTGCCAAGTCCACAAAAATATTTTTACAATATGGCAATGTATAGATATGAAAATGTTCAAAAAGGTCGTTTAAGAGAATTTCATCAAATAGGTGCAGAAGTTTTTGGGTCAGATTCATACTTAGCAGATGTTGAAGTAATATTACTTGCAAGCAATATATTTAAAACATTAAATATTTCTAATATTAAATTATACTTAAATAGTATAGGATGTCCAAAATGTAGAGCAGAATATCAAAAAGTTTTAAAGGAATTTTTAAGTAAAAATATAGATAAGTATTGTAAAACTTGTCAAACTAGATTTGAAAAGAATCCTATGAGAATACTAGATTGTAAAGAAAAAATATGTAAAGAATTAAATAAAGGTGCACCAGTAATTTTAGATTATTTATGTGAAGAATGTAAAGAACATTTTGAAAATGTAAAAAAGTCACTAGATAAATTAAATATTAAATATGAAATAGATGCAGGTATAGTAAGAGGATTAGATTATTATACAAAAACTGTATTTGAATTTGTAGACGAAGTTGAAGAATATACAGTTTTAGGTGGAGGTAGATATGATAAACTTGTTGAAGAAATAGGTGGACAAAGTACTCCAGCAATAGGATTTGCAACAGGTGTAGAAAGATTAATGGAAGTTTATGAAAGAAACAATGATAAAGTACAAGAAAAAGTACCAGATTTATATATAGTTGCAACAGGAGAAAATGAAAATATAGTTGCTACTAAATTAGCATATGAACTTCGTAATAATGATATATATGTTGTAAAAGACATAAATGCAAGAAGTTTTAAAGCTCAATTTAAATATGCAGATAAAATAAAAGCTAAATACGTAATAGTAATTGGCGAAAATGAAATTAATTCTAATACAGTTAAAGTAAAAAATATGAAAGACGGAACAGAAAAAGAAGTAAGTTTAAATTCTGAAAGCATAAAAAAAGAATTAATTTAATTTTTAAGAAGGGAGAAAATAAAATTTGAGAATATTAGCAATTGGAGATATAGTAGGTTTATCAGGGGTAAAGAAGGTTAAAGAGGTATTACCTATTTTAAGAAAAGAGAAAAATATAGATTTTGTTATAATAAATGCAGAAAATGCGGCAGATGGAATGGGATTAACAGAGAAAATATATAATGATTTAATGAATCTTAAAGCTGATGTTATTACAATGGGAAATCATACATGGGCAAAAAAAGAAATATTTAAAATCATAGATGAAGAAAGACTAATAAGACCAGCAAATTATTCAAAAAACAATCCAGGAAAAGGATATGGAATTTACGAATGTAAAGGAAAGAAAATTGCAGTAATGAATTTAATTGGTAGAGCATCTATGAATGTTTTATCTGAAAACCCATTTATAGTTGCAAAAGAGATAGTAAATAAAGTAAAAGAGCAAGTAGATATGATATTTATAGATTTTCATGCTGAGGCAACAGCTGAGAAAATAGCAATGGGATATTACTTAGATGGAACAGTAACAGGAATTTTTGGTACTCATACTCATGTTCAAACAGCTGACGAAAAAATATTGAGAAATGGAACAGCTTATATAACAGATATAGGAATGACAGGACCAAACCATTCAGTTATAGGAATGAATATAGATGCATCTATTAAAAGATTTGAAACTTCACTTCCAGAAAAATATAAAGTGGCAGATGACGAAGCTACTTTATATGGATGTATTTTTGAAACAGATGAAAACAATAAAGTTATAAAAATAGAAAGAGTAGTAAAATAAAGTTCTATCCAAAGAAGAAAAAATCTGTGCAACAATTAGAGCAAAGATCTTTTTAGGTAATAGGAAAAGATGAATTTAAATTGTATAATAGAAAAATGGCTAACTTAAAAAGTTAGCCATTTTGTTGTCATTAAAAGTTTAATAACAATTTAGAATAAGCTATTGCTTACTCCATACAAGAAGTCTAAAACCTTATTTTTTTCGGTTTCATCTTCGATTGGAGAAGGTCTCCAGTTATTTGTGTCACCAGTATAAACGTAATAAGGAATGATGTTTTCGTTTGATGAAATGATATCATTCTTACTATCAAGAGTAAACTTTTGCTGATAAATTACTGTGCGATTCTCAGGGTGACGATGACCTCCATAACAGAAATTTCCAATAGAGTATATAATAGATACACCATTGTATTCCTCATAAGGCTGCAGCACATGTGGATGACCTCCGATAACTAAGTCAGCACCTGCATCTACAAAACGATGAGCTCCTTCAACTTTCCAGTCTTCAGGGGTATGAACTTTTTCTGTACCACCATGGAAAAAAACAATTTGAATATCTGTTGATTCAGAAACTTCTTTTATTTTTTCCACGATTGAATCAACATAATATGAGCTCCAGAATTTTGCACATATTACACCAATCCGAACACCGTCTTTTTCAAAGTATATGGTGTTATCAATATCTCCCCATTGAACGTTTGCTTTTTCAAGAGCAGATTTTGTTTCCGCAAGACCCTTTTCACCATAGTCATTTGTATGATTATTAGCCAGGGATACAGCATCAATGCTATTGTCTGCAAAAACAAAAGCATTTTTTGTACTGCTCCTGAACCAAAATGCTGGTGAATAGTCTTTGCCAATTTCAGTAGTTGCATAATCTGAAAAAACATTCTCACAATTAGCAACAGTGAAATCATCATTTCCGATGATGTCCATGCAATCTTCAAAAAAATATGATGTATCCTTTGTGTTTAAGTAATTAATCATATTTCCAGGAGATTCTTCACCTTTCATAGAAGCAAGAGTACAATCTCCTAAAAAGGATATTGTAATTTCTTTTTCCTCAGGTGTCTCAGAAGTAGTGGTTTCAGGTGAAATGTCTTCTTTAGCTTCGGCTGATGTGTTGGGCTTAGACAAAATCTGTGAAAAAGAAATTTCAGTTGTAACTGAAGAATCCTTTTCCTCTTCTGATGTTTCAAAATAAGAAGAAATATTTTCTTCATATTCAGAAACGCTCATGCCAGTGGACTTAGTTGTTGGCTCGAAGCATCCTCCAAGTAATAAGCTTGAGAGAATAACTGAAGTAAGTGCTAAATTTTTCCGTTTCATAAATAACTTCTCCTTTTGTATTTTTAGAATTAACATAATATGTTATAAATATATAATAGCACTCTGAAAGCGTTTTGTCAAAATCTGTATAAATAATAGTATATAATTTGTAAAATAAGTTGAAAAAATATAATATATTTGATAAACTAGCTTTAATATTGGAGGAGAAATGGAACTAAAAGGGCAAATAGAAGAAATAATATATCAAAATGAGATAAATAGTTATTGCATAGCTGTCTTAAATACAGGAGAAGATACTCATACTGTAGTTGGATATCTTCCTTTCATAAATGAAGGAGATACTCTAAAATTGCAAGGTAAATTTGTTATGCATCAAGAATATGGAGAACAATTTAAAATAGATACATTTGAAAAAATGTTACCAGAAACATTAGATGGTTTAGAAAAATATTTAGCAAGTGGAGCTATAAAAGGACTTGGTCCTGCAACTGCTAAAAAAATAATTGATAAATTTGGAGAGGAAACAATTAGTGTTTTTAAATTTGAACCTTCAAGATTAGCTGAAATAAAAGGAATAACTAAAAATAAAGCAATCGAAATGGGAGAAGAATTTAATGAGAAATGGGAATTATGGCAAATAGTAGGATTTCTAGAGAAATTTGGAATAAGTCCTGCAAATAGCAAAAAAGTATATGATGCTTTAGGTGAAAATGCAATAGAAAAAATAGGAGAAAACCCATATATATTAGTTGATATAACATATGGAGTAGATTTTAATAAAATAGATAAAATTGCATTAGAGATAGGAGTACCAAAAGATTCAGATAGTAGAGTAAGAAGTGGTATAAAATACGCATTATTACTTGCTAGTTACAATGGAAATACATGTACAGAAAAAATAAATTTAATAGATTTTGTAATGAATAAATTAAATGTAAATAAAGAATTAGTAGAAGATAATTTAATTAATTTGAATATTAGTGGAGATATATACATAGAAAAAAGAAAAGAACAAGAATGGATATATTTGCAAGCGTTTAATAAAGCTGAAACTAATATTTCAGAAAGATTAAAAGCTTTAGATAGATGTAAAAATATAAAATATATAAAAGATTTTGAAACTGAACTAAAAAAACAAGAAATGATTCAAGGCATAATATTATCTGAAAAACAAAAAGAAGCAATTTCACAAATAAATGAAAATAATGTATGTATAATAACAGGTGGACCAGGTACAGGAAAAACTACTATAATTAAAGTAATGTTAGAATTATATAAATCAAAAGGGAAAAAAGTAGTACTATGTGCACCAACAGGAAGAGCCGCAAAAAGAATATCAGAAACTACAGGAGAAGAAGCCAAAACTATTCATAGATTATTAGAAATAGGAAAAATAGAAGATGATAAACTATCAAACATAGATATAGATATAGCTCCATTAGATGCAGATGTTGTAATAATAGATGAAGTTTCAATGGTGGATGTTTTTTTAATGAATTATATATCAAAAGCAATATATTTAGGAACAAAGTTGGTATTAGTTGGAGATAGTAACCAATTACCTTCTGTAGGACCAGGAAATATATTAAAAGATTTAATTTCATCAGATATGTTTGCAACAGTAACATTAAATAAAATTTTTAGGCAAGCTGCTAAAAGTAAAATAATAGTAAATGCTCATAATGTAAATAGAGGTATAAATTTTATAAAACAAAAACATGATACAGAAGGCTTAATAGATGAAGATAAAAATGAAAAAATAGATGAAGAATTAAATGATTTCTTTTTCATAAATGAAATTAATCAAGAGAAAATGTTAAACCAAGTGATTTCATTAAGCAAAGAAAGATTAAAAAAATATGGAAATTATGATTTCTTTAAAAATATACAAGTATTAACTCCAACTAAAAAAGGATTGCTTGGAACTAAAGAATTAAATTCATATTTACAAAAAGCATTAAATCCAAAAATAGATGATATAGAAGAAAAACAATATGGTCAAATTTATTTTAGAGAAGGCGATAGAGTAATGCAAATAAAAAATAATTATGATATGTATTGGGAAAAGAATGAAACAAAATATGAAAATGGTACTGGGATATTTAATGGAGAATTAGGTAGAATAGTAAAAGTAGATAATGCAGAGAAAAATATTAAAGTTGAATTTGATGATAAAAAAGAGGCTTGGTATACATATTCTGAATTAGAGCAATTAGAACATGCATATGCAATAACAATACATAAAGCTCAAGGAAGTGAATTTGATGTAGTCATAATGGTAGTTCCTCAGTCATCACCAATGTTACTTACAAGAAACTTATTATATACAGGAATTACTAGAGCTAAGAAAATGCTAATATTAATAGGAAGTCAAAAAACAGTAGAATTTATGATAAATAATGAAGACAGCAGAAAAAGAAACACAGGACTAGAATATAAATGTATAAAAGCACTTGATGCAAATAATGAAAAGTAGAAAAAATGATATGTCGAATATAGTCAAATAACCGCATACGATTCTTACCAAAAAATTCCAAAAACACTGGATTTTATTTTCCAAATATTGTAAAATAGATTTCGTTGAAGAAACAAAAATAAAAATATAGGAGGAAAGTAATGGAAGTTTTAAAAATTTCATCAAAATCAAATCCAAATTCAGTTGCAGGAGCAATTGCAGGTTTAGTAAAGGAGACTACTAAAGCAGAAATGCAAGCTATAGGAGCAGGAGCTTTAAATCAAGCTATAAAAGCTGTAGCTATTGCAAGAGGATTTGTGGCGCCATCAGGAGTAGACCTAATATGCATACCAGCATTTGCAGAAGTGGAAGTAGAAGGTGAGGATAGAACAGGAATAAAACTTATTGTGGAGTCAAGAAAATAATTAAAATTATAATAAATAGAAAGTTTTGGAAATCTTTCTTAGAATAAGAATAAAAATGAAAAGTAAGAATTTGTATAATATAATATCAAATGCTTACTTTTTTTATATTATAGGAAAGTTCTCTGAACTTCCTATAATATAAATATATTGCACAGAAATTTGCTTTGCAAATTTCGCACACGAACAATTAAACGTGGGCTGAACTCTACAATTTAAAATATGGAAAAATTTAATCAGCCCACTATTGTTATATAATAGGAAACTTCTCTGAAATTCCTATTATATAAAAGCTTTGTTTACAAATGTAGATTTTTTAGTTTTGTTTTGGTATAATTAGCATATTATATAAATAAAAGGAGAAAGAAATAAAATGGATAAAAGACCAATAGGTATGTTTGATTCAGGAGTAGGAGGAATGACAGTATTTTCAAAATTAATAAAAGAATTACCAAATGAAGATGTAATTTATTTTGGAGATACCAAAAGATTTCCATATGGAAACAAATCAAAAGAAAGTATTATAAGTATTTCAAAGCAAGCAGTAGAATTCTTAATAAGCAAAAATGTAAAATATATAATAATTGCTTGTGGTACAGCTACTAGTCAAGCTTTAGAAGAACTAAAAAGAATATATAAAATTCCAATAATAGGAATAATAAATCCAACAGTTGAATATATTAAAGAGCATGAAAATTTAAAAAACATAGGTGTTATTGCAACAAGAGGAACAATAAAAAGTAACGCATGGGAAAAAAAGATAAAAGAAAAAATTAAAGATATTAATGTAATAAATAGAGAATGTCCTGTTTTAGCTGATATTGCAGAACAAGGTTGGACTGATAACAAAATAGCTAAATTAATTTTAGAAGAATACTTAATAGGAATGGAAAATTTAGATGCATTAATTTTAGGTTGTACACACTATCCACTATTTAAAAATAAAATTCAAGAAATATTAGGAAAAAACATAGAGTTAATAGATACAGGAGAAAAATTAAGTATTTATTTAAAAAAAGAATTAGAAAAATTAGAAATCACAGCTGTATCTAACAATATACCTAAATATGAGTTTTATTTATCAGATACAGAGAGTAATTTTACAAAAGTAGCAAATAAATTATTAGATGGTAGTTATAATATCGAGGAAAATGATATAAAAAGAGTAGAATTTTAAATAATTTGGTTAATATTCTAAAAAAAAGAAATAATATAAAATATATATATTATTTTAGGGGGATAAAACAAAAATGCCTTTTATAGGAATAATAACAAATAAAAATAATGAAAAAATTTTTGAAAATGATTTAAAAGGAAATCTAGAAGACAATATAAATCTTATATTTATAAATAATGAAAATATTCAGAACATTAGAAACGTAGCCTTCGAAGCTTTATTATTGTGTTATGATTATAAAAAGGTATTTGAAAATATAGAATATTTAAGAAAAATTGTGTCTAACTCTAAAAAATTTATTGTAAATACAGATCTAGAATCAAATTATGATATATTAAATTCTCTAAATGTAGATGCTATAACATATGGATTTAATGCTAAAGCAACCGTTACAGCATCTAGTATTGAAGAAGATGTAATATTATGTATTCAAAGGAATATAATTAGTTTAAACAATTCAATTATTGAACCACAAGATATAAAAATAAAAGAGAAATATAATTTAGTAAATATTTATGAAACCTTAGGAATAAGCGTGCTTTTATTACTTTGTTTAAAAAAATAAACATTTTATGTAGACAAAAAAGGAAAAAGGTGGTATAATGTAATTGTTTAAAAAATAAAAGAGACTACATTTGAAAGATACAATAGATGAATTTTAAGGAGGAATAGAAATTGGATACAAATTATTCAGATAACAACCATTTAATATTAATGGGAAAAATTACAAGTGAGAAAAAGTATAGTCATGAAATTTATGGAGAAACTTTTTACATATTTAATTTAGAGGTTGCAAGATTAAGTTCAAATTCAGATATCATTCCAATAACAGTATCAGAAAGATTACTTACAGATATTAGTTTAGATATCGGAAAAACAGTAGTAGTAGAAGGTCAATTTAGATCTTACAATAATTATGAAAATGAGAGAAACAAATTAATTTTAACAGTATTCGCAAAAGAAATAATTGAAAAGCCAGAAAGTGAAGAATGTGTAGGAAAAGATATTATATCAAATGAAGTTACATTAACAGGTTATATATGTAAAAAACCAGTTTATAGACAAACACCATTTGGTAGAGAAATTGCGGATATATTACTTGCAGTAAATAGAGCATATAATAAATCAGATTATATACCATGTATAGCTTGGGGAAGAAATGCTAGATTTTGTCAAAACTTAGAAGTAGGTTCAGAAGTTAAAATAGTAGGTAGAGTTCAAAGTAGAACATACGAAAAGAAATTTGAAGATGGAACTTCTGAAACAAGAGTTGCATATGAAGTTTCAGTAGCAAGCTTAGAAGTTATTGAAAAGAAAGAAGACGAAATGGTAGAAGAAAGCAGTGAAGTTGTATAAAAATTAATAAAATAGAAAGAAATAAAGAGTTCACTTTATATAAAGTGAACTCTTTATTATATAAATCCTTTGTACAATTTGTCGAAAAAAGTAGAAATATATATTACAAATGTATTACATATATTGAAAGAGGGAAGATTGATTGGTATAATATAAATAGATGAAAAGAGGACATATACATATGAAAAAACAAAATTTAAGAAAAAATTCAGGAATAACATTAATAGCACTAGTTTTAACAATTGTGGTGCTATTAATATTAGCAGGAGTTAGCATTTCAGCAGTAATAGGAAAGAATGGAATATTGGACAAGGCTAATGAAGCAAAGTATTTAACTAAGTTAAAAGAGTACGAAGAAAGAGTTACATTAATAGTAGCTTCAGAAAAGACTTTAAAAGTAACAGAAAATAAAGAAGAAAAATTAATTAATTTAGTTTATAGTAAATTAGATGAGCAAACTTGGGTAGGAATGTTATTTGTTAAAGAACAAGATGATGAATTAGAAGAGGATGAAATAAAAGTTATTACAACAGATAATTTTAGAATAGTAGCAAAAATAGAGGATGATGGAAAAGTAACATTTATAGAAGAACGGAAAAGAAGATGGTGAACCATATCCTAAAATAGTACTTGAACAGATCCCATTAGAAGGAAATGAAGATGAAAAAATAAAGATAAAAGTAAATGCTTCAGTCGAGAAAAAAGGAAAAACTAAGAAAATAGAAAAGATAGAACTAATAAAAGAAGGAAATGTATTAGAAACAAGGTCATATAACGAATTAGAAGTAGAAGATGTTTTTGAAGTAGAAACAAATGGAACATACATATTTAAAGCTACTACAGACAAAGCAAAGAGTAGAAGCAAAAAAATAGAAATAAATATAGAAGAAACTAATAGTACAATAGAAATAGATCAAGATATAAAAACACCAAGAAATACAATAGAAGCAGGAATAAAAAATGGAATAGAAACAGGACCAATAATAGTTACAATAAAATACGAAGAAAATGGTTTGAAGAAACAATACAAGAAAGAAAATGATGAAGAGTGGACTAATGTAGAAAATAATGTTCAAGTTAGTTTTGCAGTAATAGAAAATACAACAATACTAGCAAGATATTATGATGGTACAAACGGCTTTCAAATAAAGAGATATAAAATTGAAAATGTAGATAATGAAGGACCAACAATAGAAAGTAAAAATCTAACATTTGCCAATAAGAATATAAATGTAATGGCAAGTGCGACAGATCCATCTGGAATATTAAGATATGAATATAAGAAAGATGGAGAAGAATATTCAACTACAAATGATTTTCCAATTACTGCAGGTGGAACATATAAAATTTGGATAAAAGCAATAGATAATGCTGGAAATGAGACAATAGATAGTGAGGAGATAACAGCAAATGATTATACTTTAAGTAGAACGTCTTCAACAGGTGGAACAGTAAGTGGAGATAGTGGAAAGAAATTTGAAAATGAATCATGTACAGTAAGTGCAACCGCAAATACAGGTTATTATTTTTTAGGATGGTATGAAGGCGCTACAAAAGTATCAACATCTGCTACATATACTTTTAAAATGCCCGCAAAAGATTATAGTATAGTTGCAAGATTTAATTCAATAGTATATAAAATAACATATAATGCTAATGGTGGTAGTGGAGCACCAAGTCAACAGACTAAAAGTCATGGTTATGATATAACTTTAAGTAGTACAATTCCTACAAAATCAGGATATGAATTTTTAGGATGGTCAACAAGTAATACTGCAACAACAGCAACTTATTCAGCAGGTTCAAAGTTTAGTAGTAACGCAAATACTACATTGTACGCTGTATGGAGAAAATTATATACAATAACATATAATGCTAATGGTGGTAGTGGAGCACCGAGTGCACAGAGTAAAAAACATGGACAAGATATAACTTTAAGTACTACAATTCCTACAAGATCAAAATATGATTTCTTGGGATGGTCAACGAGTAATACTGCAACATCAGCGACATATACAGCAGGTTCAAAGTTTACTAGTAATGCAGATACAACCTTATATGCTGTATGGAGAAGAATATACACAGTAACATATAATGCAAATGGAGGTAGTGGAGCACCAAATGTACAAACCAAAAGACATGGTATTGACATAACTTTAAGTAGTACAACTCCTACAAGATCAGGATATCAATTTGCAGGATGGTCAACGAGTAATACTGCAACATCAGCAACATATACAGCAGGTTCAAAATTTACTAATAATGCAGATACAACCTTATATGCTGTATGGAAAAAAATATATACAGTAACGTATAATGCAAATGGAGGTAGTGGTAGTATGTCTGCTGGAAGAAAGGTAGAAGGAAGTAATTATGCAATTCAAAATAGTACTTTTACAGCTCCAACTGGATATACATTTAAAGGCTGGGCAACAAGCAGTTCATCACATACAGTTGCATATTCAGCAGGAAGTAGTTATACAGGAAATTCTAATATAACTCTTTATGCAATATGGTATTGTTCTGGAAAAGGAAATGAGAGTAAAATATGTACAAGAGCAACTACTTGTGGAGAAACAGCTTTAAGATCTCAAAACTCTTCACATCCTGCTGGACCAGGTCAAACTATTACTGTTGTAACATGGTTCTGTACAAAATGCGGAACTGGTAGAGGAAGTGCTCCTCAGGATCATGTTGTAAACGGAACAGTAACAACTCCATCAGGCCCTTGTCAAACATTGTATTGTGAATTACATAAAGTAGCTGGTGGTACAACACATTATGAAACAGGATTATGCAGTCATCTTGAATCATCAGAACATTATTATAAAAATAACTCAGTGAAAAATTAAAAGGAGGGAAATATAAATTGAAGAAAAATTCAGGAATAACACTAATAGCATTAGTAATAACAATAGTAGTACTTTTAATTTTAGCAGGAATTAGCATTTCAGCGGTATTAGGGAAAAATGGAATATTAGATAAGGCAAAAGAAGCAAAATATTTAACAAAA